>PKYM01000153.1:0-2605 GCA_003132645.1 Actinomycetota bacterium | reverse complement strand
GCGGCGCGCGACTTCTCGCGCATCTCCTGCCAGCGCCGGCCCGCCTTTCGCAGGTTGAATGCGCCGAGCACCATGACGACACCCCACACGATGGCGATCAGACCGACGAAGACCCCGATAAGGGTGACGGTCGCCCCAGGCCAGGCCATCATGAGGATGCCGAGCACGATCAGGGCGATGCCGACGGCGGCGTCGTGGTTGCGACTCTCCAGCGGACCGCTGAAAGCTGCGAAGGCGCGCACGACGCCCCACAGCAACACCGTGATACCGGCGACGAAGGCCACGACCTTGAGGGTCTCTCCCGGCCAGGCGAGCAGGACGATACCGCCGACGAAAGCGATCGCGGCGGCGCCGAAATGGGCGCCCCTCGGGCCACCCCTGCCGAGCGTCACGAGTTGGGCCACGCCCATGAACACCAGGAAGAGCCCGGTGAGCCACACCAGGGAGCTCACGCTGCCGAAGGCGTGACTGAGCACGACGAGGCCGAACACGATGCCGATCGCGCCGAGCGCGAGCAGCCAGCCCCAGTTGTGCGCCGCCCAGCCCGCCCGCCGGTCGATCAGATGCGCCTCACGCCGGCTGACCGCCACCTCCTCCTGAACGACGACCAGCCTGTCGTCGCCCTCGTCGCGCGCGGGCCTGTCGTCTTCCCTGGGCATCCAGTGCTCCCTGGGTGTCGCGTGCTCGCTGGGCGTTTCGTGCTCGCTGGGCGTTTCGTCCATCCCGACCTCCTCCTCTCGCGTCCCCCGAATCGGCCGCATGCCACGGCCCTGGGATGCGCAACTACGACGCTCCTACGACTGTATGCCCACGGAGCGGCACACCATATCGTCGCGGGAGCCGGCGCTCAGGGCGGTGTCCCAACATCGGAAGCAAGCGGGCCGCCCGCCGTCCGTGCACGGCACGGACGGCGGGCGGCCCGGGACAGGCCCCGCTGCCGCGGGGACCTGGATTTGGCGGGGCGCCGGGAGAAGCGCCCCTGGCAAAGGTCACCGACGGAGAGTGTGCCACGCCATCATGAGGATTCGATGAAGATCGGGGGAGAACCCGCATAGGCATCGCGACGCGGCTGGACATCACGACGCGGCCGTCCGCCGCGGCTGGGGCACGAAATCCTGACCGCTGCGGTCGGCAATTACCCGTGGAGGCGGCCGCGAGTATAATCGGCTGCGGTCTCTTCCCACCCCGGCACTGAGGCGATCGTGACGCAGGCGACAGCAGGATCGATCCCCGACAGGTACTCGCGACAGGTCCTCTTCGGCGGCATAGGCGCCGAGGGGCAGAAGGCCATCATGGGCTCCCGCGTGGCGATCGTCGGCTGCGGCGCCCTGGGCTCACTCCAGGCGGATATCCTCGTGCGCGCCGGCGTGGGCGCCGTACGGCTCATCGACCGCGACTTCGTCGAAGAGAGCAACCTGCAGCGCCAGATGCTCTACGACGAGCAGGACGCCCGCACGTTTCAGCCCAAGGCGATCGCGGCCGAGCGCAAGCTGCGCGCCGTGAATTCGCTGGTGGCGATCGAGGGCCTGGTCGACGATCTCAACCCGTCGACCATCGACCGCCTGCTCGGCGGCTTCGACGTCGTGCTCGACGCCACCGACAACTTCGACGCCCGCTACCTGCTGAATGATTATGCGGTCAAGACCGGCACGCCATGGATCTACGGCGCCTGCGTGGGCTCCTACGGCCTTACCTTTCCCATCCTCCCAGGCGAGACCGCCTGCCTGCGCTGCCTGTTCGAGAGCGCCCCGCCGCCGGGTCTCACCCCGAGCTGCGACACGGCCGGCGTGCTCGCCTCTATCGTCGGGGTCGTGGCCTCGCTGCAGGCCGTCGAGGCGCTCAAGCTCGCGGCCGGGCGCCGCGACAGGGTGAGCCACAAGATCGTGACGATCGATCTCTGGGAGAACACGTTCGACGATCTCGAGCTGCCCGCCCGCGAGGCGCACTGCCCCTGTTGCGGCGAGCACCACTTCGACTACCTCGAAGGCCGGGCAGGTGCGGAGACCTCGTCGCTGTGCGGGCGCAACGCGGTCCAGGTGCGCGGGGTCGCGGGCGCGACGCTCGACCTCGACGCGCTGGGCGCCCGGCTCGCCCCTCTCGGCCGGGTCGAGCGCAACCCGTTCCTGCTGCGCGCCGATATCGACACCTGGCAGCTCACCGTGTTCGGCGACGGGCGCGCCATCATCGGCGGCACCGCCGATCTCGCCGTTGCCAAGTCTGTCTACGCACGCTACATCGGGACCTGAGGAACACGTGCCGCGGTGATCTACTTAGACAACGCCGCCACGTCGTACCCCAAGCCCGAGGCCGTCTACCGCGCGATCGATGAGTTCGTCCGGGTCTCGGGCGGCAACCCCGGCCGCGCCGGACACCGGCTGGCCGTCGAAGCCGAGGCCATGATCGACGACACGCGGCGCCTCGTCGCGCGACTCTTCGGCGCGCCGCGACCCGAGCGTGTCGTCTTTTGCCTGAACGCCACCGACGCCCTGAACATGGCGATCAAGGGCGTCGTGCGGCCCGGCGACCACGTCATCACCTCGGTGCTCGAGCACAACTCGGTCAGCCGGCCCCTCAACCGCCTCGAACGCGACGGCGTCATCACCCT
>PKYM01000297.1 GCA_003132645.1 Actinomycetota bacterium | reverse complement strand
GGCCGCCGCAGGCCGCCGCCGCGCCGCGCTCGGCCCCTACGACGGTGTCCTGTCGCCCGGCCACGCCGCGCAGGCCGCCGCGGCCGTCTTTGCCGGTCCGATCTCGCCGAGCGCCCTCGAGAAGTACCTGTCCTGCCCATTTGCCTTCTATCTGCGGTACGTCCTCGGACTCGAGGTGCCCGACGACCCCGACGAGTCGCTGTCGATCGAGCCGGTCGACCTGGGCAGCCTCGCCCACGAGATCCTCCAGGGCGCCTACGCCGCGGCGCTCAGCGACGACCCGTCGACGCTCGCCGGCGGCGAATCGCCGCCGTTCGCCGGCGCCGGGTCCTCGGCACTCGCCGGCACTGGCTTCCCGACACTGCCCGGCGCGCTCTCGGATCTCACCGGCGGTCAGCCCTCTGCGGCCAGCGTGCTGGCCGCGCTCGACGGGGTCGCCGCGGCGGCGTTCGCGCGGGCCGAGGCGCGGGGGCTGACCGGCTTTCCGCTCTCATGGCGCGTCCTGGCCGACGGCCTGCTGGCCGACCTGCGACACGTCGTCGAGACCGACCCGTGCTGGCACGACGGTCTCGTCCCGGCGCAGTTCGAGTGGTGGTTCGGCGGCGAGGCGCCGGAGTCGGGACCGGTTGCCAGCGGCGACGCCGCTGATAACGCTGCCGGCGAGGCTGCCGCGCTGCCTGAGCTGCAGGTCGGCGATCGCGTTCTGCGCTTCCACGGCCGGATCGACCGCCTCGACCGCAGCGCCGACGGCCGTGGCGTGCGCCTGGTCGACTACAAGACCGGCAAGGGTGTGAGCGAGGCCGCGCGGGTGCGCCAGGGCCGCGACGTCCAGTTGCCGGTCTATGTGTTGGCGCTGCTGGCCGCCGGCGAGGCGCCCGAGCAGATCGTCGCGGAGTATCGCCTGGTGCGCCGGCGCTCTGGCTTCAAGACTCTGCCGCTGTCGGGCGACACCGACGCGATCAGGGAGCAGCTTGCCGCCACGCTCGAGGTCGCGCTGGCCGGCATCGAGGGTGGGTTGTACCCGCGCTGGCCGGCGCGCGAGTGTGAGTACTGCGATGCGGCCGACAGCTGCGGCGCCGATCGTAGCGTCTTTGTCGTCAAACGCCGCGACCCGCGCTTGCGAGCGTTGCTCGACTTCAAGGAGCCCGCGAAGTCGGGTCGCGGAGGGGCATCGTGAACGAGCCGCGGTCACCTGTCGAGCCGCGCCTGCCGGTCGACGACGACATCCGCCGGCGTGAGGCCAACGACCTGCACACGACATTCCTGGTCGAGGCGGGCGCCGGCACCGGCAAGACGCGGGTGCTGGTCGACCGCTACATCTCCTGTCTCTCGGGCGACGACGCGGCGCCTATCGGCACCGTAGTGGCCATCACCTTCACCGAGAAAGCCGCCGGCGAGCTGCGCCAGCGCATTCGCGGCCGGCTCGAACGGCTGCTCGCGGGTGATGAGGTGTTGGGCGATGGTCGCGAGCCGTCGTCCGAAGACCTCGGGCTCCTTTCAGACGCCCTGAAGGGTCTCGACGACGCGCCCATCTCGACCATTCACGCCTTCGCCGCACGGCTGCTGCGCGAGCGCCCGGTCGAGGCCGGGGTCGACCCGGCCTTCGTGCAGCTCGACCAAGTCGCCTCGGAGCTGTGGCGTGAACGCCTCTGGCGCGACTGGCTGTCGGGGCTGCTCGACAGCGGGCGGGCTGCGGGTGGCGAGGATGCCGAGCCGACGTCAGGCGCAGACGCTGGTCCTGGGCCCGACGGTGAGGGCGGCGGACCGGCCGCCCTGCTGGCTGAGATCCTGCGCGCCGGGGTCACGATCGAGCAGGTCGCGGAGCTCGCTCGCGCGCGGTTCGCCGAGCGCTTTTCGGTTGACGACACGCTCCTGCCGGCGCCGCCTGACCTCGCGACGGCCATCGTCGCCGTCAAGATCGGCGCCGCGAACGTGTCCGTCGCGACGCGCGCCTGCACAGCCGACGACGACAAGCTCAAATCCGGCAGCCTCGGGCTGGCGGGTGTTGCCGCGGCACTGCCCGACGCGGGCGACCTCCACGAGCTGGGGCGAGCAGTGATGACGGCGTCCTCTCGCGCGGTCTCGTTCTGCGGCAAGAATGTCGGCAAGGCGCCCAACTGGCCGGGCGGCAGGGGCGGCAAGGAGGCCATGCTGATTGTGCGCGACGCCCTGCGAGCGCAGCTCGACGAAGCCGCCGGCACCTATGGCGCCTACGTCGCTGGGCTTGCCCTGGCGGTCGCCGCCGACTTCGCCCGCACGGCCGCGGCCGCCCAGCTCGACGCCGGCGCGCTCGACTTCGACGACCTTCTGGGCCGTGCTCGCGACCTGCTCGCCGGGGCGCCCGGCTCCGACCCGATCCACGTGGCCTCGGTACGCGGCCACTTCCAGAGGCGCTACCGCTACCTGCTGGTCGACGAGTTCCAGGACACCGACCCGCTGCAGGCCGAGATCGCCTTTCTCCTGGCCGAACGCGAACCGACCGCGCGCGGCTGGCGCGACGTCGAGCTGCGGCCCGGAAAGCTCTTCTTGGTGGGCGATCCCAAGCAGTCGATCTATCGCTTTCGGCGGGCCGACATTGCCATGTACGACGAGGTCAAGGAACTGGTGTGCCGCCAGGGCGGCGAGGTCGTCCCCCTGCTCCAGAACTTCCGTACCGTGTCCTCGGTCGTCGACTGGGTCAACGCCGTCTTCGACGGCCTGCTTGGCTCCGTGGCGGCGCCCGGTCTGCAGCCGGCCTACAACGCCCTCACGCCCTTCCGTCGCGATGGCCGACCCGGCCGCGACGTCGTGGTCGTGCGCGCCGCCGACGACGGCGAAGACCCCGCCGGCGCGCCCGCCGAGGGGCCGGCAGAGCTGTGCCGCCACGAGGCCGGGCTGATCGCCGGTCTGCTCACCGACATGGCGCGACTGGGCTGGCGGGTTCACGTCGGTGACGACGCGGCAGGCGCGCAAACCGNNGGCGCCGACGACGATGCCGACGCCGCGGGCGCCGACGACGATGCCGGCGCCGACGACAACGCCGGCGACGCGAACTGGCGCCCCGCCCTGCCCGGCGACGTCGCCATCCTGCTGCCCTCGTTCACGCATGTCGGCCACTACGAGCAGGCCCTGCGCGCGGCCGGCTTGCCCTACCGGGTCGAAGGCGGACGCACGTTCTTTGGCCGCCGCGAGGTGCTCGACTGTCTCGCGGTGCTGCACGCCATCGACACGGCGGCCGACCCGGTGGCCGTCTATGCCGCCCTGCACAGCCAGCTCTTCGCCTTCTCCGACGACGACCTCTACGCCTTTCACGCGGCGGGCGGGGCGTTCGACTACCTGGGCGCCGCACCCCCGGCGGGCTTTCCAGAGATCGCCGCGGCGCTGGCCGACCTGCGGGCGTTGCACGAGCGGCGCAACCTGCGGCCGCCGGCCGAAACGCTCGACGAGCTGGTGCGCCGCACGCGCCTTCTCGAAAGCCTCGCTCTGTGGGCCGACGATGCCGAGCAGGCGATCGGCAACGTCGCCGAGCTGGTCTCGCTGGCCGACGAGTTCGCCCACAGCGCCGAGGCCACCTTCCACGCCTTCGTGGCCAAGATGGCCCGCGACGTGGGCGCCGCGGACACGGCCGAATCCCCGGTTGGCGAGGCCGGCGACTTCGTGCGGCTGACCACCGTCCATAAGGCCAAGGGTCTTGAGTTCCCGATCGTCGTGCTGGCCTCCGCCATGCTTGCCCCGCGCGCAGCGAACCGTGCCCCGCTGATCGACCGGGCCGCCCGGCGGCTCGACTGCTCGCTCGAATGCCCGTCGCCCGACCTCGACAAGCCGGGCGCCACTGTGAAGTTCCAGACCGCCGGCTACGAGTCGCGCTTTGGCCACGAGAAGCTGGCCCTCGACGCGGAGCGCAGCCGTGTGCTGTACGTCGCTCTCACGCGGGCCGCTGACCTGCTCGTTCTGCCGATCGTGGTCGACGAGCCTCCGTCGGGCTCTCTCCAGGCGCGCTGGCAGGGCATCGTGCCGTTCGAGGCGGCGGCAGAGGATGGGGGCGGCGGCGTCGGGGCAAGGGATGGGGGAGATGGCGACGCAGCGAGCGATGGGCGAGACGGTCTCGCGGCGGATGGTGACGGTGGCTCCGACTTCGTGCGTGTCGAGGTCTGGGCGGCGGGGGCGGCGCGGAC
>PKYM01000100.1 GCA_003132645.1 Actinomycetota bacterium | reverse complement strand
CAGATCTGCGTGTAGCCGCGCACGGCGCAGCGTTCGGCGGCGACCAGCACGGCCAGCATGGCCCTGACGTCACTGGGGTCTGAGGGCAGCGCCGCGGGCGGGCAGGCCGACTGGTCGTGGAACTCGTTCATGTGCGCCGGAAGGTTGCCGCCGAGCTCGTAGATGCGCGGCACCAGGGCTTCGAAGTGGTTGCGGTCCTCGATGCGGGCCGTCTCGGCGATCTGCTTGATGCCCTCGCCCTCGAGCCCGATCAGGTTCACCCGCAGGATGGTGTAGTAGTAGAAGGTGGTGAGCTCGGCGCCGGCGTTGGCGACGAGGAGCCGCACAAGTTCGTCCACGTCGACGCCGGCTTTCTCCACCATCTCTCGAGCGACTCTGGCCATGACAGGTCTCTCCTTCACTGGACCGCCGGGGCGGTCTTTCATTGACAGGGGCGGTCTTTCACTGACAGGGGCGGTCTTACCCTGAGCCGCACCGCAGATGGCCGTTAGTGCCAGCGCGGGGCGACGGCTTCTTTCAAGCGCGCGCCCTACTGGGCCGATAGTTTGAAGGATGCGTGCGGATCTTCTGACAGGCGTAGCAACGCACGTGTGGCAGCAGAGCTCGCTGACGTGGGTTCTGGTGGCGATCACGTGCGGCCTCGCGACCGTGAACGTCGTGGCCTGGCGACGCCGTGCCGTGCCGGCCGCACCCTGGCTCGCCGGTCTGTGCCTGGCCGCGGCCGTCTGGGCCTTGGCCGACGGGCTCGGCGCCGCGGCGGTCCCGCTGGCGTTGAAGGTCACCTTTGCGAAAGCCGAGTGCCTCGGCGTGCTGGCCGTGGGACCGTGCTGGCTGCTGATGGCGCGGGCCGTCGCGCGGCGTCCGCCGCTGCGCTGGCCGGCGATGCTGGCGCTGTGGACGTTGCCTGCCGTGTGCGTGCCGATCATCGTGACCAACTGGCGGGGACTCGTCTTGCCGGGCGTGAGCGTCGTGGTCACGTCGGCCGGGGTCGAGGGGCGCTACCACTATGGACCCATCCTGTGGACCGTGATCGTGTTCACCTACCTGGCCGTGACGGTCGGCGTGGTCTGGCTCGCACAGGCCTCGCGGTCGGGGTCGCCGGCCTACCGGCGGCACGCGCTGGCGCTCGTGGCCGTGGCGGCGCTGCCGCTGGCGACCAACATCGTCGATCAGGTCGGCGGCAGCCCCTTTGGGCAGGACATCGACCTGGCCCCGCTGGCGTTCGGCCTCGGCGTGGCGCTCGTCGGCTGGATCCTGCTGCGTGAGCGCTTCCTCGAGATCGCCCCCCTGGCCCGCGACACGCTGCTGCGCACGCTGCCCGACGGAGTCCTCGTCATCGACCAGCAGGAGCGCCTGGTCGAGGCCAACCCGGGAGCCTGCGGGCTTCTCGGCGCGCGCACCGGGGCGCTGGCCGGGCCGCTGGAAACCGCCTTGGCCTCCTGGCCGGCCCTGGTAGAGGCCTGCCGGGGACCTGCGCCGGCGCAGCGCGAGCTCAGACTCGGTGGCGGCGCCGTCCCCGAACGCCGCCTCGAAGTGCGCGTCACGGCCATCGCCAACAGCGCCGGCCGGCCGCAGGGGCGGCTGATCACCTTGCACGACATCACCGAGCGCGCGCAGGCGGTGACCGACCTGCGCCGCCAGACCGCGCGCCTCACTGCCCTGCTGCGCTCCGGCCGGGCCCTCGCCGGGTCGCTCGACTATGACGAGGTGCTCCACCAGATCGTGGTGCAGGGCCGGCTGGGCCTGGCGGCGAGCGCCTGCCTGCTCTACGAGTACGACGCCGCCGAGGACACGCTGCGGCTGCGCGCCCGCGACGATGCCCCGCGCAGCAGCGAGTCGCCTCTCCCCGCCCCCGAGCAACGTGACCCGGCTCACCTCACGTGCCCGGCCGGCGGGCGCACCGGCGTGGAGCCCCTTGTCAGGACGAGCGCCGACGACTTGAGCGCGGAGGACGTGCCCGCAGAGCTGCTCACGTCGCCCGGGAGCAGCGTGATGCTCGTGCCTCTCAGACATCGCAGCCGCCTGCTGGGCGAGCTTGTCTGCGTCGCCGGCCACCGCAGGCGTTCGTTTGCCTCCGCGGAGCGCGATCTCGCGCGGGGTCTCGGCGAGCAGGCCGCCCTGGCGATGGCCAACGCCCGCCTCTACGAGCGGATTCGCCACCTTCACCTCGGCAACCTGCGAGCTTTGAGCTCGGCCCTGAACGCCAAGGATTACTACACCCTGGGTCACGCCGGTCGGGTGGCCGCCTACATGACCCTGCTCGGCCGCGAGCTCGGCTGGCCAGAGGAGCGCCTGACGCGGATCCAGGACGTCGCCTACCTGCACGACATCGGCAAGATCGGCGTCTCCGACCGCGTCCTGCACAAGCCGGGACCGCTCAATGC
Organism: Actinomycetota bacterium; assembly: GCA_003132645.1. Lineage (GTDB taxonomy): Bacteria > Actinomycetota > Thermoleophilia > UBA2241 > UBA2241 > Bog-752. The sequence continues at coordinate 420 of PKYM01000100.1, read as the reverse complement.
CGAGGAATGGGAGCTCATCCGCCAGCATCCCACGATCAGCGCCGAGATCGTGGCGCCGCTGTTCGACCAGCATCTCGTGACCGGCGTCCGTCACCACCACGAGCGCTTCGACGGCGGCGGCTACCCGGACGGGCTCAAAGGTGAGGACATCTCGCCCATAGCGCGAGCCCTGTGCGTCGTCGACGCCTACGACGCGATGTCCTACCAGCGCCCGTACCGCGGCGCCCTCTCCTACGGCGAGTGTCGCGCCGAGCTGCGCCGCTGCTCTGGCACGCAGTTCGACCCTGCCATGGCGAGTGCCTTCCTGCGCGCCTTGGAGCGCCTCGAGACGGGGCGCCGCCAGGTCCTTACTCTGGCCACCGCGGCGGCCGATCTGGTCGATCCGGTCAAACACGCGCTGCTGCGCAGCCGCGCCGACGA
>PKYM01000068.1 GCA_003132645.1 Actinomycetota bacterium | reverse complement strand
TCGTCGACAGGCACCTTCTTGAACTGCTCGTACTTCAGCCACAACACCACGACGAGGATCAGCAGCACGACCTCGACAACGACGAGCGCGATCAGCCGCACGCTCAGCGGCGGCGACAGCGGGATCTGCCCGAGGAGCACAGTGAGACTCATGCCGACCGCCTCATCACGGACTCGACGAGGTCGCGGGAGACCCGCTGGCGGCGGGCGACGCGGAGCCACCCGCGAGCGGCAACGCTGGGGCCGCCGCAGGCGCCGGCAGGGCCTTGCCCTTAGGGCCGTCCGGGATGTACTTCAGGATCTTGGCGACCTGCTGGCTGCTCATGATCTGACCCCAGGCCGGCATGAGCAGCTCGCTCACCTTGCCCGGCGGCGGGATCGAGCCCTCCATGATGGTGGTCATGAAGTCGGCTTGAGTGACATCGTCTCCCGGATTGCGCAGCGCCGGCACGGCCTTGTCGGGGCTGAGCGGGTTGGGCGCCGGCGCCGGCGAGGCGTTGGCGCCTACCTGGCCGTGGCAGTCGATGCAGGCGTAGGCGGAGTAGATGTCGGCGGCCGTGGCCGGGTCGGCATCGTAGGCGACCCCGGAGGCCTGGGGGAAGCCGGCCAGGATGTAGGCGGCGATGGCGCTCGCCTGGGCGTCGTTGGCGACGCCCTTCCACGACGGCATGTTGATGACGCCGGGCTTCTTGCTCACGATGCTGCCCTCGGACATGACCTGCGTGATCTGGGCCGCGTTGTGGAATGCCTCAGACGGGTCGCGGAAGGCGTTGTTCAGCGCCGGGATCGTGTCGTCGCCGCCGACGTTCAGGCGGTTGGGCACGCCACCGACGCCGTTGGGGGCGTGACAGCGGATACAGGCGAAGGCCACATACAGGGCGGCGCCGTCTTTGACCTGCTGGCTGACCGTCACGGCGGCGGCGCTCGTGGCGCCCGGCGCTGGCGAGCCGCTGGACGGCGCCTCGGGCGTCGCCAGGCTGGCGCACCCGGCGGCCACCAGAAGAACGGCGACCACTGCCGGGGCTGCCAGGGCCACGATGATGCGTTTCATGCGCCTCCTTTTGGGACCCATCAGGACACCGCCCCCCAGATCGTGAGCACGACGGTGGCGACGATCACGACGATGGCGATGGTCGTCGTCACGGGCTTCTTCAGCGGATTACGCTGTGGACTGCGGTCTATGAACGGCAGGATGACCAGCACTACGACGAGGATGGCCGGCAGGATCAGCCCGACCTTCTCGGGGACGATCTTGAGGAGCTGGAACAGGCTCAGGTAGTACCAGTCGGGCTTGGTGTTGGCCGGCGTCACCAGGGCGTTGGCGCGCTCGCCGAGACTGGCCGGCCACAGCAGCGCCAGACCGCCCACGACGCCCAGGAACAGAAACAGGATCATCACCTGCGAGACGAACTCCTGCCAGAAGTANNGGGATGAACTTCTCGCCCGGCGCATGCTCGCGCTCCCAGTAGTAGCGCGAGGTGTATTCCTGGCGGGGCCTGTCGACGATATCGGGCATCGCTTGCCTCCCCCTCCCGCTACAGCCGGCCCGAGATGCCGTGCCGGCGGATCATGAAGAAGTGCGCGCCGAGGAACACGACGATGACCACCGGCAGGACGAGCACGTGCAGTGTGAAGAAGCGACCGAGCGTCGCGCCCGTGATGTTCTCGCCGCCGCGCAGGCTGACCAGCAGGAAATGGCCGATGAACGGCGTCGAGCCGGCGATGTCGGTGCCCACGCGGGTCGCCCAGTAGGCCTTCTGGTCCCAGGGAAGCAGGTAGCCCGTGAAGCCGAAGGCCATGGTCACCCCGAGCAGCACCACGCCGCTGAGCCAGTTGAGCTCGCGCGGGCGCTTGTAGGCGGTCGTGAAGAACACCCGCAGCATGTGGACGAACACGAGGATCACCATGCCCGTGGCGGCCCACTTGTGGATCGAGCGGATCCACCAGCCGAAGGCCACGTTGGTCGAGATGTTGACGACGCTCTGGTAGGCGGCGTCAGGCGTGGGCTGGTAGTAGACCACCATCATGATGCCGGTGACGGCCAGGATCAGAAAGAGGATGAAAGCGATACCGCCGAAGCAGTAGATGTAGTTGGTCGCGTGGATCGGAACGACGCGGTTGAACTGATCTTCCATCAGCTCTTCCATGCCGAGCCGGTTGGTGACCCAGGCGAGCGCCCCGCGGACGCGCCCGTGGGTCGGCGCGGGCTGCGCGCTGTCGGTCTGGGTCACGTCGCCTCCTTGCGGTTCGACGGCATCGAGGCTCACGCGAACTGCCCCTTGTACCAGGTCGGGTAACTGGCCCGCGTGAAGCTCACCGGCCCGACGAGCACGGAGCCGCCGCTGACCTTGGCGCTATAGAGGGGCAGTGGCAGGGTGGCCGGGCCGTGGATGACCGTGCCGGTCGCCGAAAAGACGCTGCCGTGGCAGGGGCAGTGAAGCTCGCTGCCGCTGGGCGCCGCGACGCACCCCAGATGGGTGCAGATCGCCGAGTAGACGACGATCTTGCCGGCCACGTTGGTGACGATGGCCGGCCGGCCCTGGACCGTGGCCGCCGTGAGCTGCCCGGCTGGAAACGACGAGACCGGGCCGATGTTGACGACCTGGCCGATGGTGGCCGTGCTGGCCGTCGGCGGCTTGAGGAACCGCACGACCGGATAGACGATGCCGCCCAGCGCGACCGCGCTCAGCACGCCGATCAGCCACTTCAGGAAACCGCCCCTCGTCATGGACTCCCTCCAGGCATGGAACAGATGGTCAGGCCGCGCCGCCCTTTGCGGCGTGGCCGTGTCTGGCATTTTGAGCTGAAGGCAGGGCTTGCTGTCAACGTTTCTCCTCCGGGCACGGTGGCAAATCAGTACGATGCGCCTGAGAAGAGCGGCTCGGTGCTATCATCACGCCGTGATCGCCTGCTACGGCAAGGACCTGACGAGCGGCCGCATGAACGGGTCGCACCAGTACGTCGTCATGCCGTCGTTCAGCACGATCAAGGTCCTGCTGGCGACGACCTTCTGGCGCGCCGTGACCGCCGGCGAGCTGGGTGAGGCACAACCCTACGCCTTTCAGCCCTGGCAGGCCGTGGGCGGCGCCGGCGTGCTGCGCGGCTTTCGCCACGCGGCGCAACTCGCCTTGGCCGACTACCTCCATCTCGCTCTCGTGGTGAGCGACAACGACGCCACCAACGTCGTGATCGCCTTCGTCGGCTTCGAACGGGTGGCGGCGCTGGCCACCGAACTGGGGCTGCGCGACACCGCGCTGCGCCGGCAGATGATGGACTGGGAGGCGGCCGCGGCGGGCCGCGACAACGTGACCTGCGCCCGCGACCTCGCGACCCTGCTCGAGCAGCTCGTCGCCGGCGACCCGCGGATCGGCGCCACGGCCTGCGAGAACGTGCTCACCTCGCTGGCCGCCCAGGAGCACCGCGACGGCCTCGGCCGGGCCCTGCCCGCCGGCGCGACCTACGCCGGCAAGCCCGGCGACGATCTGCCCGAGGGCCGCTTCTGCCACGACTGCGGCGTCGTCACGACGCCCGACGGTCATACGCTGGTGCTGGCGGTGCTCACCGACGGCGAAGACGGCTACGAGGCAGTGGCCGCCGCGGGGCGCCGGCTCTACGACGAGCTGACGGGGTAGGGTTCCCTCGCCTCAGGGAGCGACGGCCAGCGCGACGCCCAGGCCGGGCGCGTCGGGCGCCGTGAGCAGGTCACCATCGGTGGCGATGCCGCTGAACGGGTCGGCCTCGAGCAACAGGAAGCCGTCGAGGTCGACGTAGTCGGCCAAGCCGGCCACGTGCAGGCCGGCGGCGATCCCCAGGCTCGACTCAATCATGCAGCCGAGCAGCACGCGAGCGGCGCGTTCCTGGCAGGCCGTCATGAGAGCCGCCGCGGCGGCGATCCCGCCGGCCTTGGCGAGCTTCACGACGAAGCCGTCGTAGAGGTCGACGACCTCGTCCAAGTGCTCGAGATCGAGCAGGGCCTCGTCGCCGAAGAGCTGGACCGGCGAGCGGTCGAGCAGCCAGGCCTGGCCGTCGCGATCGGCGGCCGGCAGCGGTTGCTCGACGAGCTCCGCGCCAAGGCGGCCGAGCACCTCGAGAGCCTTGGCGGCGTGCTCTTTGTCCCAGCCCTCGTTGGCGTCGTAGCGAAAGCGTTTGTCGGGCAGCTCGCGCGCGAGGAGCGTGGCGACGTCGAGATCGCCCTCGAAGCCGAGCTTGACCTTGAGGACGCCGAAGCCCTCCGCCGCGCGCGCCTGAGCCAGCATGATCTCGGGGTCGGCGATGGGGATGGTGAGCGAGGTCCGCACGCTGGCGCGCTCGAGGCCGAGAAGCTGCCAGACCGGCTCGCCGGCCTGCTTGCCGGCGAGGTCCCAGGCGGCCGCCGAGAGGGCTGCCCGCAGTGCCGGAAACCCGGGCTGGGCGACACAGAACGCTTCGACTGCCGCCACGCCCTCGACGGCGGCGAGCGCCGTCGACAGCTCTTCGAGGGCCACCGCGTCGTCGTCGCGCGACTCGTCGTAGCGCGCGTTGGGTGCGCCCTCGCCGAAGCCGGTGACGCCGTTCTCGTCGGTCATGGTGACGACGAAGTCGGCGAAGGCTTTGTGGGCCCAGCGCGAGATACCGAACGGCGCCCGGGTGGCGAGGTCGAGGGGCGCGAAGCCGATCGTGGTCATGGGCGTCAGAGACCGCCGGCGCGCGGCCGGCGGCGCGGGTCGCGCCGTGGCGGACCGGCGGGAGCGGCCGGCGACGAGTCATCGGAGTCGCGGGCCGGATCGACGGCGGCGTCGCTGGCGATCGTGAAGATGCCCTCCATGGGCGCGTAGGCCCAGCGCCCCTCGCGATCGCGCGGAGTGACGTACCAGTGGTAGGTCGTGCCGGGCGTCAGGCCGGCGGCGGCCGGGACGGCGTACGCCGTCCCGGCCGCCGCCTCGCCTTCGAGTGTCGCTTCGTGCACAAGCGGCGCCTCGCTCTCGTAGCAGCCGCCCACGTGTATGGCGAGCTTCACGGCGCTCTGGTGAGCCTCGGAGTCGAAGATCGACCAGGACAGTTCAGGTGTGACGGTCGAGACGACGGCGCCCTCGTCGGGGGCGAGCGCGAACGGCCGCGCCATGGAGGAGACGAGGAAGGGGTTGTCGGCCGCCGGTTCGTTCACGAACGTCACCACCGCGTCCGACGAATAGCCGGCGGCAGCGCGGGTGAACAGCGAGACCTCGTAGCACATATCAGGTCGCAGGGCGGCGGCCGGGATAGTGAACGAGCGCTCGGGCTCGTCGCAGTCGCGGGTCAGCACGAGGCGTTTCCAGACCCCGCGGCGCAGCTCGTACAGCTCGACGCGGCAGCCGATCGCGACGAGATCGCAGGTGGCGGGCTGGTAGCGCCAGGCGAGACGCGCCGCGCCGCCGGTGTGCACCGCGGCCGGGGCGGACTCGAGTACCGGCGGCGGCGGGCGGCGATAGCCGTCTCCGCCGCCTGCGCCGCCGAGACCGTCGCCGGCGGCAGCGCGGGAAGCGCCAGTCGCGCGGGCGTCGCAGGCCCGCGGATAGTCATCGTCGCGCAGCGGCGTACCGTCGGGCAGGTAGGCGTTCTGAGAGCGTGTGGCGCGGTTGTCGTAGAGCTCGCGCCCGCTGCGATCGGTGGGCAGCCGGCGAACGGCATAGAAAGGCAGCGGCGCGAGACCCGCGCGCCGACGCAGCGCGACGGCGTCGGTCTCGCGTTGCGGGTTTACCTCGAGCAGCGCCTTGTGGAGCCGCCGGTTGTAGTAGCGCCCTCCGACGAACCAGAGCCGCAGGTAGGCGCCGCCGTCGTTGCGCAGCCGGTCGGTGCCCCCCGTGGCCCGCATATGGCGCGTGTGCAGCTCACGCGCGTCGATGACGACCTGCCGGTCGTCGCGCTTCTCGACAAGCGGGATGTCGCCGCGGGGCGAGGAGTCGTAGACCAGCAGCCGGCCGTCGAGCCGGCCGTAGACGATGACGGCGTGGAACTTGCCGGGGACATGATGGTCGTGGCTCACGACGACGTCGCCGGGCAGCAGATCGGCCAGCTCCGGGATGGGCGCCCAGCGCTCGGCCCGCGCCGTCTCGACGGCGCTCGCCGCTTCGAGATCGTCGTCGAGCGGCCTTCCGGCGAGAAGCTCGCCGTAGACCTCGCGCACCAGACCCCAGCAGTCGAAGCGGTCGTCGAAGTTGTAGGGGCGCGCCTGGGGGCCGAGCGCCTCGAGGGTCGTGAGCACGGCCTCGGGGACAAGCGTCGCGAGCGGTTCGACCGTGGTCGTGTGACTGATCACTGCGTCTGCCATGGGACGATGGATATCAACAAGGCGTGCGTCGCGTCAAACCCCGCACTGAGCGGACGGGCGTGAGCGTCGGCCCTACGAGGCGTTTGCGATTTGCACCAACCCTGCTCCACAATCGAGTGCGGTAACGGACGGTCGGACCGTTGCGTGACTCGATCGACGCGACGGCGACTACGACGGCGTCTGGGCCTGCGACCTCGCCACCGGCCGCTCCTATCGCATGGGCGCTGCCGCTCGCGGCCAACCGACTCGCGACCCCTCAGTCGACGACCGGCTGTACCGTCAGGTCGTCATCGGCAGCCGGCTGCCGCCGACCCTGCGCGATACCACGCCAGACGAGCAGCGCCAGCCCTCCGACAATGAGCGCCATGCCGGCGCCCTCGACGGCGCCGGGCCGCTCACCGAGCTGCAGCCACGCGGCCAGCACGCCGATCACCGGGATGGCGAGCGTGCCGAGCCCCGCGGGACCGGCCGACAGTCGGCGCAGAGCGTAGAGCCAGAGAAACCAGGCCAGCGCGTTGGCGAGCAGCACGTTGTAGGTCAGCGAGGCGACGAAGGCCGGTGTCCAGTCGGGGCCATGGTGGGCCGTCAGCGCCGCTACGGCGAGCAGCGGCAGAGCGCCGAACACCATCTGCCAGGTGGTCAGCGACAGCACGTCGACCTCGTGACGCCGGTGCGCCAGCTTGACCACGAGCGCGCTGGCCGCCCACGCCAGTCCACCCGCGACCGTGAGCACGCTGGGCAGCAGGCCGTGGATGTGCCAGGGGCTGACCACGAGAACGAGCCCGGCGAAAGCCAGACCCACGGCAAGCCACTGCGCGCCGCGCAGCCGCTCGCCGAGAAAGGCCCAGGCCAGCAGGAGCAGCCAGAACGGCATGGTGTAGGTCAGCACGGCGATCTTGCCGGCGCCGGCGCTGCTCAGCGCCCACATGACGAGCCCCGTGAAGGCGGTCGTCTGGAGCAGTCCGATGACGATCGTGTAGCCGATCACCGGCGGCCGCAGCGGGCGCCGCGTGAGTACCAGAACCGCCAGCAGGCACGTCGCACTCAGTGCGACGCGCAGGGCGGCGAAGGTGAGCGGCCGGCTGTAGTCGAGGCCGACTTTGGTCGCCACCCAGCCGTAGCCCCAGACCGGCGCCAGGACCGCCAGGGCGAGGATCCCCAGGTCGCGGCCGCGCTCGGGACTGACCGGCGCACCAACGGCGCGTCTCGCGCTTGGGGATTCGTCGAGTGGGTCCGCCATACGTCTTTCGTTGTGCCCGGTCGCCGCTGCCCGCGAGCCGGCCGGTGATGAACTGGTGCTCTCCTTCATCGTACTGCATCTCGTAGCGCTGCTTGCAGGCTGAAAGCACCATCGCGAACCAACCCCGGCTTGCCAAAACCTCCGCGAAAGCCTTTGATAGCAAGGTGTCATGGGAGGGAGACAATCTGCTCGAGGTCACTGACCTCGCGGTGACGTTCGCCAGCCAGGAGGGCCGGGTCCAGGCGGTCGACGGCATCAGCTTCGGCATCCGCGAGGGCGAGACCGTCGGGCTGGTCGGCGAATCGGGCTGCGGCAAGAGCATCAGCGCGCTCGCCATCCTGGGGCTCGTGCGCATGATGAGCAACTCCACCGTCACCGGCAAGGTCGAGTTCATGGGCCGCGACCTCCTCGCCCTGCCCGAGCACGAGGTGCGCCGCGTGCGTGGGCGCGACATATCGATGATCTTCCAGGACCCGGTCACCTCGCTGAACCCGGTGCTGTCGATCGAACGCCAGACCACCGAGGGCATGGAGAACCACCTCGGCCTGAGCCACTCCGACGCCGTGAAACGCGCCATCGAGCTGCTCGAGATGGTCGGCATACCCAAGGCCGCCGAGCGCATCCACGACTACCCGCACCAGTTCTCCGGCGGCATGCGCCAGCGCGTCATGATCGCCATCGCCCTGTCGTGCAATCCCAAGCTGCTGCTGGCCGACGAGCCCACCACGGCCCTCGACGTGACGATCCAGGCGCAGATCCTGCGCCTCATGAAACAGCTCTCGCGCGACTACGGCTCGGCCATCGTCCTGATCACCCACGACCTCGGCGTGGTCGCCGGCATGACCGAACGCATCCTCGTCATGTACGCCGGCCGGATCGTCGAGTCGGCGAGCGCCGGCGAGCTGTTCGCCCACCCCCACCATCCCTACACCGTCGGCCTGTTGCGCTCGGTGCCGCGCTTGGACGAGCCGCGCAAGGGCTCGCTGCAGTCGATCGACGGTCTGCCGCCCGACCTGGCCCACCTGCCCGACGGCTGCGCCTTCGCCGCGCGCTGCGAGCTGCGCACCGAACAGTGCCGCCACGAGCGGCCGCCGCTGGCAGCCACCACGCCGGGCCGCCTGTCGGCCTGCTTTCATTCAGACCACCTCGTCGGGGCGCCGGTGGCCTGATATGGGCGTCGAGACCGACTCCATCTCTTCCGTGACGGCCGCCGCCGAAGGTGAGGCGCTGGTGGGCATCGACGGCCTCAAGGTCCACTTCCCGATCACCAGCGGCGTCATGGTGCAGCGCAAGGTCGGCGCCGTCCGAGCCGTCGACGGACTGACCTTCGACGTCCTGCGCGGCGAGACCCTCGGCCTGGTCGGCGAGTCGGGCTGCGGCAAGTCGACCACCGGGCGCGCCATCCTGGTGCTCGAGAAGCTCACCGGCGGCCACGTCTTCTACGACGGCGCCGACCTCGCCGGGCTGCGCGGCGGCGCACTGCGCCGCCAGCGACGCCGCATGCAGATGATCTTTCAGGACCCCTACGCCTCGCTGAACAGCCGCATGACGCTCGGCCACATCGTCGGCGAGCCGCTGCTGGTCCACAACCTGCGCCCTCGCAACGAACGCGAGGGAAGGGTCAAGGAGCTGCTCAACCTGGTCGGCATCAACCCCAACACCATCAACCGCTACCCGCACGAGTTCTCGGGCGGCCAGCGCCAGCGCATCGGCATCGCCAGAGCGCTCGCGGTCGAACCCAACTTCATCGTCTGCGACGAACCCATCTCGGCCCTCGACGTGTCGATCCGGGCGCAGATCATCAACCTTTTGCAGGAGCTCCAGCGGCAGTTCGGCCTGACCTACCTGTTCATCGCCCACGACCTCTCGGTGGTGCGCCACATCTCCGACCGCGTCGCGGTGATGTACCTGGGGCGGATCGTAGAGCTCGCCGACAACGCCGAGCTCTACGAGCAGCCGCTGCACCCCTACACCCAGGCGCTGCTGTCGGCGGTGCCGATCCCCGACCCGGTGGTCGAGGCNNCCGGGCTGCCACTTCCACACGCGCTGCCCGGCCGCCCAGGAAGGCCTCTGCGACGTCGACGACCCCGTGCTGCGCGAGATCAGGCCCGGCCACTGGGCCGCCTGCCACCTGGTGACCGCGAGCAGCTATCCGAACATCAGGTCGGCCGAAGACCGTGCGGCCGACGGAACGTCGGCCGCCTCGTCGGCGGTCTGGGATGGTGAGGCCGTATGAGCCCCGATCTGCCCGAGTTCGAAGTGATCATCGGCGGCGAAGAAGCCGGTCAGGCGACGGCGGAACGCGTCGAGGACATGGCCGAATCCGAGCTCGCCGGCGCCGAGGCCTACGGCGGCTGGCTGCCCGAGGCCGAGATCATCGAGACGCGCGGCACGTGGACCGAGGTCTGGCGGCGCTTTCGCAAGGACAAGTTCGCGGTCGCCGGCCTGGTGATCATCGTCATCCTCATCGTGGTGGCCGTCGGCGCACCGCTCGTGGCGCCGCACAGTCCCCTGACCCAGTACGACAGCGGGCTGACCAACCAGGGTCAGCCGGTCGCCCCCGGCGCCAAGTTCTGGCTCGGCAGCGACACGCTCGGACGCGACCTGCTCAGCCGCCTCATCTACGGCGCCCGCGTCAGCCTGACCATCGGTGTGCTGGCCAACGGCTTCGCGCTGTTTCTCGGGGTGATCTTCGGCATCGTCGCCGGCTACTTCCGCGGCTGGCTCGAGACCTTCGTGATGCGCGCCACCGACGTCATGCTGGCCTTCCCCATCCTGCTGCTGGCGATCGCCTTGTCGTCGGCCATCAGCAAGCCTGGCATCTGGGTGCTCGTCGTGGTGATCGGCATCGTCTACTGGGCGCCGATGACGCGCGTGATCCACGGCGAGGTGCTGTCGATCCGCGAAAAGGAGTTCGTCATGGCGGCGCGCCTCACGGGCTGCACGAACCGCCGCATCCTGACGCGCCACATCCTGCCGCACCTCGTGGCGCCGATCATCGTCTACACCAGCCTGGGGATCGCCACCACGGTGCTGTTCGAAGCTTCGCTTTCCTACATCGGCCTCGGGGTCCAGCCGCCGACGCCCTCGTGGGGTCAGATGATCTCCGACGGTCAGCCCTACTACACCAGCGCGCCCTGGTTGATCCTCTTTCCCGGCCTCGCCATCATGATCACCGTGCTGGCCTTCAACCTCGTCGGAGACGGCCTGCGCGACGCCTTCGACCCGCAGCAGCGGCAGCGATGAGCGGCGTGCCGCGCACCCACCGCAGCGCGCCTCCCGACCTTTCCGCGGGCGGCATCGCCCGCGCCCGCGCCACGACCGGACAGCAGAAATCGATGACCGAGGGGGTCACCATGGGAGCCACGCGCCAAAGGCACCACTTCAGATGGAACGTCCTGCTGCTCGCCCTGGTGGCGGCGGCAGGGCTCGCTCTGCTCGTCGCCGGCTGCGGCAGCAGCTCGACCAGCGGCGGCGGCGGCGCCAGCGCGTCGAGTACCACGCCCAAGATGGGTGGCACGCTCAACGTCGCCTTCCAGGGCGAGCCCACCGGCCTCGACCCGGCCGTCGCCTGGGAGCTCGAGTCGTGGTCGATCGAGCACTGCCTGTTCAACCAGCTGCTCACCTACGCCGCCAATCCCGGCCCGGCCGTCGTCACGACCGACATCGCCACCGAAGTCCCGTCGGTCACCAACGGCGGCATCACCAACGGCGGCAAGACGTACATCTTCCACCTGCGCAAGGGCGTCATGTTCCAGGCCCCGGTCAGCCGCGAGGTCACGGCAGCCGACTGCAAGTGGAGCATGGAGCGCATGCTCAACCCGAAGATGTCGCCGCGCTCGCCGGCCGGCTACCTTTACGACTCGATCGTCGGCGTCAAGGCGCTCGCCAGCGGCAAGGCGCCCCATGCGAGCGGCATCAAGGTGATCGACCCCTACACGCTCGAGATCGACCTGACGCAGCCCAACTACGTGTTCGACGACGTCATGGCGCTGCCGTTCACGGCGGTCCTCGCCAAGGAGTGGGAGGCCAAGTACTCGAACAGCGCCATCGCGCGGCACCCGCTGGGCACCGGCCCGTTCGAGTTCGACCACTGGAGCAACGGGCAGGAGATCGTGCTCAAGCGCAACCCGAACTACTTCGTGTCGGGCCGGCCTTATCTCGACCAGATCAAGTTCGAGTTCGCCGCCAGTACCACGACCGCCCTGCTGCAGCTCCAGAGCGGCCAGATCGACGTGCTCGGCAGCGGCATCCCCTCGGGGCAGTACGTGCAGACCGTGAACAGCCCGACCTGGAAGAGCCAGGTCACGACCGCTTCCGAGGTCGCCTGGTACTACGTGTTCATGAACGTCCAAGTGAAGCCGTTCAACAATCCGCTCGTGCGCCAGGCGCTCAACTACGCGATCGACACCGCCAAGATCCAGAAGCTCTTCTACGGGCAGGCGCGGCCCCTGAACCAGGTGTTCCCGGTCGGCATGCCGGGCCACGTCGACGGCGCCACGTTCTACAGCTACGACCCGGCGAAGGCCAAGCAGCTCCTGACGCAGGCGGGGTATCCGAAGGGCTTCTCCGTGACCTTCTACACCCACAACGTCGACCCCATGCCCAAGCTCGCCCAGAGCATCCAGAACGATCTTTCGCAGGTCGGTATCAAGGCTCAGATCAAGCAGCTCGCCGAGGCGCCGTACTGGGGTCTGATCGAGCGCCAGAGCGCCAAAGTGCCGATCGGCCTGACCGACTGGTACATGGACTACCCCGACCCCTCCGACTGGATCGGGCCGCTGTTCAGCAAGTCGGCGGCCACGACCGACGGCAGCGCCAACGTGAGCTGGTGGTGGAACCCCCAGGTCGAGGCGCTCTACGCCCAATCGCAGCCCATGGCGCCGGGCGCCGCCCGCACCAAGCTCTATTCGCAGATGCAGCAGATCATCATGCAGCAGGCTCCCATCATCCCGCTGTACCAGCCGGTCCTGACGACGATGTCCTCCAAGAACACCGGCGGCTTCTACACGAGCGCCGCCTGGACCTACGACTTCCCGAGCTACTGGAAGAAGTGACGACCCGAGCTTCACAAGCGGCCCGCCGCATGGCGGGCTTCAGGGGTGTCGCGGTGGCCGGCTCGCGTAGCGAGCCGGCCACCGCGGGCGGCGACGCGGCCAAGCGCGCGCAGGTCGTCTGCGGCGTGCCGCTAGAGGAGGCCTAAAGCCCATGGGCAGGTACATCATCCGGCGGTTGCTGTGGGCGGTGGTCGTGGTCCTGTGCGTGAGCCTCATCACGTTCCTGCTGGCGTTCGCTATCCCGGCCGACCCGGCCAAGGGGATCGCCGGCCCGCACGCGACCCCGGCGGTCCTCATGCAGATCCGCCACCAGCTGGGCCTGGACAGACCGCTCTACTACCAGTACGCGCTCTACATGTGGCACCTCGTGCACGGCAACCTGGGCTACTCCTACATCAACCAGCTCCCGGTGACCCAGTCGATCCTGCAGCGCTTTCCGGCCACCGCGATGATCGCCATCTTCGGCATCCTCTTCGAGCTGCTGATCGGCATCCCGATCGGCATGATCTCCGCCCTGCGGCAATACAGCGTCCGCGACCGTGCCTTCACGGTCTTCAGCCTGATCGGCGTGTCGATGCCGACGTTCTTCCTGGGCATGCTGCTGCTGTACTTCTTCGCCTTCAGGATCTCGATATTCCCCAATCTCGGAGCCTACCAGGGGGCGCTGCATCCGCTGTACTTCGTGCTGCCCGGACTGACTCTGGGCGTCACGGGCGCGGCCTGGTATTCGCGCATGCTGCGCTCGAAAATGCTCGACATCCTGAACGCCGACTACGTCAAGGCGGCGCGCGCCAAGGGGCTGCCGGAACGCGTGGTCGTCTGGCGGCACATCATGCGCAACGCCTGGTCACCGATCATCACCCTTCTGGGCATGGACGTCGGCTGGTTCCTGGGCGGCGTCGTCGTGGTCGAGATCGTGTTCGGCATCCCCGGCATCGGCTGGCAGGCCTGGCAGGCGATCGAGAACCTGGATCACCCGATGATCATGGGCACGGTCGAGTTCGCCGCCCTGCTCGTGGTGTTCGCCAATCTGGTGACCGACATCGCCTACACCTGGCTCGACCCGCGGGTGAAGTACAGCTGACCCTTCGCGGTCGAAGAGGTAGCTGAGTCTCGCTTCAGAGCCTTAGTACTCTGCCGGGATCTGGAAGAACATGACCACGGCCGCGACTTCGCCGTCGGGATTTCGCGGTCTACGAGCCCCCGGCGCTGCGCTTCTTCCAGGCCAGATTCCGGCGCTTGCATGGCGCCGGTCACGACGCCATGCTGGAAACCGGTAGGACAGCGCATGAGGCTGCCTGGGCTGCCAGCGCGCCGCCCCTGAGCCTCTGACGTCGGAGTGACAAGCTTGTGACCTCGTGGTGGAACCTCATGCACAAGGGAGACCCGGTCCCTGAGTGGCCCTATCCCGTGCGCTACGGCAAAGAGACCAGGGCCTCCGCGGACGTGCTCATCCTGGGCGGCGGCATCGCCGGCTGTCACGCGGCCATCAGCGCGGCGCGAGCCGGCGCCTCGGTGATCATGGTGGAGAAGGGCCCCACCAGACGGAGCGGGCAGGGCGGCGCCGGCGTCGACCACTGGCAGGCCGCTTGCACCAATCCCCAGAGCACCGTGTCGCCCGAGGAGTACACTCGAGCCGTCGCCGACGGCTTCGCGGGCTACGATTGCGGGCCCCTGCGCTACGCGCAGTGCAAGGAGAGCTGGGACACCGCTCTGGACTGTGAGTGCATGGGCGTACAGATACGCGACGTGCACGGCGAATTCGAGGGCGCCGAGTTTCGCGACCCAGAGACCCAGCTCATGTTCTCCTACGACTACGAGAGCAGACACACCCTGCGGGTCCACGG
>PKYM01000275.1:3645-4010 GCA_003132645.1 Actinomycetota bacterium | reverse complement strand
CCACGGAACCGGGGCAACTCCAACTCCATGTTTTCGAGGTTCTGGCCCTTCATCATCAGGTCGCTTCCGCAGATGGCGTACGACTCGGGATTGTACTCCTGGCCGTAGCACTCCAGGCGCGCCTGCGGGTTGAGCTCGCGCAGGTAGTCCTCGGCCACCGAGAGCATGCCGCCGGTGCCGCAGGCGGGGTCGCAGAGGGTGCGCACGATGCCGGGCTTGGTCAGTGCTTCGCTGTCGGGCTCAAAGAGCAGGTTCACCATCAGGCGGATGACCTCGCGCGGCGTGAAGTGGTCGCCGGCGGTCTCATTGGCGGCCTCTGAGAACTTGCGCACCAGCTCCTCAAAGATGTAGCCCATCTCGACGTT
>PKYM01000275.1:0-3629 GCA_003132645.1 Actinomycetota bacterium | reverse complement strand
CTTGGGGAAGTCGAGGCGGCTGGAGTTGTGGAACGCCTGGCCGGCGGTGTGGTTGAGGATCGGCTCGAGGTTCTTCACGGTGCCACTCATGAGGCTCTCGTGCTTGGCCAGCACCTCGGCCTTGGTGGGTTCGAGGACGCAGTCGAGGCGGCGCAGGACCGTGAGCGGGAGGATGACTTTGCCGTACTGAGCCGGCTTATAAGGGCCCCGCAAGAGGTCGGCAACGCTCCAGATGAAGCTTACCTTGTCGGAGAAGCCGTTCATGATGGCCTGCGGCCTCGGCCGTCCGGCATCCCCCACCCCTTCGCTCGATGTTTCCGATTCTATCCGTTCTCGACGACAGACGGTGCGACGATCTCAGACGCCAGTCCAGCGGCGTGTGTCCGTGCACCTGACTCCACGACCGGTGTGGCCTCAGATTGTGCCGCACAGGCGCCTCGACGCCGACGCCCGACCGACGAGGATAGTGGGGGCGCATGGCGCATGAAAGCCGGGTGCGCACCGCGATCGTGTAAGCTCCGGCTCGAACCGTGGCCGGCCACGTGGCCTTCAGAGCGCCCACAGGAGCCGGGCGCTTGCTAGCAGAGCGGCAGTTGCTCCTGCTTGGGCGGCGCATAGAGAACGTGGTCGCTGTCGACCAGGAAGCTGCGGCCGTCCTCGAGGGTGAGGCGGTAGTGGCGACCCGTGTGTTCGATCGCCCGCACGCGCACGAGCTCGCCGCTTCCGGTCATGCGATGGTAGACACTGCGCCGTTTCCAGCGCAGGGCGCGCGCCAGGCTGACCCGCTCCATCGTCAGCTTGCCTCCACCGGACGCTTGGGCCTAGTCATGTCTGCGGCCTTTGCTCGTTTGCCTGCGGAGGGTCGGACCGCCGGCGGTAGGGCGCCAGGTCGGCCCCGGCACGGCGCAGCGCCCCGGCGCCATACTTGGCGCGCACGCGATCGACGGCCTCGTCGCAGGCCGCCTCGCGCCAGGAGTCGTCGAGCTCAAGCTGGCGAGCCTCGGCCGTAAGGCCGCTGAGGGTGAGGCCGAGCAGGCGCAACCGGCAGCCGCTGGCGTGAAGGTCGCCAAGCAGAGCCGAGGCGGTCTCGTAGATCAGCTTGGTAGAGTTGGTCGCGGCGGGCAGGGTGCGCTGCCCGCCGAAGGTGCGAAACCGCTCGTCGCGCAGCTTGAGGGCCAGCGTGCGGCAGGCATAGCCCTTGCGGCGCAGATCGCCGGCCGCCCGATCGGCGAGGTCGAGCAGGGTGGCCTGCAGCAGCTCCGGGTCATTTATGTCTTCTGCGAAGGTGACCTCGTGGCCCATCGACTTCGGTGCCGCATGACCGGCGCGCACGACACTGTCGCTGCCGCCGAAGGCGAGTTCCTTGAGCGCCGCGGAGCCGGTGGGAAAGGCGCTGGAGAGAAGTTCGACGGGAACATCCTGGAGCCGGCCGATGGTAGTGAGGCCGAGGCTGCGCAAGCGCTGCTCGGTGACTGGCCCGATGCCCAAGAGCCTACGCACAGGAAGTTCACGCAGGCGACCGTGCACATCGTCTTTGCCAAGCGTGGCAAGACCAGCGGGCTTGTTAAGCTCGGCGGCCAGCTTGGCGAGCAGCTTGGTGGGGCCGATGCCGATCGAACACGAGAGGCCAAGCTCGGTGCGGACCAGATCCTGAATCTGGTGGGCGATCTCCTGCGGTGAGCCAAAGAGGCGACGGGAGCCGGTGACGTCCAGAAAGGCCTCGTCGATCGAGACCGGCTCGACCAGGTCGGTGAAGCGCCCGAAGATCTCAAGCAGCTTCTTGCTGATCGCCAGGTAGGCCTTCATGTCGACCGGCAGAAAGACACCTTGCGGACAGAGACGCTGGGCCTGGGCGGTGGGCATTGCCGTGCGCACCCCAAGCGCGCGGGCCTCATAGGAGGCGGTGCTCACCACACCGCGACTTTCGGCGGAGCCCCCCACGATGACGGGAAGACCGACAAGTTCGGGGCGGCGGGCCTGCTCCACCGAGGCGTAGAAGGCGTCCATGTCGATCAGCAGGATGGCGCGGGTCATCGTCTGCCATCCTGCCCCGCACAGGCGGCGCTGTCGAGCGGGGGGAGACTCGGTGCGCCTTGACACGAACAGGTGTTCGTCTCACACTGCGGAGCACCCGGCAGCACCGAAAGACGCACCATGGCTCAACGTCTGCCCGCCCCCATCACCGTCGCCTGGCGATCGTACACACGCGCGCCGGCGGCCTTCCTTTGGCATAGGCGGCGCTGGCGCATTGACCGCGTCCTGCAGCGCTGGTCGATCGACACCGGCTGGTGGAGCGACGAGCTGCACGTCGACCGCCGCTACCTGCGCGTGGTCGCCGAGGGACGCGTCTTTGATCTGTTCTACGACCGCCGGCAGCGGCGCTGGTTTCTCGAGCGGGCGCTGTAGTCAGTTCGCTGCGCAGGTGAGTGCGTCCCCGGCGGGTCGCCGTCCTTGGACGGCACGCTTCGCAACCGGGCATCGTTTGACAGGCTTGCGTCCGCGCCCTAGCATGAACCCCCCGAACCATTAGCACTCTCATGGTATGAGTGCCAGATTCCAACAGAGAAGGAGGGCTGTATGAAGCTGAAGCCGCTCGAGGACCGCGTCATCATCAAGGCGGTCACACAAGAGGAGAAGACCGGCAGCGGCATCGTGCTTCCCGACACGGCCAAAGAGAAGCCGATGCTGGGTGAGATCGTCGCCGTCGGCGAGGGCAAGTGGGACGAAGCCGGCACCAAGCGCATCCCNNGCGACGGCGAAGAGCTCCTCATCCTGCGGGTGAGCGAGATCCTCGCCACAGTAGAGAAGAAGAAAGGAGGCTGAGGAAGCGTGGCTAAGGAACTCAAGTATAGGGACGAGGCGCGTCGCTCTCTGGAGCGCGGCGTCAACGCGCTCGCCGATGCCGTCAAGATCACCCTCGGCCCCAAGGGCCGCTACGTGGTGTTAGACAAGAAGTTCGGCGCCCCGACGATCACCAACGACGGTGTGACCATCGCCCGTGAGATCGAGCTCGAGGACGTCTTTGAGAACCAGGGCGCCCAGCTCGTGCGTGAAGTAGCCACCAAGACCAACGACATCGCCGGCGACGGCACCACCACCGCCACCCTGCTCGCCCAGGCGATCGTCCGCGAAGGGCTGCGCAACGTGGCCGCCGGCGCCAACCCGATGGCCATCAAGCGCGGCATCGAAGCCGCCGTCGACGAGGTCGTCGAAGCCATCAAGAAGGCCTCCAAGGAGATCTCGGGCAAAGAGGACATCGCCCGGGTCGCCACCATCTCGGCGCGCGATCGCGCCGTCGGCGACGTCATCGCCGACGCCATCGAGAAGGTCGGCAAGGACGGCGTGGTCAACGTCGAGGAGTCGAACACCTTCGGGCTCGACCTCGAGTTCACCGAGGGCATGCAGTTCGACAAGGGCTACCTCAGCCCCTATCTGATTACCGATCCGGAGCGCATGGAGTCGGTCCTCACCGACCCCTACATCCTCATCGCAAACCAGAAGATCGGTGCCGTCCAGGATCTCCTTCCCATCCTCGAGAAGGTCATCCAGGCCGGCAAGCAGCTCCTCATCGTCTCCGAAGACGTCGAAGGCGAAGCCCTCGCGACCATCATCGTCAACAAGCTGCGCGG
>PKYM01000299.1:5444-5715 GCA_003132645.1 Actinomycetota bacterium | reverse complement strand
ACGGCCGCCGAGCCCGAGGCGAAGGCCAGCGCCCCGACGCCGCCCTCGAGCGCGGCGACGCGCTGCTCGAAGACATCGGTCGTCGGATTCATGATCCGCGTGTAGATGTTGCCGAACTCCTTGAGGCCGAAAAGGTTGGCGGCGTGCTCCGCGCTGTCGAAGACATACGATGTCGTCTGATAGATCGGTACCGCACGCGCCTTGGTCGTGGGGTCGGGCTTCTGGCCGCCGTGCAGGGCGATCGTGTCGAACCCGGGGGTGGTCTGTTTCA
>PKYM01000299.1:0-5434 GCA_003132645.1 Actinomycetota bacterium | reverse complement strand
CGATGGTCGCGCCGGCCAGGACTTCCCGGACCGCCTGCCGGACGTCGCGCCACACGGGCTCGACGAGGGCGTCAGCCTGGCCGGCGCCGGGCATTCGCTCAGGATCCACGAACGGCCCGTCGACGATCTCGCGCACCTGCGCGAAGGAGATGGCGTCGGGCGGCAGGGCAAGCACGTAGCCCCCGTTCTTGCCGCGCGTGCTGGTCACCAGCCCGCCCTGGCGGAGGTCGTGCATGACCTGTTCCAGGTATTTTGCGGGGATGGCGCCGAAGACGGCGATGTCGCGCGACTGCACGGGCGGGCCGCCATAGGACAAAGCGAGGCGCACCAGGGCCTTGATCGCGTATCGACAGCGGGTCGAGATGTGCACGGCGTAATCTCCCTCTTCCCTGTAGGAGTTACGCACTTTATCTCACGTACGGGAGACGGTCAACCCTCGGCGGTGAGCATCAACCCTCGGTGGGAAGCACCGCCTCGTGCGCCGGAACGTCGAGCTCGGCCGGTTTGTTGCGCTCGGCCGGTTCGTCCAGCTCGTCCGCTCCATCGTCCTCGCCGGGCTCGACCTCGTCGGCGAACACCGCGGTGTAGGCCCCGAGTGCTTCTCGCGTCTTGAGTGCGCCGCCCACCTTGTCCGTGCCGATCATGGCCTGCAGGCGCCCCGCGACCACCTTGAGGCGGGCGAGCTCCTCGGCCATCTCACGGGCGGCGGCGGCGTTGTGGACACTGGCCTGGTTGATCGACTCCATCGACTGGCTGATCTGATCCATGCCGATGAGCTGCTGCTGACTCGAGGCGGCGATCTGCAGCGACGACTGGGCCGTCATCTCGACACTGCCGGCCAGCGATTCGATGGCGTCGCTCGAGCCGGTCACGCGCTCCGCGCTGCGCGCGATCGCACTCGTGCTGCGTTCGGCGGCATCGACTGCCGCCGTGGTCGCCTTGACGATGTCGGCCAATACCCGGCGGACCTGCGCCACGGCGGCCTTCGACTGCCCGGAAGGGCTCATAAGTACGGACCACACGAAGAGCGCCGCGTCGCGGCAGGCCTGGGGGTCACGGGCCGGGAGTGACATAATCGCGATAGGGACGCGACACTCCTGCCCGGAAAGGGATGATGAACGACAGCCCCCAGCCCGACGTCAGCCAGATCCTCGAGCGTGAGTTGCCCGGCCTGCGGCACGCGGTGCCGATCGCGCCGCACTGCGCCTATCGCGTTGGCGGGCCGGCCGAGCACCTGTTCACGGCGCGGCGCACCGAAGACCTCCGGCACGCTGTCGTGGTCGGTCGCGAGCTCGGCCTGCCGGTCACCGTGCTGGGCCAGGCGACCAACGTGCTCGTCTGCGACCGCGGCATCCAGGGTCTCGTCGTGCTCGCTCGCAACGACGCCACGCGGCTCGACGGCGAGCTGCTGACGGCCGGCGCCGGCGCGCTACTGCCCGAGGTCGTCCTCGACGTCGCCCAACGCGGGCTCGCCGGGCTCGAGTTCGCCGGCAACATCCCGGGTTCGGTGGGCGGCGCCGTGGTCGGCAACGCCGGCGCCTACGGCCGCGCCGTAGGCGACGCCCTCGTGCGGGCCCGCGTGCTGGCCGACCGCGACGAGTACCTCGCGGGACCGGGCGACCTCGCGCTCGGCTACCGCACGAGCGGCCTTAAGGGCAATCCTCGCACCGTCGTCCTCGAGGCGACCTTCGCGCTGGGCGCCGGACGGCCCAACGCCCTGCTCGACGAGATCGCTCGCGACGCCGAGCTGCGGCGCGGCAAGCACCCGCTCGACTATGCCTCGTGCGGCAGCTACTTCAAGAACCCCTCGCGCGAGCTGCCAGCCGCCAAGCTCATCGACGAGCTGGGACTCAAGGGATTCCGCTTCGGCAAAGCCGAGGTCAGCCGCGAGCACGCCAACTTCATCGTCGCCCACCCCGGCGCCGGCGCCGACGACATCCGGCGCGTCGCCGGCGAGGTGCGGCGGCGCGTGTTCGAGCACTTCGGCATCCGGCTCGAAGAAGAGGTGGTACTGCTCGGCTTCGAGTGAGGCCCGCGCACCGGCGTCAACGGTCGCCAGCGGTCGTCAGCGGTCGCCCCGTGAGTCAGGTCGCCGGCAGGGCTTCGAGACCGGAGCTCGGCAGGTCCGGGCCGGCATTCGATTCGATCATGGCGCGCAGGCCGAGGGCGAGCTCGCCCAGGTGTCGCACCTCCGCCTCCATCTGTCTGGCCCCGGCGGCGTTCTGCGAACTGGCCTGATCGATCGACGCCATGGCCTCGCTGATCTGGTCCATCCCGACCAGCTGCTGCTGGCTCGAGGCGACGATCTGGGCCGCGGCCTGCGAGGCGTCAGTGATCCTGTCGCCGAGGGTCTGGATGGTCTTGTGGGAGTGCACGGCGTTGGCCGCGTGATCCTCGACCATGTCGCAGCTCCGCTCGGCCGCCATCACGGCGGCGCTCGTCGCCTTCTGGATGTCCACCAGGATGCCGCGCACCTGCAGGACCGCCTGCTTGCTCTGCTGGGCGAGGTTCTTGATCTCTTCGGCGACGACCGCGAAGCCCTTGCCCGCTTCGGTCGCCTTGGCGGCCTCGATCGCGGCATTGACGCTCAGCAGGTTGCTCTGTTCGGCGATGTCGTTCGAGGTCGGCGGCAAAAGATGATGTCCATGGCGTTGGTGTTGGTGGCTAGCGACGGGTAGGGGTCGGCCGCCAGGTTCAGGTACGAGAACGTCACCTGACGCTGACCGCGCGCACCACGCGTTCGACTATCTCAAGCGGCAGCGCGTAGCGCTGCCGCTTCACAATGAACATGACGAGTTGGCTCGAATCGGTCGCCGCGGCCACGCACCCACCCACCTTCCAATCGCCCCGATCCACGCGCCATCCCAATCGGCGTTCCGGCTGCTCACCTTTAACAATCCGTTCGTACTCGCGACCCGTTGCCTGTCCGGACACCGCCGACTCCTCGGCGCTCTAGCTGACGACTGCAGAGGTCGCGGCCGAGGAGGGAGGGAGGTCGCGCTGGCGCCGTCCGGCCCGCGCTATACTGGCCCCGTCCGGGCGCCGCGAACCCCATGCGCGGCCGCCGCGTCTCCTTATGCGAGGAGGACGAGGATCGAACGCCTGCCCCCCGGCCTGCTGGAGCGGTTGCGGCGCGGCACGCCCGAGGCGCGCGCCGAGTTCTTTCGGTTGTACGCTCCTCGCGCACGCGAGATCCTCTATCTGCAGGGTATGTGCGACGACGTCGACGACGGTGTCCAGGAGGTGTTCGTCAAAGTGTTCCGAGCGAAGCTGCCGCGCGAGGAGACCTTTCTCGGCTGGTTCTACCAGGTGATCGTGAACACCGGGCGCGACCTGGGCAGACGGCGCCGCAGCCGCCTGCGGCTCCTGCGGCGCCTGACCGACGCCGCGCCCGCCGACGTAGTGCCGGCGCCCGAACCCCCGAGCGGCGACCCGTGCCTGCGCGACGCGCTGCAGGGGCTCGCCCCCGAGTTTCGCGAGGCCGTCGCCCTGCGCTTCTTTGCCGACCTCTCGCTCGACGAGATAGCGCGCTGTCAGGACGTGCCGACCGGCACGGTCAAGTCGCGGCTGCACACCGCCCTCGCCCGCCTGCGGGTCGCCTTGAGGGCGCCCGCTGGACCGGACGCTCCCTCGCAACCGGACGGGGGGACTAGTCGCCGCGATTCGGGGGATATGCGTTCTGAGGTACCGAAGCAGTGAGCGATCTCCACGACAGCCCGAGAGCAGCTTTCGACGACGATCGGCTCCTGGACTACGCCCTCGGCATTGAGGACGATCCGGAGCTCGCCGCGGCGCTGTCGCGCTCTGCCCGGCTGCGCGAGCGGCTGGCCGATCTCAAGGCCGATCTGGCGGCCATCGAGACCGAACTGCGCCACGCGATCCCCGCGCCCGACGACTCCTACGCCGACCCCAGCGCCGCGCGCTGGCCACGGCTGGCGCGCGCCTTCGGCCTCAGCGGCAGCGCGACCGCCGGTCGCCGGCCGCTGCGCCGCCGCCGACTGGCGGTCGCGCTGCTCGCCGCCGCGCTCGCTCTGGCGCTCCTGATCGGCGTTCTGTCGGTCCTGCCGCGCGGCGGCAGCAGTTCCTCGTCGAGCGGCTCCAGCAAGAGCGCGGACGCCCTCCAGGCGCCGCTTGCGGGCGCGGCTGCGGCACCCGCCTCGCAGTCAGCCGGCGCCCACGCACCGGCGGCGACCGCCGCCGGTACTGCCGGGGCTACCGGCAGCCCCGCCACCGTCACGGCCCTCCACGCGGCCGACTTCCGCGATGTCGCGGTGGTGCGCGCCGGCACTCTGATCGGCGCCGATCAGAGCTTCAGCGCGGTGCGCACGCTCAAGGGTCGTCCTCCGGCGTCGTTTTCCCTGACCCTGCTGTCGGCCGACAGCGCTCCGGCCGCCGGTTCGCTGGCGATCGCCTATCTGCGGCCGCTTGCGACACCGTCGTCGAGCGCATCGGCGAACCCGCTGAACTACTCCTTCAACGGGCAACTCGCCCTGCTCGCAGCCCTGCCGGCGGGCGTCCCCGCCTCGGCGGTGCGGCTGCCGTAGTAGCTGCCGCGCGAGACCCGCAGTGGCCGCTACCGCGCTGCCCGCGGCCGCTCGTTGCCGCGGTTCGGCCACCCTCGACACTGGCGCCCTCCGTTGCGGCGGGGTATAAGTCCCCCATGTCCGGTCTGCTCGTCGGTAAGCACGTGCTCGTCATGGGAGTCGCCAACCAGCGCAGCATCGCCTGGGCTACGGCGCGCGCCGTACTGGCCCAGGGCGGTCGCCTCTCGCTGACCTACCAGTCGAACCGCATCAAGCCGCGCCTCGAGCGGTTGCTGGCCGACTGTGAGGCCGAGGTCACCCTGATCGAGTGCGACGTGGCCAGCGACGACGGCGTAGCCCGGGCCATGAGAAAGCTCGAGAAGGAGAGGGCGGTGCTGCACGGGCTCGTGCACAGCATCGCCTACGCGCCGGCCGAGGACCTGCAGGGCAGCTTCGTCGAGACCACCCGCGACGGCTTCGCCGTCGCCAACGACATCAGTTCGTACAGCCTGATCGCGGCGGCGCGCGAAGCGCGCCGCCTCATGGTCCAGGGCGGTTCGATCGTGACCATGACCTACGCCGGCTCCCATCGGGTGATCCCCAACTACAACGTCATGGGACCGGCCAAGGCCTCGCTCGAGGCCAGCGTGCGCTACCTGGCGGCCGACCTGGGGCCGGCCGAGATCCGCGTCAACGCCGTCTCGGCGGGCCCGATCCACACCGTGGCAGCGCGCAGCATCAAGGATTTCGCCGGCATGCTGGAGCTGCTGCAGACGCACACGCCGCTGCGCCGCAACGTGACCGCCGAAGAGGTCGCCGACGCGACCGTCTTCTTGCTGTCCGACCTGTCGCGCGCGATCACCGGCGAGATCGTCCACGTCGACGCCGGCGCCCACGCGGTGACCTGAGCG
>PKYM01000195.1 GCA_003132645.1 Actinomycetota bacterium | reverse complement strand
GCCGCGCCGCGCGCCGCGCCGCGCCCGCCAGGCCACCGCGAGGCCGGCCAGCACGAGCCCGGCGAGGGCGCCGAGGGAGAGGATCTTGTGTCCGCCGAGCCGCGGGTCGGCGATGGCCAGGACGATGGGGCAGAGCAGGCTCGGCCCCACCAGGTAGGGCCATTCGGCCTTGTCGCTCGGCAGAAGCTGAGCGACGACCAGTACCGGAATGGCAAGCAGCAGTGGGCTATGGACACCGCCGGAGAGCGCGGCGCTCACCCCGAGCAGCAGCCAGTCGCAGACGACGAAGGTGTGCGAGAGGGAGCGGCCACGCCCGCGGGCCACGGCGACCGACCAGGTCCCCAGGCCGAGGCCCGCCGCCGCCACCACGCAGGCGGGCACGATGCGCAGCGCCGCGGCTGCCAGCAGAAGGAGGGCGAAAAAGAGGGTCCGGGAACGGCCTCGCGAGAGCTCAGCCGAGGGGCGTCTGCGCGGCGCGGCGCTCACCGCTCCGAAGCGCCTGGGTCGGCGCCGATAGGTTGTGCCGCGCGTTGCATGACTCCCGTTTCGCGCCGGGGCAGGCGATTCCTTCGTACGAACCCGGGCGCCCAGGGGCGGCGCGCGCGAAAGGGTCGTGCCCGAACGCCGGCGGGTCGCTATAATCAGTGAGGTCATCGTGGAACGGATCCCCTTCCTCTCAGGTAACGAAGCCATCGCCCGTGGTGCGGTGCGCGCCGGGCTGGGCTTCGCCTGCGGCTATCCGGGCACGCCCTCGACCGAGGTAGTCGAAGAGCTCGCGCGGCTCAAGGGCCCCGTCGTCGAGTGGTGCGTGAACGAAAAGGTCGCCCTCGAGACCGGCATCGGCGCCTCGCTGGCCGGCGCCCGCACGCTGGTGACCATGAAGCACGTCGGGCTGAACGTCGCTGCCGACCCCTTCATGACACTCGCCCTGACCGGGGTCAACGCGGGCCTCGTCGTGCTCTCCGCCGACGATCCCGGCATGCATTCCTCGCAGAACGAGCAGGACAACCGCCACTTCGCCGCCTTCGCCCGGGTCCCCATGCTCGAGCCGTCCGACAGCCAGGAGGCCTACGACTTTCTGGCCTGGGCCTTCGAGCTGTCCGAAGAGTTCGACACGCCGGTGCTGCTGCGCTCCACCACCCGGCTCTCGCACGGCCGCGGCCGGGTCGTGCCCCGGGCGCCGCTGCCCGTCGAGGCGCCGGCCTACGTCAAGGACGTCGCCAAGTACGTGATGGTCCCCGAGTACGCCCGCGAGCGTAACCGTCTGGCGCTGGCGCGCCTCGAGGCCCTGCGCCGGCGCGGCGAGGAATCACCGCTGAACGTCCTCGAAGCCGGCACCACAGACATCGGCATCATCTCGTCGGGGGTCGCCTACGCCTACGCCCGCGAGGCCTTCCCCAAGGCCTGGTCTCTCAAGCTGGGCATGTCGTATCCGCTGCCTTTCCACAAGGTCGTCAAGCTGTACGACTCGGTCTCGCGAGTGCTCGTCGTCGAAGAGCTCGACCCGTTCATCGAAGACCAGGTGCGGGCGCTGGGGCTGCCGGTGGTCGGCAAAGAGGTCATCCCGAGTAACGGCGAGTTGAACCAGGAGATTGTCTTCGACGCCTTCGAGCCGGTGCTCAAGACCCGCCCGCCGCGTCGCAAACGTCCCGTGTTCCCGCCGCCGGCGGTAATCACGCCGGCGCCGGCGCCCGCCGACGACCTGCCGGTCCGCCCGCCGGTCCTGTGTCCCGGCTGTCCGCATCGCGCCGTCTATGCCATGCTGCGCCGCGAGAAGGTCGCCGTCATGGGCGACATCGGCTGCTACACGCTCGGTGCGCTGCCGCCCCTGCTGTCGCTCGAGAGCTGCGTCTGCATGGGCGCGAGCATCGGTATGATGGCCGGCATGAACCGCATGATGGGCCGCGCCGCGGCGGTGGCCGTGATCGGCGATTCCACCTTCTTTCATTCCGGCATCACGCCGTTGATCGATGCCCGTTACAACGACACGCCCGGGCTGGTCATCATCCTGGACAACCGCACCACGGCCATGACGGGCCACCAGGGCCACCCCGGCACCGGGCTGCACGCCGACCGCTCGAGCGGTCCGGCGATCGACATCGGCGAGCTTTGCCGCGGCATCGGCGCAGCGGTCACGACCGTCGACGCCTTCGACGAAGCCGCGGTCAAGAAGGCCATCAGAAGCGCGCTCGCGCGCAACGAGGTGAGCGTGCTGGTGGCGCTGGCGCCCTGCATCCTTATGGACCGCTCGCCGCGCGAACAGGTGGTGGTCGACGACGACCGCTGCAACCTCTGCGGCCTCTGCGTCGAGCTCGGCTGCCCGGCCCTCGTGGCCGGCCCCGAGTCGATCGAGATCACCAGCGACTGCACCGGCTGCGGCGTCTGCCTCGCGGTGTGCGCGCGCGGCGCCGTCAGTCTGCCGGTGGCGGCCGGCGGCGGGGACGAGGCGCCGTGAACGGGGTCGCCACTGTCTCATTGGCCGGCGTCGGCGGCCAGGGCATCATCCTGGCGGCCGCCATCGTCGCCCAGGCCGCCATGGCCGACGGCTACGACGTCAAGACCAGCGAGGTCAAGGGCATGGCCCAGCGCGGCGGCAGCGTGGTCTCGACCGTGCGCTACGGCAAGCAGGTGTGGTCGCCGGTCTCGCCACGGGCCGACGTGGTGATCGCCACCGAGACCCTCGAGGGCCGGCGCGCCCTGAACCTGCTGGCCGACAAGGGCACGCTGGTCTACGCCACCACGATGATCGCTCCCGGCAGCGTGCTGCGCGGCGAGAAGGACTACCCCGACGACATCGTCGCGGCGGCGCGGGCGCGCGGTATCCAGCTCATCGCCGTCGACGCCGACTCCCTGGCTCGCGAGGCCGGCACGGTGCGCGCCGCCAACGTCGCCCTGCTGGGCGCCGCCACACACGCGCTGCCCTTCGGCGCGCGGGCCTGGGAGCACGCCCTCGAGCTGGCCGTCCCGGCCAAGGTCCTCGAGGTCAACCAGCGCGCGTTCGCCCTGGGCCGCGAGGCGGCCGCAGCCACGTGAGGAGGGGTCGTGAAGGTCACCCAAGTGACGGTCTTTCTGGAGAACCGCAGCGGTCGGCTGGCCGAGATCGCCGACATCCTCGGTCGCCAGGGCGTGAACATCCGCGGCTTCTCGACCACCGAAGCCGCCGAGTACGGCATCGTGCGCCTCATCGTGCCCGACCCGGTCGGCGCCCGGGAGATCCTCCACAAGGCGGGTTTCACGACCCACCTCTCGCAGGTGATCTGCGTCGCGGTGCCCGACGAGCCCGGCGGTCTCGCCCAGGTGCTCGACGCGCTGGCCGAGCAGAAGATCTCGGTCGACTACCTCTACAGCATCTCGTTCAACAACGTCTGCTTCGCGGTGCACGACATCGACCGCGCGGTCGAGCTGCTCAAGGACAAGGTCACGCTGCTCTCCGACGACCAGGTGAAGACGCTGTGAGCGTCGTCGCGCCCGACGGCGCGATCGCCCCCGACAAGGCCGGCGGCAACCACTGGCAGCAGGCGGCCGAGACCATGCCGGTCGAGCTCCTGCGCGACACCCAGATGGAGCGTCTGCGGGCCACCTTGCGCAACGCCGCCGACAACGTGCCGTTCTATCGTCATCGGCTCGACGAGGCCGGCCTGGCGCCCGACGACGTGACCTGCCACAGCGATTTCGGCTCTCTCCCGTTCACCACCAAGGGCGACCTGCGCGACCACTACCCGTTCGGCATGTTCGCCGTGCCCCGGGAGCGTATGGTGCGCGTACACGCCTCGTCAGGCACGACCGGCAACCCGACCACCGTGGGCTATACGGCCGGCGACATCGACCTGTGGGCCGACCTGATCGCCCGCACGCTGGCCGCCGGCGGCATGAAGCCCGGCGACATGCTGCAGAACGCCTACGGCTACGGCCTGTTCACCGGCGGCCTCGGCCTGCACTACGGCTGCGAGCGTCTCGGCGCCACCATCCTGCCGATCTCGGGCGGCAACACCGACCGCCAGCTCAAGCTCATGCGCGACTTCGGCGTCACGGCGCTGTCGTGCACGCCCTCGTATGCCCTCTACCTTGCCGAAGCGGCCCGCGACCGCGGTTTGCGGCCCGACGACCTGCCCATCCGGGTCGGCTTTCACGGCGCCGAGCCCTGGACCAGCGAGATGCGCCGCCAGATCGAAGACGGCCTGGGCGTCGACGCGCTCGACATCTACGGCCTCTCCGAGATGGGCGGACCGGGCGTGGCCTTCGAGTGCCGCTGCAAGGGCGGCATGCACGTGAACGAAGACCACTACCTGGTCGAGATCGTCGATCCTGAGTCGCTCCAGCCGGTGCCGGCAGGCACGGTCGGCGAGCTCGTCTTCACCACCCTGAGCCGGGTGGCCCAGCCGCTGATCCGCTACCGCACGCGCGACCTCTGCAGCCTCGTCGCCGAGCCCTGCGACTGCGGCCGCACCTTCGCCCGCATGAGCAAGCCGGTGGGGCGCACCGACGACATGCTGATCATCCGCGGCGTCAACGTCTTCCCGAGTCAGATCGAGGAAGTCCTCATGACGATCCCGCAGATCGAGCCCCACTACCAGATCCTGGTCGACCGCAAGGGCCACCTCGACATGGTCGAGGTCTGGATCGAGGTCGGCGAGGACGTCTTCGGCGAGACCATGGGCCAGCTCGAGAAGTTCGAGCGCTCAGTGCAGGCCCGTCTCTACAGCGTGCTCAGCATCCAGGTGCAGGTGAAGCTCAAGGAGCCCCGCACGATCGCGCGCAGCGAAGGCAAGGCCGTGCGCGTCATCGACAAGCGGCCCAAGT
>PKYM01000166.1 GCA_003132645.1 Actinomycetota bacterium | reverse complement strand
CGAGCGGCTCGACTGCGACCTGACCCGCAAAGTGGCCGACCTCTCGAGCGGCAACAAGCGCAAGCTCGGCCTCATCCAGGCCTTCATGCACCGCCCCGAGCTGCTCATCCTAGACGAACCGACGTCGGGCCTCGACCCACTCGTGCAGCACGAGTTCTACGCGCTCGTCGACGAGGCGCGAGATGCCGGACAGACCGTCTTTCTCTCGTCTCACGTCCTGCCCGAAGTGCAGCGCGTCTGCGACCGCGTGGCCTTCATCCGCGAGGGCAAGCTGATCGCCCTCGAGGACGTCTCCAGCCTCACCGGGCGGGCGGTGCGCGAGATCGAGGTCGTCTTCGCGAGGCCGGTCTCGCCGGCCGCCTTCGAGGGTGTGCCCGGCATCACCCAGGTCGCCGTCAACGGCAAGGGCGCCTCGTCGCTGCGCCTCACGGTCACCGGCTCACTCGATGCGGCCGTGAAGAAGCTGGGTGAGTTCCCGGTGCTCGACTTGACGAGCCGCCTGCCCGACCTGGAGGACGTCTTCATGACCTTCTACGCCGGCGCCGAAGGAGACGACGATGCTGCGTAACGCCTTCTTCAAGAGCCTGCGCGATCAGGCACGACCCTTGATCATGTGGGTGATCGGCGTGGCGTTCTATGTGGCCCTGCTGCTGTCGATCTACCCGAGCATCAGGCACAGCGCCGGTCAGCTGCAGGGCTACATCAACAGCCTGCCGTCGGCAGTCCGCGCCGCCTTCCTGGGATCGGGCGGCGACTTCTCGTCGCCCGTCGGCTATGTGAACGTGGAGTTGCTCTCCTGGCTTGCGCCCGTGGTGTTCATCGCCTTCGCCGTCTCGATCGCCGCCCGCGCGCTGGCCGGCGAGGAAGAAAACGGCACGCTGAGCCTGCTGCTGACCCAGACGGTCGGCCGTCGCCGACTGGTGCTGCAAAAGTACGCCGCGATGATCGTGACCGTCGCGGTCCTCGGCTTGGCCTTCTGGCTCTCGCTGCTCGCGGCCACGGCGATCGCCGGCACGCCGGTGGGCGCGGGCAAGCTGGCAGACGCGCTGCTGCGCCTGACGCTGCTGGGCCTCGCGGTCGGCAGCGTGACCTTCGCCGTGAGCGGCGCCTCTGGGCGACGGCAGACCGGCATCGCGGCCGGCGTCGGCGTCGGCGTGGCGATGTACCTGCTGAACACCCTGGCCCAGATGAACACCCACATCCGGCCCTTCCGCTACCTCTCGCTGTTCCACTACTCGGGCGGCGCCTCGCCTCTCGGGCAGGGTCTCAACGCCGTGGGGATCGCGGTCCTGCTCGCGACGTCGGCCGCCCTGCTTGCGGCCACAGCGGTGTCGTTCGAGCGCCGCGACGTGCGCGCGTAAGCCGGGCTTGTCGCGCTCGCGTTCGCCTGAGGCCGCGTGCACTCAGGCCGCGTGCGCGGAGCTGCATCGCGGCTGTCCGGTCAGAGAGGCAGCTGGGTATCGGGGTCGAACACGTGAGCGAGGCTCATGTCGACGGCCACATCGACCGCCGTGCCGACCGAAGCCCGCGACGACGGCCCGAACCTGCCGACCATGACACGCTCCGCCCGGCTGGCCGCGACAATGGGCGACGTCTCGTCTTTCTCGGAGGTCCCGCCCGATTCGAGGAGCTCACCGGTCACGACGCGCGCGTCGGCAACGCTGAAGTGGACCAGCCGCTCCGCACCGAGGGTCTCGACCGCGACCGGAACGCCCCTCAGGGTGTTCGCGGCAGTCGGCGCGGGAACGGCGAGCGCCGCGTCTTCGAGGATCTCGGGGCGCAGCCCCACCACGACCTCTCGTCCCACATAGGCCTCGAGCCGTGACGGATCGCGCAGGGCCCGTTCCGGCAGCGACAGACGCTGATCGCCGACGGTACAGCAGAAGCCGCCGCCGTCCCGATCGACGCGAGCGCGGACGAGGTTCATTTCGGGGCTGCCGATGAACGCGGCCACGAACATGCTGGCCGGTCGGTCGTAGAGGACCTGGGGCGTGTCGACCTGCTGGATTGCGCCGTCGAGCATCACGGCGACGCGCTGCCCCATGGTCATCGCCTCGGTCTGGTCGTGGGTCACGAAGATCGTCGTGGTACCGAGATCGCGTTGGATGCGAGACACCTCGTGGCGCATCTGGACACGCAGCTTTGCGTCGAGGTTGGACAACGGCTCGTCCATGAGGAAGACCTCTGGGTCGCGCACGAGCGCCCGCCCCATCGCGACGCGCTGACGCTGGCCGCCCGACAGGGCCCGCGGCTTGCGCTGCAGCAGCGCCTCGATGCCGAGGGTGCGCGCCATATCCGACACGCGGTCGGCGATCTGGGCGCGCGGCATCTTGCGCAGCTTGAGCGAGAAGGCGATGTTGTCGAACACCGTCATCTGCGGATAGAGCGCGTACTCCTGGAACACCATGGCAACGTCGCGGCGCTGCGGCTCGATGTCGTTGACGACCACGCCGCCGATGGCGATCTCTCCGGAGGAGATGTCCTCGAGTCCGGCCGTCATGCGCAGCGCGGTGGTCTTGCCGCAACCGGACGGGCCGACCAGCACGACGAACTCGCCATCGGCGACTTCGAGGTTGAGATCGCGGACCGCATGCTGGCCACCGGGGAACACCCGGTTCACCGCCCTGTAGCTCACCGTTGCCAAGACCCCTCCTTCCGGTCCGCCGTCAGCGGCACGCAGCCAATGAGTCCCACGTCGTCGCCCAGGGCGGCCGGCGTCAGCTCGACCACCGCGGCCGCCGGCGCGAGCGCCGAAGCCGCGATCGCCTCGCGGGCCGGGCCGAGGAGCCGCTCGCCTTCGGCGCGGGCGATCCCCCCGCCGACCACGATCATTCTCGGGTTGAAGGCATTGACGATGCCGACCACGCCGGCCGCGAAGGCCTCGCGCGCGCGCCTCATTATGGCTGCCGCGCGCTCGTCGCCGTTTCGTTCGGCGGCGGCCACATCGGCTGCCGAGAGAGCACGCGGGTCGGTAGACGCTGCCGCATCGGCCGAGCCGCGCAGGGCAGCGGAGGCGGACATCGCGGCATCGGCGTCGCGCCTGGCCGCGATGCCCGCCTCGCGCCCAGCGCGCGCGATCGCCGTACCCGAACAGAGGGCCTCCAGATGGCCGACGCCGCCGCAGCCGCAGATCGGTCCATCGAGCAGCACCGGAACGTGGCCGAGCTCGCCGGCCACTCCGCTGGCGCCGGTCAGCAGGCGGCCGCGCGAGAAGATGGCGCCGCCCAGACCCGTCGACACCGTGAGGTAGATGAAGTCGTCGACACCCTGGGCCGCCCCGTAAGCGTGCTCCCCGAGGGCGGCGACCATGGTGTCGCGTTCGACGAAGACCGGCACGCCAAAGCGGCGCCTGAGGGGCGTGGCCAGGTCGAGACCCCGGTACCCGTTTCCCAAATTCGGCGGCGCGACGATCACACCTGAGCGCGGGTCCAGCGGGCCGACCGCCGCGACGCCGACCGCCGCGATGGGGTCGCCTTCAGCGGCCGCCGCGGCCTTCAGAGCCTGCTCGGCGACATGCAGGATCGCGTCTGCCAGCCGGCCCGACGGTCCGTCAAACGGGGTGCGCGCCGCGCCGCGCGCCGCGAGCTCGCCGTCTGGAGAGACCACCGCGGCGCGAGTCCACGTGGCACCCAGGTCGATCGCCAGAACCGGACCCCGGGGCGCTTGCGCGCCACTCTTGACACCATCCTGCGTTACCGCCATCATCATTATAAGAATATGAACAAGTATCGTCAGACTGTCAACACCCCGTCACGTGACGACGACACCCGGCCGCGCGATGACCGGCGACTCATCACGAACGGCGTGCTTCAACGTGGCCCGATCCCGCTGCACCACCAGCTCTACCTCGAGCTTTCGGCATCGCTCGACGCGGGCCGATGGGTAGCCGGCGACCGCCTCCCTATCGAGCGCGAGCTCGCCGAGAGCTTCGGCTGCAGCCTCATCACCGTCCGCCGCGCCCTCGATGAGCTGCGTCGCGAACGGCGCATCGAGCGCCTGCCCGGGCGCGGCACCTTCGTCACGGCGCCGCCGCTCGAGCGCGATCTCACGGCGCTCACCTCGTTCAGCGACGAGATGCGCGCCCGCGGGCTCGACCCGCAGACGCGTCTTGTGACGGTGACGACCTCACCGGCAAACCCCGAGGTCGCCGCGGCGCTCGAGATCGAACCTGGCGCCGACACGCTCTTCATCGAGCGCGTGCGCAGCGTCGGCGGCCGGCCGCTGCTGCTCGAGCAGGTCTATCTGCCCACCTCACGCTTTCCCGACCTCCCCGCCGCCGACCTCGAACGCGGCTCGCTTTACGAGCTCCTGGCCTCGCGCTACGGCGTGCAGCCGATCCGCGGGCAAGA
>PKYM01000313.1:326-2588 GCA_003132645.1 Actinomycetota bacterium | reverse complement strand
ATGACACTTGCCTGGGCCGCGAAGGAGAAGCCGGTCACGCTGCTCATGCCGGCGTCCTTGCCGGAGTGCAGCAGTACGAGGACCACGAGTAACACGCAGACGCAAAGTTGAAGGACGATGAGGACCGCGTTCAGCACGAGAGGGACTCCTTCGTTTGTCGAAAGCCGTGTGCCGTGCCGGTACACGCTAAACCACAATAATAATCCTTAGTCGGTTATGCAACACCTACGCGAACCCGCGCCGATCGGGCGGGCGGCGAACTCGGGCGCCTCGCCTTCGATCGGCGAACTCACTGGCCACGGATTCACCGACCCTCGCCGTGCAGCAGATCGCGGCCGGTCATCTCGACGGGCACCGGCACGCCGAGCAGGTCGAGGACGGTCGGCGCGATGTCGGCCAGGATGCCGCCCTCGCGCAGCCCGGCGCCGTCGAGCGTGGCCACGAAGGGCACGGGGTTGGTGCTGTGAGCGGTGTTGGGACCTCCGTCGGGGTCTATCATGTGGTCGGAGTTGCCGTGGTCGGCTGTGATGAGGCAAACGCCGCCGCGAGCGAGCACGTGTTCCACCACCCGGCCCACGCACTCGTCGACCGCCTCCACGGCGGCGACCGCCGCGGCCAGCACGCCGGAGTGGCCCACCATGTCGGCATTCGCGTAGTTCACGACCACGAAGTCGAACTCGTCTGAGTCGATACGGCGGGTGAGCTCGCCGGTGAGCTCGTAGGCGCTCATCTGGGGCTTCTGGTCGTAGGTGGCGACGTCGCGCGGACTCGGCACGAGGACGCGCGTCTCCCCCGCCACCTCCTGCTCGACTCCGCCGTTGAAGAAGAAGGTCACGTGGGCGTACTTCTCGGTCTCGGCGATGTGAAGCTGACGCAGGCCCCGCTCGGCCAGGACCGAGGCCAGCACGTGCTCGACCGTCTGTGGCGCAAAGGCGACCGGCAGGGGGAACTCCTTGCTGTACTGGGTCATGGTGAAGAAGGCGACCCGCGGCGGGTGAGGACCGCGGTCGAACTCGGTGAACGCCTCCTCGAAGAAGGCGCGGGTCAGCTCGCGAGCGCGATCGGGGCGGAAGTTGAAGAACAGGCAGACGTCGCCCTCGCGCACGCGATGTGCCGCGGGGTCGCCCACCACAGTGGGTCGCACGAACTCGTCGTTCTCGCCGCGCTCGTAGGCGCTCGCCACGGCCGCCTGAGCGTCGGGGGCGCGCTCACCGCGCCCGTACACGAGGGCGTCGTAGGCGAGCTTGACCCGATCCCAGCGCGTGTCTCGGTCCATGGCGAAGTAGCGCCCCATGACGGTACCGAAACGTCCCACGCCGACGTCGCTCAGGTACTGGTCGATCTCGGCCAGGTACGCGGACGAGCTGCGCGGCGGCGTGTCGCGCCCATCGAGGAAGGCATGCACCACGAGGTCGCTCACGCCCTCGCGACGGGCCATCTCGATGCACGCCCTGAGATGCCCCATGTCGGCGTGCACGCCGCCGTCTGAGACAAGTCCCAGCAGATGACAGGCGACGCCGCGCTCGCGAGCGGTGCCGAAGGCCTGCTTGAGCACGGGATTGGCGAAGAAGTCGCCGTCGGCGATCGCCTTGGTGATGCGGGTCAGATCCTGGTAGACGACGCGGCCGGCGCCGATGTTCAGGTGGCCCACCTCGGAGTTTCCCATCTGGCCCTCGGGCAGCCCGACGGCGTGGCCTGACGCGCCCAGCGTGCCGTGCGGGTAGGTTGCCCACAGCCGGTCGAACACCGGCGTGTCGGCGATCGTCACGGCGTTGCCCGGTCCCGGCTGGGCGTAGCCCCAGCCGTCGAGGATCATGAGGACCACAGGGCGGTAGGTGCGACCCGTCGGGGAGAGGGCGGCGTCCGGCACGGACGCCGCCCTCTCCCCTTCGCGGTCGCGCGCGGCAGCCTGGCTCACGCGGCCGTCACGAAGCGCACGATGCGGGCGAACTCGGCCGGCTCGAGACTCGCGCCGCCGACCAGCACGCCGTCGATGTCGGGTTGCGCCATGAGCACGTCGATGTTGGCCGCCTTGACGCTGCCGCCGTAGAGGATGCGCACCTTGTCGGCTGCCGCGCCGAGATTCGCCCGCACCCGCGAACGCACGAAAGCGACCGTTTCCTGGGCCATCTCGGGGGTCGCCGTCTTGCCCGTGCCGATCGCCCAGATCGGCTCGTAGGCGATAGCCAGCCGCTCGAGCTCGTCGGCCGTGACGACGGCGAGACCCTGGTCGATCTGGCGGCCGAGCTTCTCTTCGGTGTG
>PKYM01000313.1:0-201 GCA_003132645.1 Actinomycetota bacterium | reverse complement strand
GCCTCTGCGACCAGGGCCGACAGGTCGGTGAACGGAGCGCACAACAGGATGTCGCGGTCGTCGACGCCGGCCACGAGCGGCGCGAAAGCGCGGGCGTAGGCGACCGCCTCGGCCTGCGTCTTGTACATCTTCCAGTTTCCGGCCATGAGCGGCCTGCGCGCGAAGGTCATCGTCTCGGTCTCCTCATCGTCTGGGTCTCCT
>PKYM01000044.1 GCA_003132645.1 Actinomycetota bacterium | reverse complement strand
GACGTGCGCGACCTGCTCACCCAGCTCGTCGACGACGAGATCGAGCTGGCCAAAGCGTGCCATGCCCAGGGTCAGATCCTCGACGCCATCCTCCAGCTCACAGAGGCCGAGAAGGCCAGCGCGGCCCTGGGGCTCGACGACAGACTCGCCACCGTGAAGGCGCTGCTCGCCGAACTGCAGGCGTAGGAGAGCCCAGAAGAGCCGAATCGCGGGACTTGCGCCGCCGCTGCGCCCGACGCGGCGTCGTTCGCGCGCTAGTTTGTCAGGCTCTGCAGCGGCGCCGGGATGCGCCCGCCGCGGGCCATGAAAGCTTCGTTGCCGGCGGCGCTCAGCGGCATGACCGGCGCGGCCCCGAAGAGCCCGCCGAGCTCGACCCAGTCGCCGACCACCTTGCCGGCCGCCGGAATGAGGCGAGCGCCCGTCGTCTTGGCGTTGATCATGCCGATCGCCATGACGTCGGCGATCGTGCCGGCCAGGGCGTCGCGCGAGGTGTCGCCCGGTACCACGATCATGTCGAGGCCCAGCGAGCAGACGGCCGTCATCGCCTCGAGCTTTTCGATGGAAAGCACGCCTTCGGCGGCGGCCCGCGCCATGCCGACGTCCTCGCTCACCGGGATGAAGGCGCCCGACAGCCCGCCGGTCGAGGAGGTGGCCATGATGCCGCCCTTCTTGACGGCGTCGTTCAACATGGCCAGCGCGGCCGTGGTGCCCGGCGCGCCGGTGCGCGCCAGACCCATGCTCTCGAGGATCTCCGCCACCGAGTCGCCGATCGCCGGCGAGGGCGCCAGCGAGAGGTCGATGATGCCCATCTGCGCGCCGAGCATCTCGGCGGCCTCGCGGGCCACGAGCTCGCCCACGCGGGTGATCTTGAAGGCCGTGCGCTTGATCAGGTCGGCGAGATCGGTGAACGACAGGTCGGGGTGGCCCGCAACCACGTTGCGGATGACCCCCGGCCCCGAGATGCCCACGTTGATGCTCACCTCGGGCTCGCCGCTGCCGTGCAGCGCGCCGGCCATGAAGGGATTGTCCTCGGGCACGTTGCAGAAGGTGACGATCTTGGCGGCGCCGATCGAGTCGTGGGCGGCCGTGCGCCCCGCAACGTCGAGCAGCACCTCGGCCATCTTCACCACGGCGTCCATGTTGATGCCGGCCCGGGTGGAGGCCACGTTGACCGACGAGCAGACGCGCCGCGTTTCGGCGATGGCCTGGGGGATGGCGTCGATCAGGGCGACGTCGCGCCGGGTGAAACCCTTCTGGACGAGCGCCGAGAAGCCGCCCACGAAGTCGATGCCGATCTCGCCGGCGGCCGCGTCGAGGGCGTGGGCGAGCTTTACGAAGGCGTCGCTGCCGCCGGCCGCGAGAACGCCGGCGATCGGCGTCACCGACACCCGGCGATTGACGATCGGCACGCCGTACTTCTCCTGGATCTCGCGCGCCACCGGCACGAGCCGGCCGGCCCGGGCGACGATCTTGTCGTGCACGCGCTCGCAGACCCGATCGACGTCGCGCGAAGCGCAGTCGCCGAGCGAGATGCCCATGGTGACGGCCCGCACGTCGAGGTTCTCGTCCTGGATCATGCGGACGGTCTCGAGGATCTCTTCGTTGGTGATGAAGACCATGGCAGCCGGCGCCGCTAGACGCGATGCATGAAGCGGAAGATGTCTTCGTGCTGCACGGTGATCTGCAGACCGGTCTCGACACCCGTCCTGGCCAGCGCCTCCTGCAGGCCGGCCAACGTAAGCTCCCCCTCGGCGAACGACACGAACATGATCATCGTG
This sequence comes from Actinomycetota bacterium, assembly GCA_003132645.1. Taxonomy (GTDB): domain Bacteria; phylum Actinomycetota; class Thermoleophilia; order UBA2241; family UBA2241; genus Bog-752. The sequence continues at coordinate 11,280 of PKYM01000044.1, read as the reverse complement.
AACATGCCGCCCGTGACGGTCTGGCTGACGTCGTCGACGTTGGCGTCGCAGGCGGCGACGGTCGTGGCGACGGCCGCCAGCAGGCCGTGTTTGTCGGGGCCGAGGGCGGTGACGATGACACTCGTGCGGGGCGGCTTGTCGGGCACTGCGACCTCACCTGTGAGGAGGGGCAAGTCAGGCCGATAGTATACTGAACGGTAGTCTTCGATGCCCGATCTCATGACGCCACCTCCCGCGGGTCCCCCCGCCGGCGCGGACGATACCCCCGCCGGCCCCGGGCAAGGCCACGGCCCAGACCCCGATCCGCTGAGCAGCCCCGGCCTGCTGCAGCGCCTCGCAAGCGGTGACCGAGCCGTGTCCGCGGTGATCGCCGGCCGCTGGCCGCACCCGCGCTGGTTCACCCTGCCGCTCGGCGCGATCTCGCTGACCGGCAACTACGGCGTCGTCTGGGTCGTGCTGGCGGCGGTCGGCGCCGGAGCCGGCGCGGGCGGCTTCTCAGGCCGGCGGTTCATCTACGTGGCCGGCGCGGTGCTCGCTACCGAGTGGCTCACATTCCTCGTCAAGCTCACCGTGCGACGGCAGCGCCCACCCGAACGCGACCCCAAGGCGAAAGCCCACATCCCCCTGCCGCTGTCCCCCTCGTTTCCGTCGTCGCACGCCAGCATGAGCACGGTCGGCGCCCTGACCATGAGCGTCCTCTACCCGACCCTGTGGCCGGCCTTCGTAGCGCTGGCCGTGGTCCTCACGGCCAGCCGCGTCTATCTGCGCGTCCATTATCTGGCCGACGTGCTGGTCGGCGTCTGTCTGGGCCTCGTGCTGGGGTTGCCCTACATCACCCTCGTGAAGCTATAGTGCAGTCATGAAGCTGGTGGCCTCATGAAGCTCGGCATCGTCGGCTTGCCCAACGCGGGCAAGACCACCGTGTTCAACGCGCTCACTCACGCCGGCGCGCTGGCGACGGCCTATGCGTTCAGCTCGGCCGAAGCCAACCACGGCGTGGTGGCGGTCCCCGACGCGCGCCTCGACCGCTTGAACGAGGTCCTGCAGACGCCGCGCGAGGTGCACGCCACGATCGAGGTCGTCGACATCCCCGGCCTGGCCGGTGGTAGTGAGCACAGCCAGGGCCTGGGCAGCCGCTTTCTGTCCGACATCCGCGAGGTCGACGCCGTGGCCCACGTCGTGCGCGCCTTCGACAATCCCGAGGTCGCCTTTCCCCGCGCCACGATCGACCCTGTGGCCGACGTCGAGGCCGTCGAGACCGAGCTCATCCTGAGCGACCTCGAGCTGGTCGAGCGGCGGCGCGACAAGACCGCCAAGGCCGTACGCGCCGGCGACCGCCAGGTGCAGAAGGAGATGGTCTTGCTCGAGCGCTTCGCGACCGAGCTGGGCGAGGGCCGGCGCGCCCGCGAGATCGCCCGTGGCGCCGACGACGAGCCGCTCCTGCGCGACCTCGCGCTGGTGACCGAACGGCCGGTGCTGTTCGTGCTGAACGCCGACGAGTCGCACCTCGACGCGGGGGCCGCGCTGACGGCTTGGGCCCTCGAGCGCGGCGACGGCAGCGTCGCCCTGGCGGCCCGGCTCGAAGTCGAGCTCGCCGAACTCGAACCAGACGAAGCGGCCGAGTTTCGCGCCGAGCTCGGCGTACCCGTCGGCGGCGTCGACACCGTGATCGCCGGCTGCTATGGCGTGCTGGGCTACATCACCTTCTTCACCGGCGACTTCAAATCGAGCGAGAGCCGCGCCTGGCAGCTGCCGCGCGGCTGGACCGCCTGGCAGGCCGCCGGTCGCATCCACGGCGACATCCAGAAGAAGTTCGTGCGCGCCGAGGTCGTGCCGATCGACGAGCTCTTCTCGTGCGGCTCGTTCGCCCACGCCCGCGACAAGGGCGTGCTGCGCATCGAGGGCCGCGACTACGTGGTCGCCGACGGCGACGTCATGAACTTCCGCCACACGGCCTAGATGCTTGTCCCTTGACAAGGTCCTGACGCGTCCCGGAAGATGGCTCTCGGAAGATCGTCGTCCGGACCTGCCGGACCGAACCAGGGGTCGGTGAGCTGAACCTTCGCGCAGAGATCGCTCGCACCACCACGAGCGCCGCCGCGACCGCCTGCAGCCGCGAGTACTTCGGCGGCATCTGGTTCAAGATCTTCACTGAGCGCGGTCCCTCGCGCATCATCCCCACGCCGTAGCCTCCGCCGGTCGGCGAGCGGGTCCATCACCCGCCGCACGCAGGCAGAGACGAAAGCGAACACTCCGCTTCGGGCGATCACCCGACTTTTCTTGCTCGCCCGCCACAAGGCCCCCTCAGCGAGGGAGCCGCAATGAAAGGGGAACCGATGTCAGCGGCCCGCATCACAGTCTGGAGCGAGGACGACTGCCGTCGCGTCCACGAGGCCACCCTCAAAGTCCTCGCCGAGATCGGCATCGATGTCCGATACGAACCTGCCCTCGAGGTCTTCGCCGCGGCCGGCGGCCGGGTCGATGGCTTTCGCGTCCGCCTGGACGCGGCTGCCGTCGACAAGGCCCTTGGCTCCGCCCCCCGGACCTGGACCGTCCGGTCGCGCGGCCGCGACGAAGCCCTCGAGCTCAGGAACGGCAACACCTACTTCGGGACCGGCTCGGATTGCCTCTACTACCGCGACCCCGACTCGGGCGAGCGCCGCCGCGTGCGCAACGCCGACATCGAGGAGATGGCGGCGCTCTGCGAGAAGCTGCCGCACCTCGACTTCGTGATGTCGATGGGCCTGCCCGAAGACGCGCCGCTCGAGATCGACGACCTGTCGGCAGTCGCGTCGATGCTCGCCGGCACGCGCAAGCCGCTCATGGTCGCGACTCGCAACGGCGGCGTCGTCAAGGCCGTCAAGGACATGTGCGCCGCTGCCGGCGCACCGGACAGCTTCATGATCTACGCCATGCCGGCGCCGCCGCTCATGCACGACCGCGACGGTCTCACCAAGCTCAAGGCCTGCGCCGAGCACGACGTGCCGGTGATCTGGGCGCCGGCGCCCAACGCCGGCTCGACCGGGCCGCGCTCGATCGCCGGCACGGTCGTCGTCGGCAACGCCGAGGTGCTGGCCGGCCTGGTCTACCACCAGCAGATCAAGCCGGGAGCGCCCTTCGTCTGGGGCGTCGGCGTGGGCGCCATGGACATGCGCACCGCGGTCGACGCCTACACGACGCCCGAGAGCCCGCTCGGCCAGGCGGCCCAGGAAGACCTCTGCCGCTGGTACGGCCTGCCCAGCTTCAACTACGCGGCCATGTCCGATTCAAAGACGATCGACGAGCAGTTCGCGCTCGAGTACGGTCTCACGGCCATGTCCGGCGGCCTGGGGCGCGGCACGCTCGTGCACGACGTCGGCTACCTCGAGTCCGGCCTGCAGAGCTCCTGCGAATCGATCGTCTTCGGCAACGCCGCGATCGGCTGGGCCAAGGCCTTCATGAGAGACGTGCCGACCGACGACGAGGCGCTCGCCCTCGACGAGATCACCGAGGTCGGCCCCGGCGGCAACTTCCTGTCTCGCAAGTACACCCGCAAGCACTCGCGCGACTTCTGGTACGACGACCTCTTCGACCACGCCGTCTTCGACAGGTGGGTCGCCGGCGGGCGCCACACGATGCTCGACCGCGTCAAGGCGCGGGTCGCCGAGTTGCGAGCCGAGCGCGCCTTCAGGCTCGATCCCGGCGTGCTCACCGAGATCGACAGGCTCATGCGGGTCGCCGGCAAGGAACGCCAGGCGTGACCGAAGCCGTCGGTCCGCGCGCCGAGCTGCGGGTCTGGGACGACAACGCCTGCCGCAAGGTCCACGACGCGACGTGCCGGGTGCTCGCCGAGACCGGCATCGAGATCCGTCATCCGCGGGCGCTCGAGTTGCTGCGACAGGCGAGCGCGGACGTCGCGGATACCCGCGCCCGCCTGTCGCGCGAGCTCATCGACAGGGCCCTCGCCGCCGCGCCGCGCGCCTTCGTGCTGAAGGGCCGGGCGCCCGACGGCAGCCTCGACCGTGAGCTCGCCGACGGGCGCACGTGGTTCGGCACCGGCCCCGACTGCCTCTACGTCGCCGACCCCCAAGGCAGTGGTCGCCGCCGCGCCCTGCTGGCCGACGTCGAGCGCTACGCCGCCTTGTGCGAGAAACTTCCCAACATCGATTTCATCATGTCGATGGGCCTGCCCGAAGACGCCGACATCGAGCGCGTCGATCTGGCTCAGCTCGCCGCCATGCTGGCCGGCACGCGCAAGCCGATCGTCGTCTCGAGCCCCTTCGGCGGCGCGCCGCTGCGCGTCATGAACGAGATGGCGGGCGTCTGCGACGGGGCCGGCAGCCTGGCCTGCCTGACCATGTCGTCGCCGCCCCTCCAGCTCGACGAGGTCTGCCTCGACAAGTTGATCGTCTGCGGCGAGCTCGGCGTGCCGGCCATCCTCGCGCCCTCGCCCTCGGCGGGTTCGACGGCGCCGGCGTCGATCGCCGCGATCGTGGTCGTCGCCAACGCCGAGGTGCTCGCCGGTCTCGTCGTCAGCCAGCTCGCCCACCCCGGCGCGCCCTTTCTGTACGGCGCCGGCGTCGGCGTCCTCAACATGCAGACGATGGTCGAGTCGTATCGCTCACCGAGCGTGGCGCTCGGCAATCAGGCCTGCATCGACCTGGCCCGCTGGTACGGCCTGCCGAGCTGGGCCTACGCCGGCGACTCCGACAGCAAGCTGTTCGACGAGCAGGCCGCCGCCGAGTCGGCCATGGGCGCGATCCTCGGCGAGCTGTGCCGGGCCACGCTTCTGCACGACGTCGGCTACCTCGAATCGGGTCTGCAGAGTTCCTACGAGGCTCTCGTGTTGGGCGACGAACTGGTCGGCTACGCGCGCGCCTTCGGCGCGGAGTTGCCGATCGACGACGAGGCGCTTGCTCTCGGCGAGATCATGCTCGCCGGTCCCGGCGGCAACCATCTGGCCCGACCCATGACGCGCGCGAACTACCGCCGCTTCCACCGGTCCGGCCTGTTCGACCAGTCGGCCCACGACCGCTGGCAGGCCGCCGGGGCGACCACCCTGCGGGAGCGCGTAGCTTCCCGCACGCAGGAGTTGCTTACCGGCCCGCCGACCTTCAGACTCGACGAAACGACGCGCCGGCGCTTGCGCGACCTCGTCGCCCAAGCGCCGCCTGGCAGGTGAAACGTTTGCGTACGCGATGCGCCACGACGACCCACCGCTTCTTTTTTTCCGCTGCTCCTCGAGGAGCGCGTCTTGTCGCCCGACCTAAGGAGCCCCGCATGTCGTTTAACTCCACACGCCTGGTCCGCCTCTGTGTGACGCTCGCGGCGGTCGTCGCGCTCGTCGCGGTCGGCGCTGGCGCCGCCCAGGCCGTCACGAGCTCGAGCCCCGTCGCGGGCGGCGCCTCGTCGCCCGGTTCGCTCGTGCTGCGCGTCGGCCAGCTGCAGAGCCCCGACAACCTGAACCCCTTCGTTGGCATCCAGGGGCTCGACTACCAGATCTGGCATCTGAACTACGACTTTCTCGTGGGCTTCGACGCCAAGACCCTGGCGCCGCGACCCGAGCTGGCCACCCATTGGTCAGTGTCGCCCGACGGCAAGACCTGGACCTTCGAGACGCGCCAGGGAGTGAAGTGGCAGGACGGCGTGCCGTTCACGGCCGCCGATGTGGCCTTCACCTTCAACTACATCGTCAAGAACAACCTCTCGAACCTGGCGGTCTACACCGACGGCATCACGGGCGCCAAGGCCACCGGCCCCGACACGGTGCAGATCTACACGAAGGCCCCCAAGGCCAACATGCTGCGCATGGTGGTGCCCATCCTGCCGCAGCACATCTGGTCGAAGATCTCCGGCAAGGCGGCCGGCGCGACCTTCCAGAACAAGCCGCCTATCGTCGGCACGGGGCCTTTTCAGGTCGTCGGGTGGCAGGTCGGCAAGTACGTTCATCTGAAGGCCAACCCCAGCTACTGGGGAGGCGCGCCGCACATCTCCGACCTCTACATCCTCACCTACACCAACGCCGACACGATGGCCTCCGACCTCAAGCTGGGCAACATCGACGCCGCCGTCGACGTGCCGTTCGCGGAGTTTCGCGCGCTGTCGTCGACCCCGGGTATCAAGACCAGTAGGAGCGCGTCCTGGCAGTTCTCCGAGCTGGCCTTCAACTGCTACGCGGGCTCGGGCTCGAAGGGCAACCCGGTGCTGCGCGACCAGGTCTTCCGCCAGGCCCTGAACTACGCCATCGACCGCAACAAGATCGTCACCACCGCCTTCAACGGCTACGCTCAGGTGGGCTCGTCGCTGATCGTGCCCTACTCGCCCTTCCACTGGCAGCCGCCGGCCAGCGACACCTTCACCTACGACCCGGCCAAGGCCAATCAGATGCTGACCGCGGCGGGCTACAAGTTGGGCAGCAACGGCTACCGCACGACCAAGCAGGGCAAGCCGCTGACGCTGCGCCTCATGGTCACGACCGACTCGCCGGCCAACGTCGTGGCGGGCAAACTGACCGTGCAGTGGTTCAGGAACGTCGGCGTCAAGGTGACCCTCTCGGTGGTCGACCCCGGCGTGCTGACCGCCGCCCAGTACCAGTTCAGCGGCAACACCTACACCCCCAACTGGGACATGTTCATGTGGTACTGGACCCAGGACGTCGACCCGGCCTTCATGGTCAGCATCTACACGCCGGCCCAGTCGACCGGCTACGGCTGGAACGACTGCCTGTGGACCGACCCGGCCTACACGAAGCTCTCGAACGAGGCCGCGACCACGATCGACCAGGCGAAGCGCATCCCGCTCGTGCAGCAGGCCGAGAAGATCTTCTATGACTCCTCGCCCTACGCCATCATGGCCTACCCCTACCAGCTCGAGGCCTGGAACACGAACAAGTGGACCGGCTGGACCATGGCGCCCGCCGGAACCGGTTCGGCGATCTACAACTACAACAACATCGACACCTACAAGAACCTGCGGCCCAACGTCGCCGCCAAGAGCACAGGCGGCGCGCGCGGCGGCCTGATCGCGGCGATCGTCGCGGCCGTGATCGTGGTCGTCGCGGTGATCCTGTTCTTCGCGCGGCGCGGACGCTCACGCGCCGTCGAGCAGTGACCGAGTGACCGGCGCGGACGATCCCACACTCGGCGAGCTGCCGGCCGGCTTTGTCGTCCGGCGGCCGCGCCGCGACGATATCGACGACCTCGTCGCTTTGGGCGCGGCCGCCGAGCTTGCCGCCGCGGGCGAGACCAGCGCCAGCAGGGACGAGCTGCTGGGCGGCTGGGACCAGCCGCGGTTCGACTACGACCGCAACGCCTGGCTTGTCAGCGCGCCCGACGGGCGCCCGGTGGCCTACGCGTGGGTGGACGACTCGGCCGACCACACCTGCGTCGACGGCGAGGTCGTCGTCGCCCCGGAGCACCAGTGGCACGGCCTCGAAGCGCCGCTGCTTGACTGGGTCGAGCGCTTCGCGGGCGTGCTGGCAGCCGGCGCCGTGGCCGACCGGCGCGTCTCACTCGGAGTCTGGTGCGTGCGTGGCGAGCCCCGCGGCGCGCTCTATCTCAGGGCCGGCTTCGAGCGCGTGCGCACCTTCCGGCGCCTGCGCGCGAGCCTCGACGGCCTGCCCACCGACCCGCTCGCCTACGCGCCGCCGCCGGGCATCGAGATCCGCCGGTTCACGCGCGACCGCGACGAGCGCGCCACCTGGGCCGCCGACCAGGAGGCCTTTGCCGAGCACTTCCGCTTCAGCGCCCAGCCCCTCGACGAGTGGCTGCGGCTGTGCTTCACCGAGAGCGCCGACCCCGACCTATGGTTTCTTGCCTGGGACGGCGACCAGGTGGCGGGGCTCGTCATCTCGTACGTCGAGTCCTACGGGGCCTACGTAGCCGAACTCGCCGTGCGCCGTCCGTGGCGGCGCCGTGGGCTGGGCAGGCTGCTGCTGCTGACGGCCTTCACCGCACTTCGCGAGCGCGGTTGCACCACTGCGGCGCTGGGTGTCGACTCCGGCAACGAGAGCGGCGCGCTCGGCCTCTACGAGGGTCTTGGCATGCACGAAGCGCTGATCCACGACTTCTACGAAAAGACCCTGCGCGACGGCGCCTGAAGACCGCTGGCTATCGCTGACGATCGCTGACGGTCGCCGGCTATCGCCGGCCCGCGCCTTGGCCGCACGCCACGTCTGAACGCCAGGGGGTGGCGGCGACTGGGCTGCGCCGACCGCCGGCGCTACCGCCGGGTCAGCTCGCGCGCCTGCTGGTCAGGAACGTGCTCAATCGCAGGAGCGCGTCGGGAAAGCTCTCACGACCCACGCCGATCCGCAGGTGACGCTCGCCGTAGTCGAAGACCCGCGACGGCGCGAGCAGCACGCCGGCCTCCTCGCGGACTATGCGACAGAACTCGGCCGTGCCGATCGAATCGGGCTTGAAACGCGGAAAGCAGACCGTGCCCGCCAGCGGGGCGTTCCACGAGAACAGCGCCTCGTATTTGACCATGAACCCCGTGAGCAGGCCGAGGTTGCGCTCGATGCGCTCGTGGTGGCGGGCCAGGATCAGGTCGCGGGCCCGCAGCCCCGTCAGGGCGAGGATCTCACTCGGCGCGCTGCTGCAGATCGTGGTGTAGTCCTTGAACGCCACGAGGCGCTGCATGAGCCGCTCGTCGCGCACGATGAGCCAGCCGAGCCGCAGGCCGGCCAGCCCCAGGGTCTTGGAGACGCCCGACAGGGTTATGGCGTTGTCGTAGACCTCGACCGCCGACGGCAGCCGGGCGGCCTGGTCGCGNNTAGCCCGTCGGGTTGTGCGGGAAGTTCACGATGATCAGACGGGTGCTCGGCCGAATGAGCTGCGCCAGCCTGTCGGGGTCGAACCGCCAGCCGTCGGCCTCGTCGGGTTCCCAGCGGCTGACCTCAGCGTGCAGCGACTCGGCGATCGAGTAGAGCGACTGGTAGCCCGGGAACGTGCACACGACATGGTCGCCGTTGTGCACGAGGCAGTTGACGGCGATGAAGATCAGCTCCTCGGGAGCCGCCAGCAGCACCTGTGAGGCATCGCAGCCCAGATACTGAGCAGCGATCTCCTCGCGCAGCAGCGGGTGGCCCTGCGACTCGGTGTAACCCAGCTCGAGCGTGTCCCACAGGCTCCGGGTCGGGGCGTCGCCATACGACAGCAGCTCGGCCTGCGACAGACCGTCGCAGTCGGAGGCCGCCAGAAGGAACGGTACCGAGAACTCGTACTGGCCGAAGTAGCGTTCGAGCTGAAAGGAATCAAGCCGCATCGCATCCGCTACTCTATCAGTGCAGAAGCGACACCGGAGACGAATCGAGGAGGAGCCATGACCTCAGCCGAACGCCGCGCACAGGTCACCTGGACGGGAACGCTCGCCCAGGGGACCGGACGTCTGCGCCTGGCCAGCGGGGCAGCGCCGGAACTGCCCGTCACCTGGGCCTCGCGCACCGCTCGCTCGGAGGGCAAAACGAGTCCCGAAGAGCTCATCGCCGCCGCCCACTCATCGTGCTTTGCGATGGGCTTCTCGCTCGGCCTGACCGAAGCCGGCACGCCGCCGGAGAGCCTCGACGTGACGGCGGTCGTCACCTTCGCGGAGACCACCGGCGGCTTTCGCGTGGCAAGCTCCCGGCTCGAGGTCCGGGGAGTCGTGCCCGGCTTGGACCAGGCCGGCTTTGCGGCGGCCGCTGAGGCGGCCAGAGACGGCTGCCCAGTCTCGCAGGCGCTGCGCGGCAACGTCGAGATCAGCGTCGCGGCGACCCTCGACCAGGCTTCCTGACCGACATCCGACGCCGGCTCAGCGTGCCGCCGGCAGCGGCGGCGTGAAGACGCGCGCCGCGAGCTCCTTGTCGATCTCGTAGAGCGCGGCGGGTGCGTCCTGCACCAGGCGCAGCTTCTTGACCATGTCGTCGGCGGTGGCCTCCTCTTCGACCTGCTCGCCGATGAACCACTGCAGTTCCTGCAGCGTGGCGTGGTCGCGCAGCTCGAGGGCGAGATCGGCGAGGCCGTTGATCAGGCCCGTGACCTTGCCCTCGTGCGCCAGGGCGTGCTCGAACATGGCCAGCGGCGTGGGCCACTCCTGGTCCGGCTTGTCGATGGCCGTGAGCAGCACGCGGCCGCCGCGCTCGACGACGTAATCGAAGAACTTCTGGGTGTGAAAGAGCTCCTCCTGGAACTGCACGTGCATCCAGTTTCGACCACCCGCCATGCCCAGCTCGGCGAACTGCGACGACATCGACAGGTAGAGGTAGGCCGAATACAGCTCGGCGTTGATCTGCCCGTTCAGGGCGTCCTGCATGCGCTTGTCCAGCATCCCGCTTCCTTCTTTCTCTCGCTCGCACGACCGGAGGTTCGGCTGCGCTAAGCGCGCAGGCGACCTCTACGTTCTACCTGGTCGACCGCATCTCTGAAACCCGCAGCGGCAGCCTCCTCAGTGGTGAAACGACGCCGCGGCACCGTCGTTCACCGGCGCCGCCTGTTTGCGCAAGCGGGGCAGCTGGCGGTCGAGGTCGGCCAGCAGCAGGTCGGCCACGTCGTGGGTCAGGCCGCGGCGCACCACGATGCGCAGGGCGGCCAGGTCCTCCCTGTTTTTGGGGAACGTGTAGGCCGGCACGAGCCAGCCGCGTTCGCGCAGCGCGTCGGCCACGTCGAACACGGTGAAGTTTCGCACGTCGGCGTGCAGGGTGAAGGCGAAGACCGGCAGNNGGCCACTTCGCGCGAGTAGCCCTGGACCGTAGCGAAGCCGTCGAAGCCGAGCCGCAGGAAGTTGTAGTACTGGGTGACGATCTGTGAGCCCGGCCGCGAGAAGTTGAGCGCGAAAGTCGGCATGTCGTCGCCGAGGTAGTTCACCCAGAAGATCAGCTCCTCGGGCAGCGCCTCGGCGTCGCGCCAGACCACCCAGCCGACGCCCGGGTAGACCAGGCCGTACTTGTGCCCCGACGTGTTGATCGAGGCTACGCGCGGCAGGCGGAAGTCCCACTCGAGGTCGGGGTCGAGGAACGGCGCGACCATCGCTCCCGAGGCGCCGTCGACGTGCACCGGCACGTCGATGCCGGTGCGCTGCTGGAGCTCGTCGAGCAGCCGGCAGGTATCGGCCACGGGCTCGTAGCTGCCGTCGTAGGTCGAGCCCATGATCACGACCACGCCGATCGTGTTCTCGTTGCAGAGCTTCACGGCCTCTTCGGGTGAGAGGTGGTACCGCTCGCCGTCCATCGGCACCATGCGGGCCTCGACGTCCCAGTAGTTCATGAACTTGTCCCAGCAGATCTGGGCGTTCACGCCCATCACCATGTTGGGATGGTCGGCGGGC
>PKYM01000245.1 GCA_003132645.1 Actinomycetota bacterium | reverse complement strand
AGGGGATCGGCCATGCGCGCCACCCCGCCGTCGCGACGGATGTCGGCGGGCACTCGTTCGAGGGCCATGACGGCGCAGGCGCCGGCGTCTTCGGCGATCTTGGCCTGCTCGGCGGTGGTCACGTCCATGATCACGCCGCCCTTGAGCATGTCGGCGAGACCACTCTTTACACGCATCGTCCCGATGTCACTCACGGGATACCTCCGTATTCTTTTCTGAGAAAGTTGATTCTATCGCAGGCCCGAAGCGGCTTCCAACGGTCGCTTGCTCGTAAAGTACCCGCAAATCAGGCCAAAGTGGCACAGTGCGGGCGACCATGAGGACAGCCGGGCGGCGTGGGCGGCGGGCCCGCCCGGGCCCGCCGCCCACGCCCGGCGTCAGCTCTTTTGGGCTTCTTCGCGGGCCTTCTTTGCTTCGTCGATGACTTTTTGGGCCATGTGCGAAGGCACTTCGTCGTAGCGCAGGAACTCCATGTGGTAGTCGCCGCGACCGCCGGTCATGGAGGTGAGGTCGGGCGCGTAGCTCACCATCTCGGCGAGCGGTACTTCGGCGGCGATCACGCTGTTGTGGCCGCGCGGCGTGGTGCCCAGCACACGACCGCGCCGGGAATTCATGTCGCCGATGATGTCGCCCACGTTTTCTTCGGGCACCGTGACCTCGACGTTCATGATCGGTTCGAGCAGCACCGGCTGCGCCTTTTCGACGGCCGCCTTGAAACCGATCGACCCGGCGATCTGGAAGGCCATGTCGGAGGAATCGACGGGGTGGTACTTGCCGTCGTAGAGGGTGACCTGGACGTCGGCCAGGGGGTAGCCGGCCAGAAAGCCTTCGACCATCGCCGCCCGCACGCCTTTTTCGACGGCCGGGATGTAGTTGCGCGGGATGGCGCCGCCGACGATCTTGTCGACGAACTCGAAGCCCTCGCCGCTCTGCAGGGGCGCCACTGCCATCCAGGTGTCGGCGAACTGGCCGCGGCCGCCGGTCTGCTTTTTGTGCTTGCCCTCGGCCTTGGCGCTGCCGCGGATGGTCTCGCGGTACGGTACGCGCGGCGGCTTTAAGTCGACGTCGGCGTTGAAGCGGCGCTTCATGCGCTCGACGGTGACCTCGACGTGTACCTGGCTCATGCCCGAGACGATCATCTCGCCGGTCTGCGCATCGCGCTGGACGTGCATCATGGGGTCTTCTTCGGCGAGTCGGCGCAGGGCGCTGATGACCTTGTCTTCGTCGCCCTTGGCCTTGGCTTTGACGGCGAACGACATGAGCGCCGCGGGGTACCCGATCGGCGGGAAGGCAGCCGCGCCGTCGGTCGACAGCGTGTCGCCGGTAACGACCTCTTTGAGCTTGGCCACGGCGCCGATGTCGCCGGCGCCGAGCTGCTCGACGGGCTTGGTCTCCTTGCCCTGCTGCTTGAGCAGCGCGCCGAGGCGCTCCTTGTGGGCGTCGCGGGCGTCGACCAGGTTGCTGTCGGCGGCGACCGTGCCCTGGAAGACGCGGAAGATGTTGATGCGGCCGCTGAAGGGGTCGGCGACGGTCTTGAAGACGAAGGCCGCCGCCGGCTTGTCGAGGTCGCAGAAGAACTCGACTTCGGTGCCGTCGGGCTTGAAGGCCAGGACCGGCGGCGCGGCCGCCGGCGAGGGCGCCAGCGCCAGCAGCTCGAGCAGCAGGTCGACGCCGAGAAGGTGCGTGGCCGAACCGACCGCGACCGGGAAGATCTTGGCGTCGCGCACCGCCTCGGCGAAGCCGCGCTGCAACTCGTCTTCGCTCAGCTCTTCTTCCATGAGGAACTTCTCGGTGAGCTCGTCGCTGGATTCGGCAACGACCTCGGTGAGCGCGTCGCGCATCTCCTGCGCGCGCTCAGCGAGTTCGGCCGGCACGTCGGCTTCGACGACCTGCTGGCCGTCGAGCGTGTAGGCCTTCATCTTGAGCACGTCGACGACGCCGCTGAACTCGTGCTCGCTGCCGATCGGCAGTTGCACGGCGACGACTTCGTGGCCGAAGGCCTCGCGCAGGCCGCCGAGGGTGCGATCGAAGTCGGCGCGCTCGCGGTCGAGCATGTTGCAGAAGAGGATGCGGGCGCGGCCGGCGTCGGCGGCGCGCATCCAGAGCCGCTCGGTCTGGACCTCGACGCCCATCACCGTGTTGACCACGACGAGCGCCGTCTCGACGACGCGCAGGGCGCCGATGGTGTCGGCCTGGAAGCTGGCGTCGCCGGGCGTGTCGATGAGGTTATAGGTGAAGCCGTCGCGCTCTACGTGGGCGAGTGACGACGCCAGGCTGAGCTGCCGGCGCTTCTCGTCGTCGTCCCAGTCGCCGATCGTCGTGCCGTCTTCGATCTTGCCCTGGCGGTTGATCACTCCGGCACGAAACACGAGCGCTTCGAGGAGGGACGTCTTGCCGGTACCGCGGTGGCCGACGAGAGCGACGTTCCTGATCTTGCCCGGTTCGTTCATGCTGGTCTCCTCGGGTCGTGTGAGCGTTCAGACCGGGCCACACAGCACAAACGCGCGCGACGAGTGAACCGTCGCGCGCGCCGAGGTGCGGGCCTTATGGCAGCCGACTGAGCCCCCGTGGGAGGCATACCTCCGTGTCGATCCGCCGTGCGTCATCGATGCGTGCGTCCTTGCCGACGTGACGGCACATCGCTCGAGAGACCGCCCGACGGCCCGTCGCCAACGCCATCGTGACGTCGAGGTCGACCGGGTGCCGGCTCGAGAGATGTGCCCGCAATCGTGGGAGTCTAGCACAAGCTCGCGCCGTTGGCGCAGGTGGCTGCCGGGCGGATACTGTGCCGTCCGTAGCGGGCGCGCACGCCGTCGACGGCTTCGTCTAAAGCGAGGTCTTTCCAGCCGTCGTCGAAGGTGAGCTGGTAGACGCCACTCTGCAGACCGCTCACGGTGATGCCCAGCAGGCGGACGCGCCGAGGGCCGAGCTCGACGGCGTCGAGCAGACCGGCCGCGGCGGTGTAGACGACCCGCGTGCTCGTGGTGGCATGCAGCAGCGTGATATGGCGTTCGAGCGTATGAAAGGTGTTGTCGCGGACCTTGAGCGCCACGGTGCGCGCCGCGTAGCGGCCACCGCGCAGCCGCGCCATGAGCTCGTCGGCCAGCGTGAGCAGCGTGGCGCGCAGGGCTTGCGGTTCGGCCGTGTCGGTGGCGAAGGTGGTTTCGTGACTCATGGACGAAGGCGCCGCGGCGACGGACCGCACGGGCGCCAGGCTGCGACCGAAGGCGAGCTGTTTGAGCGGCTGCGCGGACCGGCCGAAGGCCGCCGCGAGGAACGCCAGGGGGACGTCTTGCAGCATGCCGACAGTGGTGAGGCCGAGGGTGTGCAGACGATCCTGGGTGACCGGCCCGACGCCGTGCAGCTCGCCGACGGGCAGCGCCCGCAGCCGGCCGTGGACGTCGGCTTCGTCGAGCACGCCGATGCCGGCCGGTTTGTGCAGGTCGGCGGCCAGTTTGGCGAGCAGCTTGTTGGGGGCGACGCCCAGCGTGCAGGTGAGGCCCTGCTCGTCGTAGACCAGCTCCTGGATGCGGCCGGCGATCGCCCGCGACGGCCCGAAGAGCCGGCGGCTGCCGGCGACGTCGAGGACGGCTTCGTCGATCGACACGGGCTCGACCAGGTCGGTGAACCGCCCGAACAGCTCGAGCAGCTCGTGGTAGACGGCGGTGTAGGCGCTCATGTCGACCGGCAGGAAGACCGCCTGCGGACACAGCCGCCGCGCCTGGGCCACGGGCATGGCCGTGCGCACGCCGCAAGCCCGCGCTTCGTAGGACGCCGTGGACACCACGCTGCGGCGCTCGGCCCGCCCGCCGACGACCACCGGCCGGCCGCGTAGCTCAGGGCGACGCGCCTGTTCGACCGACGCGAAGAAGGCGTCCATGTCGATGTGGATGATGGACGGTGGTGAGGCGAACATATGTTCGCAGTATACCCGTTGGAAGGCCGGAGCTCCAGCGGAGATCCGTCGTGAAGGGGTGACGATCGGGCCTGCCAGTTCACCCGATGGCGGCCGACGATCAGCCTCGTTACTTCACCCGGTGGCCGAAGTCGACCGTCACCATGCGCACGCCGGACAAGCCGCACAGCGTTCCCGTGACGGCTCCGATACCGACGTCGCGGAAGCCGCGCTGCAGGATCACCCTGCGGTGGACCGGGCTTTTCATCCAGCGCCGAAAGATGCGGCGCGCCGAGGCCGCCCCGCCCTGGCCCCAACCGATGATCTCGCCGACCTTCCAGGCGGTGCATCCCGCGCGCGAGTAGCCGAAGGCCCGCAGTCGGACCGCATACGAGCCGCCGCCGTGGGAGTCATGCGAAAAGTAACCGCGGCGCAGCATGTCCCGCGAGTGCGCCCTGGAGGCGCGTTCGAGCGAGGAGACGGCGCGCAACGCATGCCGGCCGCGACTCGTGCGGGCGTGGTTCAGCAAAGCAAGCATGGTCTGTTCGGCCTTGGTGAGATGGCTGCCGGAAGCTGCAGCGGGCTGTGCCGAGGCGGCGGTCCAGCTCGCCACGGCCACGAGCACCGCACAGCAAAGGACGATCGCTTTCAGGGTCACTCCCTCCCAGTCGTCAGCCATGGCGACAGTGACCAGTTCGTCGGGCGCCCGCGGAATCCCCCTTGAGAGGACGGGCCGCGCCGGCTCAGCCGGTCCGCGACACTTCGGCGTCGTTATCGTCGAGCGCGATGCTCACGCGAGGAACGTCACTCCACAGGGCTTCGAGTCTGTAGAAGTCGCGCGCGCCCGGCGTGAAGACGTGTACGACGATGTCGAGGTAGTCGAGGAGGATCCACTCTGCCTCGCGCTCGCCTTCGGCGCGGGCGGGGGGCGCACCGATAGCGCGCAGGGCCTGGCTCACGGCATCGGCGATCGCCTTGGCCTGGCGGGTGCTGGCGCCGCTTACGATGACGAAGTAGTCGGTGTAGCCGACCGCTTCAGCCATGTCGAGGACGACGGGATCGTGGGCCTTTTTGGCGGCAGCGACGCGCACGGCTTCTCTTGCAAGGGCCAGCGCTCGCTCACTCTGCTCAGTCGTTGTTACTGCAGATCCTTTGCCTTGAGGTCCTTGCCCACAATGACCACTACGCCATTGTCGGGCAGGCCGCTGCCTGTCAGGACAACGCCATGGCCGAGTATATCACGCACCTGGTTGGCCACTCCGAAGGCTTTCGCCCCGGCGCGGATCTGGGTGACTTCGTAATCGAAGGAGGCGGCGTTGCGCACCGCTGGCAGGTTCACGTCGAGGCCGCTCAGGCGGCCGACCACGAGTTTGCCGATGCCCAGCGCGCCCGAGCCGTTCTCGACGGCGACCGTGAAGGGGGCAACGAAGTCGCGGGCATTGCGGGTGATCTGGGCGGTGATCGCCGTGGGATCGGGCCGCCAGGCGAACTGGCCTTCGGCGGTCTGGCCGTTCGAGGGCAGACGCGCCACGGTCATGCGGCCCGTGGTCATCTCGGCGAGCAGATCGCGGGCGTCGCCTGAGGCCAGGCCCTTCTGCCGGTCGGCGATCGCCTTGGCGGTCTCGGTCTGCCGGCCGGCCGGCACCAGCGCCGCCCCCGCGAAGGCCGCCGACAGGAACGAATCCTGGGCGCTCGCCTGATCGGTCGCGCCCTTGCCGGCCGCGCTCAGCACGAGTGGCAGCTCGCTGGCC
>PKYM01000318.1 GCA_003132645.1 Actinomycetota bacterium | reverse complement strand
CTCCACGCCGAGCGCGGTCAGCGTCGCCCGGAAGTCGGCCCAGACATCGGCCACGCTGCGACCATCAGTGAGCACGATCTCAGCCGCGCCGTCGTCGCTCGTGCGCAGCCGCAGGGTGCCGTCGACCACGTCAATGCCGGCGCTCACGATGCGCTCGCGGCAGGGCAGCGGGCCGGTGGCAAAGCCGCGGGCATCGAGCAGCAGGCCCGTGTGTAGCCAGTCGGGCAAGGGCGGGTGGAGCGCCAGCTTGAGCTTGCCGATCATCTGCGCGTACAGGTGGAGCGTCTTTCTGGTCGGCGCCCACTCATCGTAGGTGATCGCCGGCCAGGGCTCACGGTCGCTCATCTCAAGGCATCCCTTTCGCGTCAGGGGTCGGGCTTCACCCGAAAGCTGCCCGCGCGTCAGAACCGAAAACCCTGGCGAGCCGCGGCGGGGGAGACGGTCGCCGCCTTGCGGGCCACGACCAGCCAGGCGCAGCCGTTCAGCTAGCCGCCCCCCATCCGTCAGACCTGGCCGGCCCGCCACGTCGCCGTGTACTCCACGCCGGGCGCGAGCGCCCCGATGTCGGGTTCCTCGAGTGCCCACTCGCCCGCCAGCCCCGCCTCGCGCGCGGCGAGCTCGAAGTGGCACAGGGCGATGCCCAGGTCGACGCGCTGCAGGTCGGTCAGGCGCAACAGCCTGAAGATCGGGCTGCCCTTGCCGTAGCCCTTGGTGCGCTGCAGGTAGAAGTGCCAATCGGCGCCGGTCCGCACGATCCGCCACGGTTGCTTGTTGGAGGCCGACGGCGCCATGCGTACGCCTTCGAGGACCGCGGCGAAGCTGTCGGCCTCGCCCGGGGCGCGGGCGTCCGCGTGCAGGGGAGCTGCGCCCGGTGTGCCGGCGTTGTGCGCACGAGCCTCGCCTGGTGTGAGAGGCTCGCCCGTCACGGGGGGCGCCCCGAGGCGATCGACGAAGAAGAGGGAGGAGGCGGGCAGCCTGCGGCTGCCCGTCTCGCGCAGCCGGATGCGCTCGGCGCCGTCGTCGCCGGCGTACCCGAGCGACACGACGGCGGGCGCGAGCTCGTCGGCCTGCAGCCCTCCGAGCCGCGCCGCGAACGTGCCTTTTGTGAAGGTGCCGCCGAGCCAGCAGCTTCCCAGCCCGAGCCCGGTGGCGAAGAGCACGGCCTGCTCTGTGAGGTAGCCGTAGTTCTCGAGGTCCTTGGGCGCGCGCCGCACGGCGCCGATCAGAAACCCGGTCGCGCCCTTGATGAAGCCGTAGGTGCCCAGTCGCCGCAGGGCCTGCGGGTCGTCGGGTGCGGCGGCCACCACGGCAAAGCGCGCCTGCGAGCCGAACGGTCCGGCCGGGTGGCTGGCGACGAACTCGGCGAGCTCGCGCCGCACGTCGGCGGCGATGGGCTCGTCGCGATAGGTGCGGCACGAGTAGCGTGCGTGGATGAGTTCGATGACGGGTCGCTGCATGGTCGCTCCCTGCCTGGGACCGCCTGCGTGCTTCAAGGTCACTCTAGTCGTTTGTTCTATGTCAGGACTAGACCCTTAGGCCGAAGTTCATAGAGGACGTCCAGGTGCCCTTGGCAGGCAGTCGGGCATCCAGTCGGAGGAGGCTTCTTGCAGCTACTCATCGCACACGGTGACACCCAGGCAAGGCTCGCGCTCAAGCGGGTCGTGGCCGGCGCCGAGGAGCTCGAGACGGTCGAATCCGGCGAAGGCGTGGAGACTCTCGAGGTGCTGCTTGCACTCGATTCCCCGGCGGTGGCGGTGGTCGACTGGCACCTGCCCGGGCTCGACGGCCTCGAGCTCTGTCGGCTCGTGCGAGACTACCACGAAGCCGGACCTCCCTACGTCATTCTGCTCGCCCCAGCCGACTGCGATGTCGCTCAGGGTCTCGACGCCGGCGCGAGCGACTGCGTACACACGCCGGTCAACGCGGCCGAACTGCGGGCTCGCATCGATGTCGGGCGGCGCTTCGCGGCACTCCCCTGGGACCGGCTGACGGGCGCGTCCCCGGCTGCGGCAGAAGACGAACACGAGGAGAAGTTCGCCCTCTCGGCCCAGCGTACGCTCAACGGCGACGACCCCGACGACGAGGGCGACGGCTACGAAGCGAAGTTCGAACTGGAGTCGGTGCTCGTCGCGCAGTGACAGGCGGCGCCGCACGGCTGCCGGCGGCTCGAGCGAATGTGCCGACCGCCCGCGCGCCGTCACTCAGACCAGTCATCGTCCCTTGGGTCCTCCATCACGTAGCGATCGAGTTTCTCCTCGAGACCGTCGAAGAGGTCGCGCAGCTCGTCGTCGATGTCCTCGAGCGTCGCGTCGATCTCCTCGTCGTCGTCGCTCCAGGCGCTGATCACCTCGGCGCGGGTCTCGACGTTGTCCAGGGAGTCCTCGGGAAACAGCTCCGCGGCGCGATCGAGGCAGTCGAGCACCGCCGACTGCTTGAGCATGCGCAGCGCCGCCCGGCACTCCTCGAGATGGTCGGCGGCCGTGCTGTAGAAGTAGCTGATCAGCCCGCCGCCCTGGGTCGTGTCGATGAGCGACCGCACCGAGACCCAGGCCGCTTCCCGTGCATTCAGGCTCTCGTACCCGTCCCGGTCGATCCTGTCGAGGAGCCGATCCCAGGCTCGAAGTGCGGCATCATCCATGGCAACCCCAGTGCTCGCGATTGCCGAGAGGATACCGCACGCTGGGCGGGGCAGCCTTCTAGCGCCGCGGATCGCGCCCCGTCAGCGCCAGAAGGCGGTCCTGCAGTGGCGCGTCCTCGGGGACCTCGACGGCGGGACCGAACACGCCCATCTTGCGCCACTCCTCGGCTTGGGGTGCGAGCTCGTCCCACAGGCCCTGCACGAGGTCGGCCGGCAGCGAGGTGTCGGCGCCGATGAATCGCGCGATGTCGTAGACGCGGCTGCCGCGGAAGTAGGTGATGTGCATGAGGTACTCGCGCGTGGGAAAGTCGCCGTACGAGAGGTGCACGACCTTGTCGAGGTCGACCAGGCCGCGCACGGCGCTCACCGCCGCCGCCACGACGGCTGCGAAGGCGGCCTGAGGCTCGTCGCCGAGCAGGTCGCCCTGCGGGTCGCCGTGGGCGTCGCCGACCTCCTCGATCGTCTTGCCGGCCAAGGTGTCCGGCACCCAGGCGTCGTCGTAGGCGTGGTAGCCGATCACCTGGCGCAGGGTCGAGCCGGGTTGGCGCGGCGTCATCTCGATCGGTACCGCCAGATCCCACTGATCGTCTTTGATCTGTTTGACGACGCTCAGCAGCGCCTCGTCGGCGAGTATGAACACCTCTTGTTCTGTCACGTGGTCCCTCCTCGGGGCGCCGTTCGGGCGCTCATGGTCTTCCCGTTGCGTGGCGTGCGCTATGCGTTTGGCGCTCTCCAGCGCTACGCTGCGCCTGTGCCGGTGCTGGTGCCGGCAGGCCGGTGACCCCGGCCGCAACGACCGGCGGACGTTCGAAGGAGGACGCATGCACCTGGGTGAGCATCTCGATGCCGACGATCGCCTGTCCGTCAGGGATGGCGAGCTCTACCTCGAGGAGTGCTCGCTGACGGAGCTGGCCCGGCGGTTCGGCACGCCCCTGAACGTCGTCTCGCAGGAGCGCCTGCAGCGCCGGGCGCGCGAGTTCGCGCGCGAGTTCGGCGAGGCCTGGAGCGAGGGTCCGGTCCAGGTGCTGCCCTCGCTCAAGGCCAACTTCTCGCTCGCTCTGCGGCGTCTTCTCACGCTGGAGGGGCTCGGCTGCGACACCTTCGGTTCGAGCGAGCTGCAGGCGGCACTGGCCTGCGGTGTGCCGCCCGGGCTCATCTCGGTGAACGGCTCATCCAAGTCGCCGCGGCTCATGCGCGACGCGATCCTGGCCGGCGCCAGCCTCACACTCGACAGCCTGCGCGAAGCGCGGCTGGCGGTGGCCATCGCCGCGGACCTCAAGACCATCGCCACGATCCGCCTCAGGTTGCGACCCGACTACAGCTCACTGACGGCGCTCAGCGAGTTCGCCGCCGAGCCGCACGCGATCGCCGAAGTGACCGCGCGCTACAAGCCCGGATTGCCGCGTGAGGAGCTCGCCGAGGCCGCCCGCCTGCTGCGGGCATCCGACTGGGTCACGGTGGTCGGCTGCCACGCGCACGTCGGCCGCCACCGGCCCGACCTGGCGATGTGGGAGGCCGTCATCCCCTGCTATGTGCGCGAGATCGCGGCCCTGGCCGTGGCCATGGGCGGCGAGTGGCATCCTCAGGTGATCGACGTCGGGGGCGGTTTCTCGCCGCGCCGCGACCCGGTGGGCTTGAGTCACGCCCCCGCCGACGTCGGCGACGCCGGCGGCAACGCCGGCAGTGAGCCGCGACGCGTGCCCTCAGTGGCAGAGTACGCGCGCTGCATCACGACGTCTCTTCGGGCGGAGCTTCGACGCGCCGGCCTTCCGGCCAGCGGCGTCACGCTGCAACTCGAGCCGGGGCGGAGCCTGTACGCCAACGCCGGCCTGCACCTGGCGACCGTCGTCAACCTCAAGGAGGAGCGGCAGGAAGCGGGCGGTGCGGCGCGCACGCAGGGTGGGGGCGGCGCGGGGCGCACGCAGCGCTGGGTGGAGACCGACACCTCCGAGGCCTTCCTGCCCGACGTCAATCTCGAGGGCGTGCGCTGGACCGTCGTGCCGGTCGCGCGACCCGACGCCGACGCCCTCACCACAGCCGACATCGTGGGCATCAGCTGCGGCTTCGACGTGCTGGTTCAGGACGCGCTCCTGCCTGCGCTGGCGCCCGGCGACCTGCTGGCCTTCCTCGACACCGGCGCCTACCAGGACTCCGGCTCGAACAACTTCAACGCGATGTCGCGGCCGGCGACCGTGCTCGTGGCGGGGGACGGGGCGGAGGTCGTCAAGCGCGCCGAAACGACAGCCGACGTGTTTCGCCGCGACGTGGTGCCGGCGCGGTTCGGGCCGGTGTCGGGCCTGGGTTCGGGCTCAGGGTCGAGTCTGGGCTCGCCAGGTGACCGATTCGACCACAGCGGGCTCGTGGTCGCCGACCTCGAACGCTCGCTGGGCTTCTATCGCGACCGCATCGGACTCGAGCTGCTCGACCAGGGCGCCGAGACCGACGCCCGCTATGCCGAGATGCTCGGCGTGCCACGCGTACGGTTCGTCTGGGCCGAGCTCGACCTGGGCGGCGGCCACGTGCTGGAACTGCTGCGCTTCGACGAGCCGTCGGGCGGGGCGTCGCAGGCGATCTCGCCGGCGACGGCGGCGGCGGCGACGACGAGTGCCGCGCCGGGAGTCGCGACGGGAGCCGTGACGAATGGTGCCTCGGAGGCCGCGTCGGGAGCCGCGCGGGAAGCCACGCTGCCGCCTACGGTCTTGCCGGGCGTGGCTCATCTGGGCATCCGTGTCGACGACATCGACGCCGCCCGCGAAACTCTGGTGAGCGACGGCGCCACGGTGTTCTCGCGTCCCATCGAGTTGGGGGAGGACAACCGCTGGCTCGGGTTGCGCGTCTTCTATGCGCTCGATCCGGACGGCCACCTGGTCGAGCTCATCCAGGAGGCGCCGGTGGTCAGGCCACCGGCGCCCGGCCAATGAAAGGATCGAGCAGGCCGACGTCCGGAGTGAACGTCATCCGCCCCTGCGCGGACGCCGACTTCGGCGCCATGGCGGCGATCATCAACGCAGCCGCCACCAGGTACGCCGGCGCGATCCCCGCCCACCGCTACCACGTCCCGTACATGTCGCCCGACGAGCTGCGACACGAGATCGACGCCGGCGTGCGGTTCTGGGGCTGGTACGAGGCTGACCTGCGTGGCGGCCCGGCGCCGGACGGTGAGCGGCTGGCGGACGGCGAGCGGCTGGTGCACGGCGAGCGGCCGCCGGACCACGAGCGGCTGGTGGGCGTCATGGGCAGCCAGGACGTCGACGACGTGACCCTGATCCGTCACGCCTACGTCGCGCCGGCCGACCAGGGCAGGGGAGTGGGCAGTGCGCTGCTCG
>PKYM01000273.1 GCA_003132645.1 Actinomycetota bacterium | reverse complement strand
TGGATCAACAAGGGCGAGATCATGCCCGAGGGTTTCCCCACCGCCGGGCGCCAGCGCGAAGAGCGCGAAGAGCAGAGTCGCGAACGGGGTCGCGGCGACCGTCGCCGGCCGCGGCCGCAAACCGATCGTCCGGCCAGAAGTTAGCGGGTAACGATGCTTCTACCCAAGAGAATCAAGCACCGCAAGCACCAGCGCGGCCGCATGGGCGGCTTGACCAAGGGCGGCAGCGAAGTCGCCTTCGGCGAGTTCGGCCTCAAGGCGCTCGAGCCTGGCTGGGTTAACAACCGCCAGATCGAGGCGGCTCGTGTCGCCATGACGCGCTACATCAAGCGTGGCGGCAAGGTGTGGATCAACATCTTCCCGCAGAAGCCGGTGACCAAGAAGGCAGCCGAGACGCGCATGGGAGGCGGCAAGGGTTCGCCCGAGACGTGGGTCGCGGTGGTCAAGCCCGGCAAGGTCATGTTCGAGCTCGCGGGAGTGAGCGAGCCTGTCGCGCGCGAGGCGATGCGCCTGGCGACGCACAAGCTGCCGATCAAGTGTAAGTTCGTCACACGGGAGGGGAGCCTCTTTGAAGGCTAACCAGGTGCGAGATCTCTCTGACGAGGATCTCGAGGTGCGCATCCGCGACACCCGCAAGGAACTCTTCAACCTGCGCTTCCAGCATGCGACGGGGCAGCTCGACAATCCCCATAAGTTGACGGACGCGCGGCGCGAGATCGCCCGTCTGATTACGGTGCGCGCCGAGCGTGAGCACGCGCATGCGAGCGGAGGTGAGGGCTGATGCCGGCCCGTAAAGCAGACTCGAGCGGCACGCCGGCCAAGAAGGCATCGGCGGCCCGCAAGCCGGCGGCCAAGAAGTCGGCCAGCGCCAAGGCCGCGGCCAAGGCGACGGCCCGCAAGGCGGCCGCCAAGAAGACGGCGGTAACGCCGGTGGCCGCGCCCAAGCCGGTCAAGGCCGCGCGTCCGGCGCCGGAGAGAGTGCCCGGTCGCAAGGAGCGTCGCGGCGTGGTCGTGAGCTCGGCGATGGACAAGACGATCGTCGTGCGTATCGACGCGGTGAGCGCGCACAACAAGTACCGTAAGGTGGTGCGTCGCTCGAGCAAGCTGCACGCCCACGACGAGTACAACACGGCCGGCGTCGGCGACGTCGTGCGGCTCGTCGAGACGCGACCGCTGAGCGCCACTAAGCACTGGCGGCTCCTCGAAGTGCTCACGAAGGCAAAGTAAGAGCGGAGACGCAAAGAGATGATCCAGACCGAGTCGAGACTGAGAGTGGCCGACAACACCGGCGCCCGTGAGATCCTGTGCATCAGGGTGCGGGGCGGTTCGCGGCGGCGCTACGCCCGCGTGGGCGATGTGATCGTGGCCACCGTAAAGTCGGCGACGCCTGGAGGCAGCGTCAAGAAGGGCGATGTGGTCACCGCCGTCGTCGTGCGCACCAAGAAGGAGTTCGGACGCAAGGACGGCACCTATATCGCCTTCGACGAGAACGCCGCCGTGCTGATCGATAACCAGAACAACCCGCGCGGTACCCGCATCTTCGGGCCTGTCGCGCGCGAACTGCGCGAACGCAATTTCATGAAGATCGTCTCTCTGGCCCCGGAAGTCCTGTAGGGCCCGGGCAAGGAGCTGAGGTCGAAAAGATGTCGGTACTGAAGATTCATAAGGGCGACCAGGTCATGGTCATCAGCGGCAAGGAGTCGGGTAAGGCCGGCAAGGTGCTGCGGGTCGACCGTGAGAAGCATCGCGTGGTCATCGAACGACTCAACATGATCAAGCGTCACACTCGTCCCAACCCCAAGAAGAACCCGCAGGGCGGCGTGATCGAGCGCGAGGCGGCAATCGACGTCTCGAACGTCATGCTCGTCTGTCCCGCCTGCGGACAGTCGACCAGGGTCGGCTATCGGCTCACCGGCGACGGCGGCAAGGTACGCGTCTGCCGGCGGGCGAGCTGCGGCAAAGACATCGACAAGGCGTAGGCATGTCACGACTTAAGGACAGATACGCAGCCGAGATCGTCCCGGCGCTCCGCGAGCGCTTCGGCTACGACAACATCATGCAGGTCCCACGGGTCAGCAAGCTCACCCTCAACATGGGTGTCGGCGAAGCCAAGACCAACGCCAAGCTGCTCGACGACGCGGTCGCCGAGATGACGCTGATCTCGGGCCAGCATCCCGTGGTGACCAAGGCGCGCAGATCGATCGCCAGCTTCAAGCTGCGCGAGGGCATGTCGATCGGCTGCAAGGTCACGCTGCGCGGCGAGCGCATGTTCGAGATGCTGGACCGTCTCGTGTCGGTCGCGCTGCCACGTATTCGCGACTTTCGCGGCATCTCGCCCGACCAGTTCGACGGACGCGGCAACTTCTCGATGGGCATTCGCGAACAGACCATCTTTCCAGAGATCGACTACGACACGGTCGATCAACTGCGCGGCATGAACATTACGATCACCACGACCGCAACCACTGACGATGAAGGCCGAGCCCTGCTGTCGCTGCTGGGCATGCCGTTTCGTGAAAGCTAGGAGTTAGCACATGGCCAAGACATCTCTGATCGTGAAGGCCGCCCGCAAGCAGCGGTACAGCACCCGCGAGTACCACCGGTGCATGCGCTGCGGACGCGCGCGTGGCTACTTCCGTCAGTTCGGCCTGTGTCGCATCTGCCTGCGCGAGCTCGCTCACGAGGGCGTCATTCCAGGCATGACCAAGTCGAGCTGGTAAGGGAGGCGACGAGAAATGTCCATGACTGATCCCATCGCCGATATGCTGACGCGCATCCGCAATGCGAATCAGGCCAACCACACCGAGGTCGAGATGCCCGCGTCGCGCATGAAGGCGGGCATCGCCAAGCTGCTCCTCGAGCAGGGCTACATCTCGGGGTTCGAAAGCAAGGCCGGTGAGCACGGCGAGCTGCTCGTCATCGGCCTGAAGTACGGCAGAAACCGCGAGCGCGTGATCTCCGGCATCAAGCGGGTCTCCAAGCCCGGCCGTCGGATCTATGCCCGCAAGGACAGGCTGCCGAAAGTCCTGGGTGGCCTCGGCACGGCCATCATCTCAACGTCGCGTGGTCTCGTTACCAGCGTCGAGGCACAGCGCCTCGGCCTGGGCGGCGAGGTCATCTGCTTCATCTGGTAGGGAAGAAGAGATGTCACGAATCGGAAGAGCGCCCATCGCCGTGCCCGCCGGGGTCGAGTTCGCTTGCGATCACGGTACGGCGACGGTCAAGGGACCCAAGGGTGAGCTGACGCAGCACATCCCGCGCGAGATGATCGTGTCGGTGGCAGACGGCGTCATCACGGTCGCCAGGCCCACCGACAGCGCCCCTCACCGGTCGCTGCACGGCCTCACGCGGACACTCATCGCCAACATGGTGCAGGGTGTTACCGACGGCTACGAGAAGCGTCTCGAGATCGTCGGCGTCGGCTATCGCGCCGCCGTCAAGGGCGCCGACCTGGAGCTGCTCGTCGGATTCAGCCATCCGGCCGTCGTGGTGCCGCCCAAAGGCATCGAGTTCGAAACGCCGCAGCCGCAGGTCGTCATGATCCGCGGTATCGACAAGCAGGCCGTCGGCGAGGTCGCGGCGCAGATCAGGTCGCTGCGTCCGCCGGAGCCGTACAAGGGCAAGGGCATCCGTTACGCGGGCGAGTACGTCGCGCGCAAGGTCGGCAAGCGCGCCTAGGCGTGATCGGACCAGAAGGAATTGACGCATGAGTACCAAGACAACCGCTGAGGCTCGCGCCACGAGGCGCCGCCGGATCCGCGGCAAGGTGGTCGGCAACGCGGCTCGTCCGCGTGTCTCCGTCTTTCGCTCCAACAAGGCGATCTATGCCCAGGTGATCGACGACGCCAGCGGCGCGACGCTCGTGGCGGCGCGCTCGGCCGAAGTCGACGGCAGCGGTCTTGACAAGACCGGCGTGGCCAAGAAGGTCGGCGTACTGCTGGCCGAGCGGGCCCGCGCCAAGGACATCGCCGCGGTCGTCTTCGACCGGTCCGGCTATCTGTACCACGGGCGCGTCAAGGCGCTCGCCGAGGGCGCCCGCGAGGGCGGGCTCGTTTTCTAGCGAGAAAGGCAAGGAAGCCCTGTGGCCAGAACACCTTCTGATGGAGTAGAGCTCAAAGAACGCGTCGTCGACATCAACCGTGTCGCGAAAGTCGTAAAGGGCGGTCGTCGCTTCTCCTTCACCGCGCTGGTCGTGGTCGGCGACGAGAACGGCAACGTGGGCGCCGGCTACGGCAAGGCGCGCGAGGTCCCGCTGGCGATCCAAAAAGCGATCCTCGACGCCAAGAAGAACATGTTCAAGGTGCCGCGCTACCGCACCACGATCCCTCACGAGATCATGGGCGTCTATGGCGCCGGTCGTGTGCTGCTCAAGCCCGCCTCCGAAGGCACGGGCGTCATTGCGGCAGCCGGCGTGCGCGCCGTGCTCGAACTCGCCGGCGTGCACGACATCCTCACCAAGTGCCTGGGCACGCACAACCCGATCAACATGGTCCGTGCCACGGTGACCGGTCTGCAAGGCTTGAAGACGCCGGCCGACGTCGCGCGTCTGCGCGGCCTCACCGTCGCTCAGGTGCTCGGCTTGCCGCCTCGCGGTCAGGCCGCGGCGACCGACGAGACGCCGGCCGACAAGCCGGCGGCGGGCGAGGCGTGATTGTGGCCCAGCTCGAGATCACCCAGGTAAAGAGCGGCATCGGCACGCCGCCCGACCATCGCGGCACGCTGCGCGCGCTTGGCATCAAGCGCATGCACCACACTGTGGTCCAAGAAGACAACCCCGTCATCCGGGGCATGATCCGCAAGGTGTCGTACCTCGTCGAGGTGCGGCCCGCCACGAAGAAATCGTGAGTAACGCATGAGCAATCTCGGATTGAACGATCTCAGGCCCAACCCTGGGTCCACCAAGAACACCAAGCGGCTGGGCCGCGGCAAAGGCAGCGGCCAGGGCAAGACGGCCGGCCGCGGTCACAAGGGTTTCAACGCCCGCTCAGGCGGTGGCGTGCGGCCCGGCTACGAAGGCGGCCAGATGCCGCTCTATATGCGGCTCGGCAAGCTGCGCGGGCCGAACGCCAAGAAGAGCATGCCGATCGGCCCGTTTCGTACGTACTCCGTGCCGGTGAACATCGGTCGACTGGCGGTCTTCGAAGCCGGCGCCGAGGTCACCCCCGAGGCGCTCGTCGCCAAGCGGATCGTCAAGAACACCCGCAAACCGATCAAGATCCTCGGCGGCGGCGAGCTCGCCGTCGCGCTGACCGTGCGCGCCAACGCGTTCTCAGAGAAGGCAGCCGAAAAGATCCTGGCTGCCGGCGGTACCACCGAACTGCTCTAGTCGAGCTGCGAACGAAGCGGGGCGCGGCATGAACAACAAACTCTGGCAGTCGCTGGCGAACTCCTGGAAGATCCCGGAGCTGCGTAAGAAGCTCCTGTTCACCGCGGCGATGATCGCCATTTATCGGTTCGGCTCGCACGTGCCGGTGCCGGGCGTCAACCTGCAGGCGCTGAACAACCTGTTCCAGAACGGGGCCGGCGGCGTGCTGGGCTTTCTCAACCTGTTCTCGGGCGGGGCGCTGAACAAGGTCGCCATCTTCGCCCTGGGCATCATGCCCTACATCACGGCCTCGATTATCATGCAGCTTCTCACGGTCGTCATCCCGAAGCTCGAAGAGCTGCAAAAAGAGGGCGAGCAGGGCCAGAAGATCATCACCCAGTACAGCCGCTACCTCACGGTCATCCTGGCCGCGGTCCAGTCGGTCGGCTACATCTTCCTGTTTCGCTCGCAGGGCGCGCTGCCCAACCTCACCGTCGTCCGGTTCGCCCTGATCCTCTTCACCCTCACGGCGGGCGCCACGGCGGTCATGTGGATCGGCGAGCTGATCACCGCCAGAGGCATCGGCAACGGCATGTCGATCCTGATCTTCATCAGCATCATCTCGCGCGTGCCGGGCGGCGTCCAGAAGTTCTTCGAAGGCTCCATGTCGCTGCTTTCGCAGACCGCCTTCGTGATCATCGCCCTCGGCGTGATCGTCGGCGTCATCTGGATCACGACCGGCGAGCGCCGCATCCCGGTGCAGTACGCCAAACGCATCGTCGGGCGTCGCATGATGGGCGGCACCAGCACGTTCATCCCGCTCAAGGTCAACATGGCGGGCGTGATCCCGGTGATCTTCGCCTCGTCGGTCATGCTCATTCCGGTCACCATCGCCACCTACCTGCCGGGCGGACAGAACAGCTGGTTCTCGCGGGCGTTCGGGCCCAACACCGTCGCCTACATCATCGGCGAGGCGCTGCTCATCATCCTGTTCACCTATTTCTACACGGCGGTCACCTTCAACCCCATCGACCAGGCCGACAACCTCAAGAAGTACGGCGGCTTCGTGCCGGGGGTGCGGCCGGGTCGCCCGACGGCCGAGTTCCTCGATCGCATCCTCACGCGGTTGACGCTGCCCGGGGCGTTGTTCCTGGCCGCGGTGGCCGTGCTGCCCTGGCTGCTCTACCGGTTCTTCAACGTGCCCTTCCAGTTCGGTGGCACGTCCATCCTGATCGTCGTCGGCGTGGCTCTGGACACCATGCGCCAGATGGAAGCGCAGTTGCTCATGCGCCACTACGAAGGTTTCCTCAAGTAGCATGGCCAACAGCCCTCTCGACATCGTGCTGCTGGGCGCGCCGGGGTCGGGCAAGGGCACGCAGGCCGAGCGTATCGCGCCGGCCTTCGACCTGTCCCACATCTCGACCGGCGAGATCCTGCGGGGCTCCGTGAAGGCCGGCACCGAGCTCGGCGCGGCCGCCAAACGCTTCATGGACGCAGGCGACCTCGTGCCCGACGAGATCGTGATCGGCATCATCCGCGAGCGCCTGACCGAGCCCGACACGATCGCCGGCTTCATGCTCGACGGCTTTCCGCGCACGCTCTTCCAGGCGGCCGCCCTCGACGAGATGCTGGCCGGCGCAGGACGCGCGCTCACCCTCGTTCTGCTGATCGACGTGCCCGACGAGGAGCTCGTCCAGCGGCTCGCCGGCCGGCGCGCGTGTCGCTCCTGCGGTCGTGGCTACAACGTGGTCTTCGACGCCCCCAAGGTCGAGGGCGTCTGCGACGTCTGCGGCGGCGAGCTGTTCCAGCGCGACGACGACAACGAGACGACGGTGCGCAACCGTCTGCAGGTCTACGCCCGCCAGACCGCGCCGCTCACCGGCTACTACCGCGACCAGGGCATCCTCTCGACTGTGTTCGGCGGCGGTCGCAACCCCGATCAGGTCTTCGCCGATGTCGAGAAGGTGCTCGCCTCGGCCAAGCGGCTGGACGACGGCCAGCGGCCATGATCGTCCGCAAGTCAGAGGCTGAGGTCCGCCGCATCGCCGCGGCGGGCACGATCCTCGCCGACTGTCTCGACCAGCTCGCCGGCGCGGTGGTGGCAGGCATCACGACGGTAGAGCTCGACGGCATGGCCGAGGAGTACATCCGCGGCCGCGGCGGCCTGCCGACCTTTCTCGGCTACCGTGGCTTTCCGGGCTCGATCTGCGCCTCCCCCAACGACATGGTGGTGCACGGCATCCCGGGTCCGTATGTCGTCGCCGAGGGCGACATCCTGAGCCTCGACGTGGGCGTCACTCTCGACGGGTATGTGGCTGACTCGGCGCTGACCGTGCCGGTCGGCGAGGTGGGCCCCGAAGCGCTGCGCCTGCTCGACGTCACGCGGCGCTCACTCGAAGCGGCCATCGGCGCCTGCCGGATCGGCAACCGGCTCGGCGACGTGTCGCATGCCGTGCAGGAGGTCGTCGAGGCGGCCGGCTTCAGCGTGGTGCGTTCGCTCGTGGGCCACGGTGTCGGGCGCGAGATGCACGAGGAGCCGCAGATCCCCAACTACGGGCCGGCCGGCAAGGGTCCGCGCCTCGAAGAAGGCATGGTGTTCGCGATCGAGCCCATGGTCAACCTGGGTGACCACGACGTCTATGTCGGCAACGACCGCTGGAGCATCTTCAGCACCGACGGCTCGCTGTCGGCACACTTCGAACACACCGTGGCGCTGACGGCCTCCGGGCCGCGGGTGCTCACGCGCAGGACGAGCGAGGTGATGGGCGGCGCCGGTCAGACGGTGCGCGCCTGACCGGCGCAGCCGGCGACCTCGACTCGACAAAACCGCTGTGGTATCATGAGCGGCCGCGTTCGCGAACATCGGGGAGCATTGGGCAATAAAGAAGAAGCGATAGAGATTGAGGGTGAAGTAGTTGAGGCCCTGCCGAACACCATGTTCAGAGTCCTCCTCGACAACAAACACGAGGTACTTGCCCACATCTCCGGCAAGATGCGCATGAACTACATCCGCATCCTGCCCGGCGATCGCGTGAAGGTCGAACTTTCGCCCTACGACCTCAAGCGCGGCAGAATCACTTACAGGTTCAAGTAGCCGCTCGAACCGGTGATCGGGAGCCAGGCCCGCCAGCTCGGGGGCCTATGGCGCGTTCAAGTGAGGAAGGCATGAAGGTCAGAGCATCAGTCAAGCCGATCTGCGAGAAGTGCAAGGTCATACGCCGCCACGGGGTGGTCCAGGTGATCTGTAGCAACCCGCGGCACCGGCAGAGGCAGGGGTAACAGATGGCACGTATCGCCGGCGTCAACATCCCGCCGCAAAAGCGGGTCGAGATCGGTCTCACCTACATCTACGGCGTCGGCCGGTCGACCTCGAAGACCATTCTCGTGAAGCTCGGCATCGATCCCGACACCAAGGTCCGCGACCTGACTGAAGAAGAAGTCGTGCGCCTGCGCGAGGCGATCGACGGTTCCGTCACCGTCGAAGGCGACTTGCGCCGTGAGCGCTCACAGAACATCAAGCGGCTCATGGACATCGGTTGCTACCGTGGCATCCGCCACCGTCGCGGCATGCCGGTCAACGGCCAGCGCACCAAGACCAATGCACGCACGCGCAAGGGTCCCAAGAAGACCGTGGGCGCGCGCCGCAGCAAGAAATAACCGCAAGCGAGTAACGACCCGGAGGTCGAAAACAGCGTGGCAAGACCGCAGAGAGCCAAAGGACGCCAGCGGCGCAAGGTTCGCAAGAACATCGCCATCGGCCAGGCACATATCAAGACCTCGTTTAACAACACACTGGTGACGCTCACCGACAAAGAGGGTAACGTCATCGCCTGGGAGAGTGCCGGCGCGGTCGGTTTCAAGGGCTCGCGCAAGAGCACGCCGTTCGCGGCGCAGGTCACTGCCGAGTCGGCCGCTCGCAAGGGCATGGAGCACGGGCTCCAGAAGGTCGAAGTCTTCGTGCGCGGTCCAGGATCCGGTCGCGAGACGGCTATTCGCTCCCTGCAGGCTGCAGGGCTCGAGATCCTCGGCGTCAAAGACGTGACGCCGGTCCCGCACAACGGCTGCCGCCCGCGTAAGCGGCGCCGGGTCTAGCGAAGCGAGGGCTGGTCATGGCGCGAGATCTATCACCGCAGTGCAAGCAGTGCCGCCGCGAAGGCATGAAGCTCTTTCTCAAGGGCGAGAGGTGCTTCACCGACAAGTGCGCGGTCGAACGGCGCGCGTACCCGCCGGGCGAGCACGGTCGCGGGCGCATCAAACAGTCCGAGTATCTGCTGCAGCTGCGCGAAAAGCAGAAGGCCCGACGCTTCTACCAGGTGCTCGAAAAGCAGTTCCGTCACTACTACGTGGTGGCCAGCGGCCAGCAGGGCATCACCGGCGAGAACCTCCTGCGGCTGCTCGAGATCCGGCTCGACAATGTAGTCTACCGGCTGGGCTTCGGCGCGTCGCGCCGTCAGGCTCGCCAGCTCGTGCGCCACGCGCATTTCCTTGTCAACGGCAAGAAGGTCGACATCCCGTCCTACCAGGTGCGGCCCAACGACGTCATCTCGGTCAAATCGACGAGCAAGGCGGTCAGCACTATCCGCGCGGCCACCGACCTCACCGCGTCCGTGGCGCCCTGGCTGCAGGCCGACCACGACAACCTGACGGGCAAGATCCTGCGGTTCCCCGAGCGGAGCGAGATCTCCGCGCCGGTGCAGGAGCAGCTCATCGTCGAGCTGTACTCGAAGTAGTCGACCCCAAGCTCTCCCGGCTCGACGCCGACCAGAGAATCCACAGGAGGCCAGTTGCTTACCTTCCAGATGCCCACCATTACCCGTGAGCAGGTGGCGACCAACCGCACGCGTTTCGACGTAGAGCCGCTCGATCGGGGTTTTGGGCACACGTTCGGCACCGCCTTGCGGCGTGTCCTTCTGTCGTCGCTCGAGGGCGCCGCGGTGAGTTCGGTCAAGATCGAAGGAGTCTCACACGAGTTCTCCACCTTGCCGGGCTTAAAAGAGGACGTCACCGACGTCATTCTCAACCTCAAGGGCATCATCTGCCGCCTGCACGGCGAGCTCGACGAGGTCCAGGTACGGCTCGTCAAAGACAAGCCGGGCAAGGTCGTGGCCGCCGATATCGACGTCCCGGCCGAACTCGAGGTGCTGAACCCCGACCACTACATCGCTTCGTTGTCGGGCAGCGGCATCATCGAGATGACGCTCAACATCAGGCGTGGCACCGGCTACGTTTCTGCCGAGGGCAACAAGTCCGACGAGACGGTCATCGGCGTCATGCCGATCGACTCGATCTTCAGCCCCATCAAGCGCGTCTCGTACATCGTCGAGAGCGCCCGCGTCGGCCAGCGCACCGACTACGACAAGCTCATCCTCGACGTCGTGACCAACGGCGCCATCACCCCCGAAGAGGCGCTGCGCCAGGCCGCCGAGCTGCTCGTCGATCGGCTGCAGATCTTCACCGACCCAGACCGCC
Source organism: Actinomycetota bacterium (assembly GCA_003132645.1). Classification (GTDB taxonomy): domain Bacteria; phylum Actinomycetota; class Thermoleophilia; order UBA2241; family UBA2241; genus Bog-752. The sequence continues at coordinate 2,370 of PKYM01000273.1, read as the reverse complement.
AGCGGGCCGTCGACGAGTTTCCCATCGAAGGCATCGGAGTCGCGGCCGGCAGCGGCATGGACGACGTGCTGATCGAGGAGCTCGAACTCGGCGTGCGCTCGTACAACTGTCTCAAGCGCGAGGGGATCCAGACGGTCGGCGACCTGGTCACCAAGACCGAAGCCGAGCTGCTGAACATCCCGAACTTCGGCAAGAAGAGCATCGACGAGGTCAAAGAGAAGCTCGACGAGCGAGGCTTGTCGCTACGGGGTGAGGACTGATGCGCCACCAGAACCAGGGCCGTAAGTTCAACATGCCGCCGAGCCATCGCAAGGCGCTGCTGAGCGGCTTGGCCGTCGCCGTGCTCACGCACGAGAAGATCAAGTGCAGCCAGGCGCGCGCCAAAGAGGCGCAGTCGCTGGTCGAGCAGGCGATCACGCTCGGCAAGCGTGGCGACCTCGCTGCCCGCCGCCTGGCGATCGCCAAGCTGCGCAACAAGCAGATCGTCTACAAGCTGTTCAACGACGTGGCGCCGCGCTACGCCGACCGCAGTGGCGGCTACACTCGCATCATCAGGCTGGGGCCACGCCCGGGCGACGCTTGCGAGATGGCCTACCTCGAGTTGGTCTAACCCGGTCGCGCGCCGTCACCAAGGATGGTGTCGTGGGGGCGGGGGCGCCGTAGGCGCCCCCGCCCCCACGCCGTTTTCGGCCAAGAAACGACTGCCAGGGGAGTGACGGCGTGCCGCTGATCGACGTCCGGGGGTTGCGCTACCGCTACGCGGGCGCCGCCGCCGATGCCCTGTGCGACGTCGACCTCGCCGTGGGCGAGGGCGAGTTCGTGGCCGTGGTGGGCGCCAATGGTTCGGGCAAGTCGACCCTCGCGCGCCTTCTCGGTGGGCTTTCGCGTCCCGCGGGAGCCGCGCTCGCCGAGGTGTGCGGGCACGACCTCCGCAGCGACGACGGCCATTTCGCCGTGCGTCGCGACGTCGGGGTGCTGTTCCAGAATCCGGATAACCAGATAGTCGGGTCGACCGTCGAAGAGGATCTGGCGTTCGGGCTCGAGAATCTGGCGCTCCCGTCGCCCGAGATCGCCCGGCGCGTCGACGAGACGCTGACGCGCTTCGGACTCGACGGTTTGCGCACCCGCGAGCCGCATCTGCTGTCCGGAGGCCAGCGCCAGCGGACCGCGCTGGCCGGAGTGCTGGCCATACCGCGTCGCGTGCTGGTATTGGACGAGCCGACCGCGATGCTCGACCCGGCTGGTCGCGACGAGGTGCTGGCCGCGGTCCGTCGCGAGGCCGACGCCGGCATGACGGTCGTGCTCGTGACCCAGGAGATGGACGAGGTGCTGCTCGCCGATCGGGTCGTGGCTCTGGCGGCGGGCCGCACGGTCTTCGACGCGCGGCCCGCCGCCCTCTTTGCCGACACCGCGCTGCTGGGCGAGTTGTCGCTGGGCCTGCCGCCCGCCGCCGAGGTCGGCCTGGGGCTGATGGCGCGCGGCGCCCTGACCGAGCTTCCGCTCACGCTCGACGATCTCGTGGCGGCCCTGGTGAGCACGCCGTGAACCTGCGCCCCGAGGCCGTCCGCGCCGCCAAGGCCGCCCCAGACATCGCCTGCGAAGGTCTGTCGTTTTCCTACGACGAGGGGGCGACCACGATCGCGGCGTTGCGCGCTGTCGACCTGCGGCTGCCGGCCGGCGCCAGCATAGCCCTGCTCGGCCCCACCGGATCGGGCAAATCGACGCTGCTGCAGTTGCTGCGCGGCTTGCTCGTACCCGACGCCGGGCGCGTGCTGCTCGATGGGCTGGCGGCCGGGCAGCCGGGCCACGAGGAGCGCGAGCGGCGTATCGGGCTCGTGTTCCAGATGCCCGAGATGCAGCTCTTCGCGGCGACCTGCCACGACGACGTGGCTTTCGGGCCGCGACAGCTCGGCTGGTCAGAGGCCGAGGTGGACGCGGCGGCGACGCGCGCCCTGGCGGCGGTCGGCCTGCCGGCCGACCGCTTTGGCGCGCGCCATCCGTACTCGCTGTCGGGCGGCGAGCAGCGTCGCCTGGCGCTGGCCGGGGTGCTGGCCATGCGCCCCGGCGTGCTGTTGCTGGACGAGCCGTTCGTGAGCCTCGACCCGGCCTCGCGTCGCGAGCTCGAAGACATCCTGCGCGGCCTGCGGGCCGGCGGCATGGGTCTTGTGCTGGCGACTCACGACGTCGATCGCGCCTTCGCGCTTTGTGAGGGCCGCGTCATCCTGGACGAGGGGGCGGTGGTCGACGCCGGGCCCTGGCGGTTCGGCGCCGGGGGCGAGGACGTGCTCCTGGCCCACCGGCTCAAGCCGCCGTTCGTGGTCGAGCTGTGGCGGCGCCTCGGCCGCGGCGCGGCCGAGGCGCCGCCACAGC
>PKYM01000172.1 GCA_003132645.1 Actinomycetota bacterium | reverse complement strand
TGGCTCTCAGCCCGCGCGAGCTGCTCATGCCGCTGCGCCAGGCGCTGACCGGCCACGAGCACGGCCCCGAGTTGCACTACGTGCTGGCCGCCCTCGAGGCCGGCGAGACCCTGGCGCGCCTCGCGGCAGCCACCCGCGACGGCTCGCCACAGGTTGCCGGCGACGCCGCGACCGACCCGGCCGGCGACGGCGTGACCGCCGCCACGCCGCCCCCAGTCACAACTGAAGGAGACCCACGGTGATGAGGCTCTTCAACTCACTCACGCAACGTAAAGAGGAGCTCGTGCCGCGCGACGACGGCAAGGTCGGCATCTACGCCTGCGGTCCCACGGTCTACAACCTCGTGCACATCGGCAACGCCCGGCCGTACGTCGTCTTTGCCGTGCTGCGCGCCTGGCTCACCTCGCGCGGCTACCAGGTCACCCTGGTCGAGAACATCACCGACGTGAACGACAAGATCAACGTCAAGGCCGATGCCGACGGCCGCTCGCCCGTCGCGGTCGCCGCCGAGTTCGCCCAGGCCTACCGCGACGACACAGACCGGCTCGGCGTGCCGCGACCCGACATCGAGCCCCTGGCCAGCGAGACCATCCCTGAGATCATCGACCTCGTCTGCCAGCTCATCGCCGCGGATCACGCCTACGAGGCTCAAGGCAGCGTCTATTTTCGCGTGCGCAGCTTTCCGCAGTATGGCAAGCTATCCAACCAGCGCATCGACGAGCTGGCCGAGGCGACCAGGGTCGACGCCGAACCTGGCAAGGAAGACCCGCTCGATTTCGCCGTGTGGAAGGCGGCCAGGCCCGGCGAGCGCGATCACCTCTGGGACAGCCCTTGGGGCAAGGGGCGCCCCGGCTGGCACATCGAGTGCTCCGCCATGGGACTGCGCTACCTGGGCGCCGGCTTCGACATCCACGGCGGCGGCCGCGACCTCATCTTCCCCCATCACGAGAACGAGATCGCTCAGGCCGAGGCGGCCGGCATGCCCTTCGCGCGCATCTGGATGCACAACGGCATGCTCCGTACCGAGGGCGAGAAGATGGCCAAGTCGGTCGGCAACATCTCACTGTTGCGCGACGTCCTCGACCGCTACCCCGCGGCGGTCGTGCTGGTCTACTTTCTCACGACTCACTACCGCAGCCCGCTCGAGTTCTCGCGCGAGAAGCTGGACGAGGCCCGGACGGCCTACGAGCGGCTGCTCGAAGCCGTGCGCACGGCGAGCTTCAGAGCCGACAACCCGGGTTACGGTGAGACGCACGATCCCGCCGAGCTGCGGGCCGCGCTCGAGCATGCCCGGGCGGCCTTCGCCGAGCACATGGACGACGACCTGAACACCGCCGGCGCGCTCGGCGAGCTCTTCGGTCTGGGCCGCGAGCTGTTTCGCTACGTGGGGGCGATCGACGCCGCCGGACAGGCCGCCGACGCGACCACCCTGGAAGAGGTCGAAGACCTGCTCGTCTCGTGCCTCGACGACCTGTGCATCGCGCTGCCCGATGCCTCGCGGATGTTCGCCGCCGCCACGCCCGATGTTGCGCCGGTCGCCGGATCGAGCGCCGACGGTGAGATCTGCGCCACCGAGGATGTGCCCCTGCCGCCCGCCGCGCGACTGGCCGGCGAAAGCCGCTGGGCCGACCTGGCCGAGTTGGTCGACGAGCGCCTGACCTGCGGCGACGCCTCGTATGCCTGCCTGCTGCGCGACCACTTTCGGGCCGAAAAGGACTGGGCCAGCGCCGACGCCCTGCGCGATCGCCTGGTGGCCGCGGGCTTCGAGGTGCGTGACACGCCGGCCGGCACGCAGGTCGTACGCAAGAGCTGATGGCTGCCGTCACTCACAGAGGCGCCGCGATGGGTTCGGCGGCTCGCACGGCGGCGGGTCAAGCGGCGAGTCCGGCGGCTTGTGCAGCGGCTCGTGCGGCGGCTCGCCGCCGCCGGTCCGGGGGCTGACCGTGGACTGGATCTACGGTCGTCAGGTCGTGCGACTGGCCTGTGCGGACGGCGCGAAGCGCCGTCCGCACAGGCTCGCCGCGACCGCCGAGGGCCTCGCCTGGCTGGCCGCTCACGGCGTCGGCGTCAAAGGGCGGCNNGCCGCGGCTCCCGCGATACACGCCGCGGCGCGCCGGCGGCTTTCGGCTTCGAGGTCGAGACGGTCACGTCGAGCGACCTGCAGCAGCTCACCGGCAGCCGCGACCACCAGGGCGCCGCCTGCCTGGTGGGCGACTACCCTTACGTGGCGCCCGATTCCCTGCTTGCCTGCGAGCTGCTCGTCGTGCTGGACGAGGTCACCGACCCCCGCAACCTGGGGGCGATCGCGCGCAGCGCCCTGGCGGCGGGAGCCGGCGGCCTCGTCTTGCCCCGGCACCGTTCGGCCGCGGTCACACCGGCGGCCGTCAAGGCCTCGGCCGGCGCCACCGAACACCTGGACATCGCCCACGTGACGAACGTGGTCGCCTTTCTCGGGCAGGCCAAACAGGCCGGCGCCTGGGTGTACGGTGCCGAAGGCGCCGCCGGCCGCCCCTACGACGCCCTCGATCTCGGCGGCCGGGTGGCGCTCGTGTTCGGCGGGGAGGGGCGCGGGCTGCGTCCGCTGGTGCGCCGCGCCTGCGACGAGCTCGCCGCGATCCCGATGCAGGGTCCGGTCGGCAGCCTCAACGTGAGCGTGGCCGCGGCGCTGTTCCTGTTCGAGGCGCGCCGCCAGCGCGCCGCCGCCGCGCCCGCCGGCCAGGCTGCGCCCCCGGCCCAGGCCGGGTGCGGCCCCTCCCCGGCCGGGCATGGGCCCGGCTCGTCTAGGGGAGCCTAGTCGCATGGCTGCAAGCGACCACGACTCCTACATCGTCGACGGCTACAACGTCCTGCACGCGCTGTTTCCCGGCATGCGCCGCGAGCAGCTCGACGATCGGCGCCGCTGGCTGGCCGACCAACTCGCCGGCTTCGCGGCCCTGCGTGGCGCCGAGGTCAGCCTCGTCTTCGACGCCCACTCTCAGCCGCGCTCGACCTGCGAGCGTCTTGCCGGCACGCGAGTCGAGATCTGCTTCGCCGGTGGCTCGCAGTCGGCTGACGAGGTGATCGCGCGGCGCATCGCCAGCGAACCGGCCGACGCGGCTATCGTCGTGGTCTCGGCCGACTACGAGGTCCAGCGGACCGCCACCCGAGCCGGCGTGCGCCGCATGACGCCGCGCGAGCTGGGCGCCGAGATGGGCGTCAGCCACGGGGGGCCGGCACCCGACGACACAAGCGCCGGCGCGCCGGCGACTCTCGAGGACAAGATCGATCTCGAGACGTGGCGCAAGCTGGAACGCCTGCGTCGGCCGGGCAGCTAGCCGGCACGGCGCCCGACCACCACCTCCTGGCCCGGCGGCAGCCGTGAGTCAGTCGATCGGCCGTGAGCCAGCCTTACAACTCCCCGAACGGCCGCCGCCGCAGCGTCGCGGACAGCGACCGCCGCGCTGAACGTCGCGCCGAACTGCGCGCCGACTGTCGCTTGGCATGCGTCGTACCGCGTTCTTCGGCGAAGTGCTTGCAAACAACCGAAGAGACAGTAGAATACGAGCAACACTTGAGGATAAACTTGACCTTGAGACTTGGCGCAAGCCGAAACACTTGAGAAGGCACGGCACCTAGTCGCATCATTCAGGCTCAGCTCGGGGGGTCAGACGGGCATGACGCAGCGGCGACAGGCCAGTGGTAGTCGAATAGCGGGCCGTCTTTCTAACCCTCAAGTACACTCAGAGAGTTCCGATCTCGCCTTGGTCAACTCCTATCGTCGCGGCAACCAGGGAGCCTTGAACGCCCTGATGCTGCGCTACCACCAGTTCGTGCGGCTCAAGTCCAGTTCGTACTTCCTCGCCGGCGGCGACTCCGAAGACCTGATCCAGGAGGGTATGGTCGGCCTCTACAAAGCGGTGCGCGACTATCGCGAAGACCGCCAGGCGTCGTTTCGCAGCTTCGCCGAACTGTGCATCACGCGCCAGATCATCACGGCCATCAAGACCGCCACTCGCCAGAAGCACGTGCCGCTCAACGGCTACCTGTCGTTCAGCCACACGCCCGGCGACTCCGGCGACGACGGCGAGTGCAGCCTGGCCGACGTCCTGCCCGGCTCCTCAGTGAACGACCCGGTCAACCAGGTCATCTCCGCCGAAGAGGTTGCGAGCCTCAAACACTGCCTCACGCGCCTGCTTTCCAACCTCGAAAGCCGCGTGCTGCGCCTCTACCTGCAGGGTCTGTCCTACGAAAAGATCGCTCGCCAGCTCGAGTGCGACTGCAAGACCGTCGACAACGCGCTGCAGCGCATCAAGCGCAAGGTCGACCTGCATCTCGAGAGTCGCAAAGTCCTGCAGTAGGTCGGCGGGGGTTCGGCGGCGGGTCGGCGGCGGCGGTCCTAGAAGGTCATCAGGCTGACGTCGTGTCCCTGCGCCTGCACGAGGAGCTTGAAGTCGTGCGGGTTGCTGGCCACCTGGGCGGCGTCGTGCAGGGTGATCATGCCCTCTTCGTAGAGGCTCAGCAGCGCCTGGTCGAAGGTCTGCATGCCGTAGAACTCGCCTTCCTTGATAGCCGCACCGATCATCGAGGTCTGGTCTGCCTCGAGCACGAAGTCGCGGATTCGGCTCGTCATGACCATGACCTCGATGGCGGGCACGCGGCCCTGGCCGTCGGCCCGCGGCAGCAGGCGCTGCGAGATGATGCCGCGCAGCGTGCCGGCCAGCATGATGCGGACCTGCTTCTGCTGATGGAGCGGGAAGAAGTCGATGATGCGGTTGATGGTCTCAGTGGCGTCGATCGTGTGGAGCGTGCTCATCACGAAGTGGCCTGTCTGGGCCGCGGTGAGCGCCGCCGAAACGGTCTCGATGTCGCGCATCTCGCCGATCAGGATGTCGTCGGGGTCCTGGCGCAGCACGTACTTGAGGGCCGACGAGTACGACTCAGTGTCCAGGCCGATCTCGCGCTGGTTGATGATCGCCTTGCGGTCCTTGTGGAGCACCTCGATGGGATCTTCGATGGTCACCACGTGGCGGCGCAGGGTGTGGTTGATGTGGTCGATCATCGCGGCGAGCGTCGTCGTCTTGCCCGAGCCGGTCGTGCCGGTGACGAGCAGCAGGCCGCGGGGCTCGAGCGCGAGGCGCTTGATGATCTCGGGCAGGTGCAGGTCCTCGAACGAGGGGATCTGGGTGGCCACCTGGCGCATGGCGACCGAGATGCTGCCGCGCTGCCGGTAGACGTTCACGCGGAAGCGGCCGATGGTCGGCGCCGAGTAGGCGAAGTCGATCTCGTTGTGCTCGCTGAAGCGCCTGATCTGCTTGTCGGTCATGATCGAGGCGGCGGAGTCCTTGGTGTCTTCGGGCGAGAGCACGGGCTCGTCCAGCAGGTGGAGATCGCCGTCGACTCGTACCACCGGCGGGCTGCCGGCCTTGATGTGGAGGTCGGAGGCACCGCGCGCGACCATCTGATGGAGCAGCTCGTCTACCGTCTTCACGTCGCGTCATCTCCGTCAGCCGACATCGGGTCCTCTTCCTTAATCGGCGGACGGACGCAGATGTTTAGTCGGAGCAGCCGCCATGAGCTTCACGAGGAGCGTCGCCGCGCCCGTGGGCCGCGGCCGACGCGAGCCGGTCAGGTCAGGGCCGGCCGAACCCCGAGGCGCCGGCCACAGAGCCGTAGCCGACCATGGCGCCGGTGTGGGGCGCGTTGACCATGCTGCCTCCGCCGACGTAGATGCCGACGTGGTAGGCCGGCGAGCCGAAGAAGACGAGGTCGCCGGGCTGCTCCTGGCCGATGGGCACCGACTGCGTGCCGGACTGCTGGGCGGCGGCGTTGTGCGGCAGGCCCACGCCGAAGTGGCTGTACACGTACATGGTGAAGCCCGAGCAGTCGAAGCCCGCGGGTGTCGAGCCGCCCCACAAGTAGGGCACCTTGTTGACGAAGCTCTCGGCGAAGGTCACCACGCTGGAGTCGTTGGTCGCGATCGGGCCGGTCGGCGCCGCGGCGACGCCTGCCGACTGGGCGGCCTGCTGGGCCGCGCGCGCCTGCTGGGCGGTGAGCGCGGCGATCTGCGCCTTGACGCCGCGCAACATCGACTGGCGCTGGTCGAGCGCGGTCTGGACGCCGGCCTTTTCGGTGGCGCGCTGAGCGACCAGCGACTGGGCGGCGGTGCGGTCGGTCACGAGCGACTTCTGGGTGGAGACGATGCTCGTCTGGTAGTTGCCGATCGAGTCGACCATGGTGGAGTCGCTCGAACCGACCCGGTGGAGCATGTCGAGCTGGTCGACCATGGACGTGAAGCTCTTGGTCGAAAGCATCACGTCGAGCAGCTCGACCGGCCGCTGCTTGTACATGGCCACCACGCGCTGCCGGAGCTGGGTCTTGGCCATCTGCAGGTTGTAGCGCGTGACGAGCAACCGGCGCTGGTTGGCGGCGATGCGCGCCTTGATGGCGTCGAGCTTGCCGGTCGCCGCGTCGTAACGCTCGACGACCTTTTCCATCCTGGTATCGAGCGCCGCGAGCTGGCCCATGATCTGACGGGCGTGGGCGCGCTTTTGGGCGAGCGTGTCCGCGGAGGCGGCGGAGGGGAGACAGAAGGGGAGGGCGAGGAGAGCGACGAAGGCGACAAGAACTAGGCTGCGAGTTCGCTTCATGCATCGCCTCCTTGCGGGGCACGACGACTGGCCTTTCGCACCCACGAGGTGAACGCTGTTGCCGACCGGCGCGACAACTCTCACGACCCCAGATGGCTCCCTCGGGGTCGCGGTACCCTATCATCGCCCTTTCGGCTTTTCAAGGGACCGCGCCCCAAAACGGCGCCACCGTTGGCGCCATGGGGTTGGAGGGCATACAGTGCGCACCAGGGGCAAGATGGGGGTTATCCGTGGTTGACAGAACGACGATCGCCGATCTGCGGGAGCCGTGAGCGGCGCATCCGCCACGAGCACGACGGTCGTCGTCGCGGCCGACGTCGGCGAACCCCTGCCGGACTCATTGACCGACGCCGAGCTCGTGCGCGAGCGGCGCGCGCGGAGGATCCCCTCCTACCCCGGGCCCGAACGTCGTGTGCGGCCGGCGCCGCGTCTCGAAGCCCAGGGCGCGGGCCTGGCCGTGGTGCACACCTGCTCCGACTGTGGTCGGGTCTCCATCGTGCCCTACGTGCCGGGCGCCGCTTTCACCGCCGGATCGCCCTGCGTGTGCGCCGCGATAGGCACGCCGGCCGCCGCGATGCTGACGCCGGCTGTCGCGACGGTCGCGCCGCTTGCTGCGCCGGCGCTGCGCGGGCGGGCGCTGGTCGTCACCTTTGCACTCGTCGCGCTGTGGGTGCTCAACCTCGAGGATGTGATCCTTACGCGTCGCGCGCTGGCCCTCGGGGCGATAGAACTGAACACCATCATGGGGTTCTTTCTGAGATTCGGGTTCGCGCAGGCGGCGCTGATCAAGATGTCCATCGTGACGGTCGGCTCGATCTTTCTGTGGACTCAGCGCCGTCGCAGCATCGTGCTGCTGGCATCGGTCGGACTTGCCGCGGTCTACGTGGCGCTCGTGATCTACCAGATCGTGGAACTCTCCGGCTGACGACGGCCGCTGTTCAGGGGGCGTGGATCTTCGGCGGGAGGCGCCGTCGAATCGGCGCTGAAGGTCAGCGATCGGCGCCGGCGGGCGGCGCTGAAGGTCAGCGTCTGGAGCCGGCGGTCAGCGCTTGGAGCCGGCGGTGACTTGCTGTCCGTGCGGCCGCGGCAGCTTCTGGAGGTACTTCATGAAGGCCTGATTGGCCTTGTTCTTGCGCCATGTCCGCACGATCCACCAGCCCCAGCTCTGGAAGAGCAGCTTGGTGAAACGGAACGTGAAGAAGTACTTGGCCCACTGGCGGAGCGAGTAGAACTTCATGTAGCCGCGCACGGCCTCGCGCTGCAGTTCGTAGGCCGTCATGTTCTTTGGTTCGAAGACCACGTGCTGAGCGTCGAAGAGATACCAGCGCTTGTCGAAGATGCGCCCGGCGGCGTCGAGCTCGTAGTAGAGCGGCGTGCCCGGCAGCGGCGTAAGGGCCGCGAGCTGGATCGTGTCGATGTGGTTCTTCATGGCGAACTTGACCGTGTCGCGCACTGACTGGATGGTGTCGGTGTCGGCGCCCAGCACGAACATGCCGTGCGATTCGATGCTGTTCTCGTGGAGGATGCGGATGGCCTGGACGATGTCGTCGACGCTCTGGTGCTTGTCGAAGGCGTCGAGGGTCGCCTGGTTGACCGACTCGAGGCCGAGGTAGGCGCGAAAGCAGCCCGACCGGTGCATCAGATCGAGCAACTCGGGGTCGCGCACGACGTCGGTGCGCATCTGGGCCGACCAAGGCACGACCAGGTCTTCGTCGATCATGCGCTGCAGAAGCTCCTTGAGGCGCTTTTTGTCGGCCGCGATGTTGTCGTCGTAGAAGAAGATCTTGCGCGGCTGCAGCTCCTTGAGCTCGGCGATGATGCTGTCGGCGCTGCGGAAGCGGTACTTGCGGCCGAACATCGCCGTGACCGAGCAGAAGTTGCATTTGAAGGGGCAGCCCCAGCTCGTCATCATCGGCGTGGTCTTCATGTTGGCGTAGCCGTGGATCAGCGAGAGGTCGGGGAAGGGCAGCTCGTCGAGCACGGTGCACTGGCCGCGCGACTCGTTGTGCACGGCCTTGCCGTCGCGGGTGAACGAGAGACCCTTGATGTGGTCGAACGAGCCGCCCGATTCGAGCGCCGCTATGAGCTCGAGCATGAGCTCCTCGCCGCCCTCGCCACGCGCCACGAAGTCGGCGTACTCGAGGGCTTCGTCGGCCATGAAGGTCACGTGCGAGCCGCCGATGATGACGGGGATGCCCTTGGCGCGGATCTCCTGGGCGAAGCGGTAGCCTTCGGTCACCGTGGAGGTCGTGGTGGAGATGCCGACGAGGTCGGCGGCATAGACGTCGTTCCACTCGATCGGTGCGATGTTGGAGTTGTAGATGACGACGTCGTGCCCGGCGGCCTTGAGGGTGGCGCCGATGATCGGCAGTCCGAGGCGCGGGAGCAGGATCATGCTGTAGATGTTCAAGTCCGGCGGTTCGGGCTCGATCAGGCGGATTCTCATCTTCACCTCTGCTGCCCGCTGAGGGGCGTCTTTCGCGAACGCCGATGCGTGCGCCGCGATGGGGGATGCCTTGGGGGCCGTTCCTTCGACCGAAAAATCAACTCACGCTACTCCACGCAGGCTGCCCAAGTCAAAAGTTGGCCACTCACCGGGCTTCTGCTACGAGGGCCCGGTCGCGCCGCCCTAGGCCGCCCGTGCCCGGGCGGCTCGCTGCACTCCGATGTCGCACAGCGGGCAGGCCTGAACAGGGCGCTCGCCCAAGATGATCTCGCGAGCCCGCTCGCCGGCCAGCAGCGTGCGCCCGCAGACCTTGCAGGCGCCCCCGGCGTGCCGCCGGCGCGCGCTTGCCGCGTTGCGCTGGCGGCGGCCGATCTCCGGCCTGGACAAGCGAACGCGGCCATCGAGCCCGGACTCGATGGCAAGCCTTCGCCTGTCACCACCACCCCGCTCGGCGGCAACGCCTTGCTCGCCGGTGGCTGCAGGCTCAGGGTCAAGCGCGGGTGCGGCGGCCGCAGTGGCCCGATACGGTCTCGACAGGCGGTGCAGGTAGGTCTCGCGCATCGCTTCCCTCCAGTGCCGCGTTTCGACATCTGTCCGCGGGATTCCCTCGCGCGACGCGCTCAAACGAGCCTGAGCGTTGGCCATGAGTCTAGGAGACGAGGTGGATGAGAAAGTAGGCGCCCGCGGCTACTCCGGCGGCGGCCGGGATGGTGAGGATCCAGGCCCAGATGATGTTGCCCGCGACGCCCCATTTGACGGCCGAGAGCCCGCCGGTGGCGCCCGAACCCATGATGGAGGCCGTGATCGTCTGCGTCGTCGAGATCGGGTAACCGAGGACGCTCGCCGTCCAGATGACGGCTGCGGCACTCGTCTCGGCGGCAAAGCCGTGGATGGGGTCGAGGTGGATGATCTTGGTGCCCAGCGTGCGGATGATGCGCCAGCCTCCGAAGTAGGTGCCCATCGAGATCGACAGGGCGGCCACCAGGATCACCCAGGTGGGGATGGGGGCGTCCTTCGACAGATGGCCGGACGTGATCAGGGCCAGCCAGATCACTCCCATGGTCTTCTGCGCGTCGTTCATGCCGTGGGCGAGGGCAACGGCCCCGGCGGAGAGCGGCTGGAGGGCCCGGAAGGTCCGATTCACGGGTCGCGGCGACCATCGGAAAACGAGGAGCAGCAGAAGGTTCATGATCAGGAAGGCGACCAGCAGGCCGATCAGGGGCGACGAGATCATGGGCAGCACGACCTTGTGCCAGATCCCGCCCCATTCCACGCCGCTCATACCGACGGCGGCGAGTGTGGCCCCGACGAGGCCACCGATGAGGGCGTGTGACGAGCTGGAGGGAAGCCCCAGATACCACGTGATCAGGTTCCAACAGATGGCGCCGATCAGGGCGGCCAGCACGACTGTCTGCGAGTCGGCGGGCAAGGACACGATGCCCTTGCCCACCGTCTTGGCCACGTTCTGGCTGACAAAGGCTCCGACCATGTTGAGCACTGCGGCCATCAGCAGCGCGACCCGCGGCGAGAGGGCGCGCGTAGATATGGACGTAGCGATGGCATTGGCTGAGTCGTGGAAGCCGTTGGTGAAATCGAACACCAGGGCGACCACGATGATGGCGATGAGAAGGATCATCAGAGGTGGTCCGCGGCGACGAGCAGGGCCATCAGGCGCGGTTGCCGGCAGCGCGCAGGGTCATGAGACGCCTTTATGAGCGGCGAGCAGGGGCATCAGGTGTTCTTTAAGACGATGCTCTCGACGATGTTGGCTACGTCCTCGCACTGGTCGATCGCGCCTTCGAGCGTGGCGTAGATGTCCTTCCACTTGATGATGTCGGTGCACTTCATGTTGTCGTCGAAGAGCTCGGCCACGGCGTCGCGGTAGAGGCGGTCGCCGTCGTTTTCGAGGCGGTTGATCTCGATCCAGTGCTCGTCTAAGCCCTTGCGCTTCTCGAGGCCGTCGAGGGCGACGCGCAGCACGGCCGTCTGCTTGGCCAGCACGACGGCCTGTTCGACGGCGTGGATCGTGGGCTTGTCGATGCGGTAGACGACCAGCATGTCGGCCGTGGCCTCGATGCTGTCGAGGACCTCGTCGAGGGTGGCGGCGAGATCGTAAATGTCCTCACGGTCGAGGGGCGTGATGAAGGTCTTGTTCAGGCGCTTGACGATGTCGTGCACGATCTTGTCGCCGACGTGCTCGAGCTCGACTGCCTGACGGGCGACGCTCTTGGGATCGCGGTAGTCGTTCATGAGCTTCGCCAGGAGCTGGGCGGCCTGGTCGAGGATGGCCGCGAACTCCGAGAAGAGGCGGAAGTACTCCCGCTCCTGCGGGACGAGACTGAGTTTCACGGTGTCCCTTCCTGACTCGTCGCGACGGACCCCGGCGGGGTCGTCCGGCCGGTAATGTTAGCGGAGTGTGAAGGCGACGCAAAGTGCCGTCGAGGTCCGTCACGGCGAGCCGGTCGATCGTCGTCGCCCCTGTCCTGTCGCGCGCACCGACCGGTCAGGTTGCAGAGGCTCGCCGCCTTCGGTAGCCTGAGCCGGCGTCCATGCGGGTAACGGTGGCTGTTCGGACGCGTCTTGTAGCAACTTTCTTGCCGGCGCGCCGGTGCAAGAAGGACTCGCTGACGGCAGTGATGCACTAAGGAGGACCGCAAGTGACCGAGG
>PKYM01000064.1 GCA_003132645.1 Actinomycetota bacterium | reverse complement strand
AGTTTCACCGTTTCGCGGACGTTCAAATCTTCGCCGCACATGTCGCAGTGACCGCGACGCAGCGCGAGGTCTTCGATGGCAGGGCCGCTGCGCCGCACGACGAGCCTGTGGCAGTGGGGGCAGACGGTGTTCTCGCCCTCGTGGCCCGGCACGTTGCCGACGTAGACGAACTCGAGCCCCTCCTCGTGCCCGATAGCGACGGCCCGCTCGAGCGTGCGGATCGGCGTCGCCTGCAGGTGCGAGAGGTCGAGCTCGGGGTGAAACCGCGTCACATGCCAGGGTGTCCGGGGGCCGAGGCGCCCGGCGATCCAGGCGGCGATGCCGCGCAGCGTAGACTCGTCGTCGTTCAACGTGGGGATGACGTTGGTGACGATCTCCACGTGACAGCCGTGCTCGTGCAGGGCGCGCTCGGCCGCCGCCAGCACGGGCTTGTGGTCGGGCACCCGGCAGAGCCGCTTGTAAAGCTCGTCGTCGAAGCCTTTGACGTCGACCCGGTAGGCGTCGATATGCGGCGCGACCGCGTCGAGCCCCTCGGTCGTGATGAAGCCGTTGGTCACCATCACCGTGTAGAGGCCGTGCTCGTGGGCGACTCGCGCGCCGTCGATCACGTATTCGATCCAGATGGTGGGCTCGTTATAGGTCCAGGCCACGCCGGCGCACTGGTTGTTGGCCGCCAGCAACGGCAGCTTCTCGACCGGCAGGGAGCGCAGGTCGGAAAGCCCGGCGGCGACGTCGGCGTGAGCGATCTGCCAGTTCTGGCAGTGGGCGCAGGTGAAGTTGCAGCCGAGCGTGCCGAGCGACAGCACCGTGCTGCCGGGAAAGAAGTGAAAGAGGGGCTTCTTCTCGATCGGGTCGGCAGCCACGCTGCAGACGCGATCGTAGATGAGGCTGTAGAGCGTGCCGCCGCGGTTTTCGCGCGCCCGGCAGGTGCCGTGCTTGCCCGGCCCGATGACGCACGTCCGGGGACAGACGTGACACTGCACGAGGCCGTCGCCACGGCGCTCGTAGAGGATGGCTTCGTGGGCGTTTGCGGCAAACTCGTCGGTCATCGGTCCCTTTCGCTTCTGTGAGCTTACCAGCCGAGGCGGTCGATACCACGTTGGACCACGGCGATCAGCGCATCCTGCAGGGTCTCGTTGCCCGACACGATACAGGCGATCTGGAAGTCGGCATCGCTGCCCAGCAGCGGGCGGTGCTCGAGCGAGGAGCCGTCGGCGTCGGTCATCGGCACGCCCGCCTCGCGGCAAAGCAGCCAGGCGGCCGCCAGGTCGTAGGGCGAGTTGCAGAGCACATGACCGTTGCCGACGCGCCGAAACTCGGCCTCGGCAGCCGGGTGCGCGGCGATGATCGCGGGGCCGATGTCGACGTAGGCGTCGAGCTGGCCGGTGAGCACCCGGGTGATCGCGTAGGTGGCCGAGCCGAGCTCGAACACGGCGCCGCCGACGCTCGAGGCGTCGACCAGCTCCTCGATGGCCCGCGCCAGGAGCAGGAGCGGCCGGCCGCGCAGGCCGGTGTTCCAGAACAGACCCTCGAGGTCGGTCCGCGGCGAGGGCGCGAAGGCGAGCGGCGCGCCGGAGGTGCGTCTCATGACGAGGCCGCCGCCACGCTCGGCGGCGAACAGGTCGCCGCCCTTGATCTCCTGCACGACGCCGGCCACGACGTCGGCCATGGCGGGGTGCGGGCCGGGCCGGGCCGCGGCGATGCTCACGCAGGCAGACTCCAGCCCGGCCGCCGCGGGCCGTGTGCCGTCGATCGGATCGACGATCAGGACAAGCTCGGGGTCGGCCGCGCCCTGCAGGCCGCGATCCTCTGAGTAGTAGGCCCAGCCTGGCCGGCGGAGGCGCATGTACTCCTCGAGGTAGCGCTCGGCGACCTCGTCGATCTCGAAGGTCACGTCGCCGCCCACCGCTTCGCCGACATGGGCGCGCGCCGCGTGGAGCCCGAGAAAGGGCTGCACGACGTCGCGCAGGCCGGCACAGAGGGTGGTGAGCTCCTGCAGGATGTCGGTCACGACGCTCCCTTGACGACGTGGTGGGTCAGGATCATGGCCGTCCATTCTACGAGGTGGGACGGCGCCCTGCGCGGCGCACCTGAGGTCGTGGAGCGTGGAGCGCTATACTGGAGCCAGCGCGTGGTGCGCGCCCGCGCCCCGCGACCACGGCGGAAAAGAAGCTCGCCATGCCCGACACGATCGTCTATCGCGGCAAAGACAACATCTACCTGAACATCACCAACCGCTGCTCCTGCGACTGCGAGTTCTGCTTTCGCACGTTCACGACCGACGTGTTCGGCAGCGACCTCAGGCTCTCGAGCGAGCCCGGTGCAGAAGAGCTGACGCAAGAGATCGAGCTGGCCTTTCTCGACGGCCCCGCCGAGGAGGTGGCCTTCGTCGGCATGGGCGAACCCACCATGCGCCTCGAAGTCGTGCTGGCCGTCACCGAATGGCTCACCCTGCGGCGGCTGCCCTCGCGCCTCGTGACCAACGGCCACGGCCGCCTGCTCAACCCCAGCGTCGACGTCGTGGCCGCCCTTGCGCGCGTCGGCCTCGGCGCCGTGACGGTGAGCCTCAACGCGGCCGACCCGGAGACCTACGACCTGCTCTGCCGTCCGATGTTCTCCAAGGCCTTCCGCGAGGTGCTCGGCTTTGCCCGCTCGTGCGTCGCGCACGACATCGCCACCACGCTGACCGCGGTCGACCTGCCCGAATCCGACCCCAACGGCTGCCGGGCGATCGCCGAGGCCATGGGCGCATCGTTTCGGCTGCGGCCCTACGTGCCGCCACCCGAGTCGCCGCCGGACTCGCCACCCGAGTCGCCACCGCTAGCCCGATGATACGATGGCGGCTCAAATGACCGATCCCGGCGCCAAGATCCTCGTCGTCGACGACGAAGAGGCCATACAGAAGCTGCTGCGCTATCCCCTCGAGAAGGAGGGATACCAGGTCGTTCAGGCCCGCGACGGGCAGGAAGCCCTCGACGCGTTCGGCCGCGAACCGTTCGACCTCGTCATCCTCGACGTCATGATGCCGCGCATCGACGGCACCGAAGTCTGCCGCCGCCTGCGCGCGGTGAGCACCGTGCCGATCATCATGCTCACCGCCAAGGCCGACGAGTTCGACAAGGTGCTCGGTCTCGAGATAGGAGCCGACGACTACATCACCAAGGATCGTTTCAGCCTGCGCGAGTTTCGCAGCCGCGTGCGCGCTCAGTTACGACGTGCCGACATGGCGCGCCAGGCGGGCAGCGCCCGCCAGGACTTAGTCCACGTCGACGGCCTCGACGTCGACCTGCCCAAGCGCAACGTCGACGTGCGTGGCAAGCGGGTCGACCTCACCTACATCGAGTTCGAGCTGCTCAAGACGCTGATCTCACACCCGGGGCGCGTGTACTCGCGCCAGATCCTGCTGCAGCTCGTCTGGGGCGACGCGGAGTTTCGCGACGCCCGCACGGTCGACGTGCACATCCGCCACCTGCGCGAGAAGATCGAACGCGACGCCCGCAGCCCCGAGTTCATCTTCACGGTCCGCAACATCGGCTACAAGTTCCGCGAGTTCTAGGTCTCCCCCCGACTTCTGAGGTCGCCGTGCAGCGTTCGTTCATGCACCGGGTCCGGTCGCTCGTCGTCTCAGCGTTGCACACCGCGGTCGACGCGCTCGTCTGGGTCTTTCGGCCCGTGCCGAGCTCAGTCAAGAACTGGCTCACGGTGCTGTTCCTGGGCGTCGTGCTGCTCGACATCGGGCTGGCCTACGTCTACGTCGTGCCGAGCCTCGAGAACCGCCTCGTCCACCAGAAGCTCAACGATCTCTCGGGCCGCTCCTACGCGGTCGCCACCGCGATCGCGACCGCCGTCAACACCGACCCCAGCGACCTGAGCTACTTGAAATACGCGGCGAGCGTGCTCGACACCCAGATCAACGCCCGCGTCGTGGTGATCGACCCCGCCAGCCTGACGGTCCTCACCGACTCACGACTGGGCCTGCCTTTGAGCGTCGCCAACTATCCGGTCGTCGCCGCCGCCAAAAGAAGCGGCCGCGTCACGATCGGCGAAGCGACCATCGGCGCCACGCGCTACGCGACGGCGGCGGTGCCGGTGTCGACCCCACTGAACAGCTTTCACGGCATCGTCCTCGTCTCGACGCCGCTCACCGACCTCGACCATGCCGTCGCCTCGGTCGAGCACCAGATCCTGTTCGCCGGCGGCCTGGCGCTCATCGCGACGCTCTTCGCCGGCTATCTCGCCTCGTATTTCATCGCTCGCCGCCTGAAGCGCATCGAGCGTGGCGCGCTGTCGATCGCCTCCGGCGATCTGTCGCGCCCGGTGCTGCCCGGTCCGCCCGACGAGATCGGCCAGCTTGCCGTCACCTTCAACATGATGGGCGGGCGCCTGCGCGAGGCGTTCTCGCAGATCGAACGCGAGAAAGAGAACGTCGAGGTCATGCTCTACGACCTGGCTGAGGGCGTCATCGGCGTCACCGCCGAAGGCGGCATCGCCGTGGCCAACCCCGCCGCCGCGGCGCTGCTGGGCAGGGCGCTGCCCAGCGGCGCCGCCCTGGCCGACATCCTGCCGCCCGATGTCGCCCAGGCGCTCGTCGAGACGCAGGCCGACGGCGACGACCGCACTATCGTGGTCGAGTTCGGCGCGCGCTCGCTCGAGGCGTCCGTCTACCGGGTCGCCCACGAGGCGGAGGTGCGCAACATCGTCGTGCTGCGCGACATCACCGAGCAGGCGCGCCTCGACGCGGCTCGACGCGACTTCATCGCGACCGCCTCGCACGAGCTCAAGACGCCACTCTTCTCGCTCTCGGGCTTCATGGAGCTGATCGACGAGGGCGAGCTCGACGCCGACACCGAGAAGGAGTTCCTCTCGCTCATGCGCCAGCAGGTCGACCGGCTGACCGACCTTTCGCTCAGCCTGCTCGACCTTTCGCAGGTCGACTCAGGGGCGGTGCGGCTCGAGGCCGGCGACATCGACATCACCACGCTCACGCGAGCCGTGATCGCCGAGTTTCGGCCGGGCGCGGAGGGCCGCGGCGTCAGTATCGAGGTGACCGCGCCGGCCGAGCTGGCGGCCGCCTGCGACGAGCGGCGCGTGAGCCAGGTACTGCGAGCGCTGCTCGACAACGCCGTCAAGTTCTCACCCGTTGGGGGCACGGTGACGGTAGGTCTGACGGCCGAGACCAGGGGCGATGGCGACGGCGAAGAGGTCGTGGTCACCATCGCCGACGAGGGTCCAGGGATCCCTCCCGACGAGCTCGACCGGGTCTTCGAGCGCTTCTTCCGCGGCAACGGCGGGAGCCACAAGTCGGGCACCGGGTTGGGCCTGTCGATCGCCAGGGACATGGTCGAACTGATGGGCGGCACGCTCACGGTGCGCTCGGATCGCGGCGCCGGGTCGACCTTCACGGTCCGCATGCCCCGCATCCAGGGTTGATGAGCTTCTCGACACGAGCCCGAGCGTCGGTTAAGAATCCCTGACGTGTGGCATGACCGGGTTAACGCGGCAGCGGGTCGGAGGAGGCACATGCACAGTTCACGAAGCTTCGTGGCGGGCGCCGTCGGCGGCATCGTCGGAGCAGCCCTGCTCTTTTTGGTCCTCTTCCTGCTGGGCGTCACCGACGTCAAGAAGGAGACCACCGTCAGGGTGACGGCCCCGGCGGCCTTCGCCAGCCCCGGCACGAGCTCGGGCGGCGCGAGTTCGGGCGGCACGCTCTCCCCGACGCAGATCTACGACAACGAGGCCACTGGTGTCGTCGAGATCACCAGCACCTTTCCCTCGTCGGGCACCGACGCCCTGGGCCAGCCGCTGAGCGGCGGGGTCGGCGTCGGCTCGGGCTTCGTGGTCTCCCAGAGCGGCAAGAGCTACATCCTGACCAACGCTCACGTCGTCTCCGACCAGGGCAAGCGGGCCAGCAAGATCACAGTGATGTTCAAGGGGTCGGGATCGCAGACCCGCAGCGTGAAGGGCACCATCAAGGGCATCGACACGCAGTCCGACGTGGCCGTGGTCACCGTCGACGCCGCCGGCCTCAAGCTCAATCCGCTGCCGATGGGCGACTCCAACGCGGTCCAGGTCGGCGAGCCGGTGGTGGCGATCGGCAACCCCCTGGCCCTCGAGTTCACGCTCACCTCGGGGATCGTGTCGGCCATTCACCGCGACCTCAGCCCCCAGAGCGGCACGAACATCTTCAACGGCATCCAGACCGACGCCGCGATCAACCCCGGCAACTCCGGCGGGCCGCTGATCGACGCCGCCGGCAACGTCATCGGCATCAATGAGAGCATCGAGTCCACCACCGGCGGCAACCAGGGTCTCGGCTTCGCCGTGCCGATCGACACCGCCAAGAACTCCCTCAGCCAGATCGTCACCACCGGCCACGTCGCCTACCCCTGGATGGGCGTCACGCTGCAAACGCTGACTCCCGATCTCGCCAAGACGTTCAAGTACTCGGTCAGCCAGGGAGCGCTGGTCGCCGCGGTCAAGGCGGGCAGCCCGGCAGCCAAGGCCGGCATCCACGGCGGCAGCTCGACCGTCACAGTCCAGGGCGAACGCTTCACCGTCGGCGGCGACGTCATCACCGCCCTGAACGGCAAGACGGTGACCTCGGCCGAGGATCTCGTCAAGGCGATCGCCGCCTACAAGCCGGGCGACGTCGTCACGGCGACCATCAACCGGCACGGCACGAGCTCAGACGTGAAGGTGACGCTCGGCACCCGGCCGCNNTGTAGACCGTCACGCCGCCGCCGGACCGCCTCAGACACAGTGTCCTGCGCGCCCGAGGACGTCGAAACCGCGTCGCTTTCGGTCGCCCGCCTTTGTGACGCGCCCCACGCTCCGCTCTTGCCGGAACCGTCGCCGATTTCGCCACGTGTTGCCGAATCGGCAGTTTACCGGCGTTTGACGCCTCGATTTCTCAACCGATTCTGGTACCCGGTTGACTTTTTTCGACAGATGCCGTTAGATTCGTCACGGTTTACGTGAAAGGATTCAGGGGCTGGGCGGCCGTGTCGTGCGGTCCCCTCGCTCGCGTGACGGCGGAAGGATACG
This sequence comes from Actinomycetota bacterium, assembly GCA_003132645.1. GTDB lineage: Bacteria > Actinomycetota > Thermoleophilia > UBA2241 > UBA2241 > Bog-752. The sequence goes on along the minus strand of PKYM01000064.1, from coordinate 5,547 downwards.
CGTGGTCGCAAGCAGCGCCGGCACTCCGTATCTGCGTTCGTACCTCGCCATCGTGCAGGGGCTGGCCGAGATGTTCGGCTCCGACTGCGAGGTCGTGCTCCACGATCTCGCCGACATGCCCCACTCGATCATCGCGATCGAGAACGGACACGTCACCGACCGTCGCCTCGGTGACGCGCCCAGCGACCAGATGCTGCGCTCCCTGCGCAACGCCGACGAGACCCCCGACGTGCGCCTCTATGTGTCCTCCACCGAGGGCAAGATCCTCAAGTCGCTGGCCGTCACGCTGCGCGACGACAAAGGCCGGCCGATCGGCGTCCTGGGCATCAATCTCGACATCTCCGAGGTCGTTCACGCGCAGCGCACGCTGGCTGCCTTCACGGCCGTCGGGCGGCTCGGCGGCGAGGCCGCGCCCGAGACCGAGGAGCTGTTCGGCCGCGATATCCGCGACGTCCTGGCCGGCATGATCACGGCCATCCTGAACGACATGCGCAAGACGCCGGCGACCATGACCCGTGACGAGAAGATGGAGGTCGTGGCGCGACTCGAGGAACGCGGCGCGTTCCTCGTCAAGCGCTCCGCCGAGCAGGTCGCCGAAGCCCTCGACCTCTCCCGCTTCACCGTGTTCGGCTACCTCAAGGAGATCCGCCGGCAGGGCGCCGGCGAGCGTCCCCCGGCGACTGCGCCGGCTGCCGCCGCTGCTGCCCCCGTTCAGACCGACGACGCCGCCGGGGAGAGCCGATGATCGTGCCCGCGGACGCCCAGCTCGCGATCGTCACGGCCGGCGCGCGGCCGGCCACCCTGTTCGACGTCGTCGGCCAAAGCGGCGCGCGCACGATCGCCGTCATCGGGCTCGTCAAGAACGCCGGCAAGACGACCGTCGTGAATGCCCTCATGGACAACGTGGCGCTGCGTTTCGGGCTCACCTCGCTGGGCCTCGACGGCGAGCGCACCGACCACCTCACGGGGCTCGACAAGCCGCGCATCGTGCCGCCGCGCGGCACGCTCATCGCCACCACCGTGGGCTCGCTCGACCGCTCGCACTACACCATGGAGCAGCTCGAACGCCTGCCCTTCCACACCTCGCTGGGCAACGTGGTCCTCGGCAGCGCCGTCGGCGACGGGGCCGTCGAGATCAGCGGCCCGACCACCCTCAGCGAGGTCGCCGCGACGGCCGCGCGGCTGCACGCTCACGGCGCCCAGGTCGTGCTGGTGGACGGCGCCATCAACCGCCTCGGCAGCGCCTCGCCACGGGTCAGCGACGCGGTGATCGTGGCCACCGGTGGGCTGGTCGCCGAGACCCTCGACGAGACCGTCGCGACCACGGTGGCCACTCTCGAGATGCTCACCCTTCCCGAGATCGACCCCCAGACCCGCGCGCTGGTAGCCCCCGAGACGCTCACCCGCGCCCGGGCGGTCGCCGTCGACGAGCAGGGCCGCCGCACCGCGCTCGACCTCGACACCGTCGTCGGCGAGGGCGTACGAGTGGCCCGCGAGGTCGAACGGCTCGCGGCGAAGGTGCTCTTTGTCGGCGGCGCGCTCACGCAGGAGTTCGCCGACGACTTCTTGCGCACCCTGCCGCCGCGGCGCAACGTCACGGTCGTCGTGCGCGACGCCACCGTTCTCATCCTCTCTCCCGCGACCGTGGCCCGCTGCCGCCGCCGCGGCATCGAGCTACGCGTGCTCACGCCGCTGCGGGTGCTGGCCGTGACCACCAACCCCTACCGACTTCCTCAGCCCTACAACGCCAAACTCTTCTTCGGCGCGGTCGCCGACGCAGTCGGCGACCGCGCTCCCGTCTTCGACGTCGTCCACGGCCTGGCCGCCGTGCCAGCCGGCGACACCGCCGGCCGCCCGACGACGTCTCCCCCTATGCCAAGGACGGTGTGACAGTGCACGACGCGATCAAACTGAACGAAACGCTCGTCACTCGCGCGCGAGAGGCGGCCAACGCCATCGCCGACGACATCCAGCGCCACATCAGTGAGCACACGACCGACTCGACCGAGCGCGCCACGCTGCGCCTGCTGGGCGTCACGGGCGTGAACGACATCGACGTGCCGCTCGTCAACGTCGTCGTCGAGCAGGCCCGCGAGCTGCTGCCCGCCGGCATCGTGCGGCCCTTCGTCGACCTCATGCTGCGCACGGGCAAGGACGCCCAGCAGGTGGCCGAGGGCATGGCCGCCGGCGACCTGCACCTCGAGGCGGTGTCCGCCGAACGGCGCGCCGCGGCGGAGCAGCGCGGCGTCGAGCTCGCGGCGCAGGGCGTGGGCCGCATCGACGCCGTCCGCCGGCGCCGCGAGGAGCTCGTGGCCGAGTGCGGCGAGGCGCTCAAGCCGTACGTCTATGTGATCGTCGCCACCGGCAACATCTACGAGGACGCGGCTCAGGCCCAGGCGGCCGCCCGTGCCGGCGCCGACGTGATCGCCGTGATCCGCACCACGGCCCAGAGCCTGCTCGACTACGTGCCCTTCGGCGAGACCACCGAGGGTTTCGGCGGCACCTACGCCACGCAGGAGAACTTCAGGCTCATGCGAGCCGCCCTCGACGAAGTCGGCGCCGAGCTCGGCCGCTACATCCGGCTGTGCAACTACGCCAGCGGCCTGTGCATGCCCGAGATCGCCACGATGGGCGCCCTCGAGCGCCTCGACATGATGCTGAACGACTCCATGTACGGCATCATCTTCCGCAACATCAACATGCAGCGCACCTTCGTCGACCAGTACCTCTCGCGGCTCATCAACGCCCGGGCGGGCATCATCATCAACACCGGCGAGGACAACTACCTGACCACGGCCGACGCCTTCGAGAAGGGCTACACGGTCGTGAGCTCCGATTTCATCAACGAAGCCTTCGCCCTGCGCGCCAACCTCGAGCCCTGGCAGATCGGCCTCGGACACGCCTTCGAGATCAACCCGGCGACGCCCGACCAGGTCGTCTACCAGGTCGCCGANNGCGCAGCTCATCCGCCAGCTCTTTCCCGAGTACCCACTCAAGTACATGCCGCCCACCAAGTACATGCCGGGCGACATCTTCCAGGGCCACATCATCGACGGCATGTTCAACTTCACCGGCATCTTCACCGGCCAGGAGATCATGCTGCTGGGCATGCTCACCGAGGCTCTGCACACGCCCCTGCTGCAGGATCGCTACGTCTCGATCAAGAATGCCAAGTACGTCTTCGAAGCCTGCCGTCACCTCGCTGACGAGGTCGAGTTTCGCCCCGGCGGCATGATCGAGAAGCGCGCCGACGACGTCCTGCGCCGGGCCACGGAACAGCTCGAGCACGTGCAGGCGATCAGCCTCTTCAAGGCGCTCGAGGACGGCGAGTTCGCCGACGTCAAGCGCGACCCGCGCGGCGGCCGCGGCTTCGAGGGCGTCTTCAAGATCAGCGCCGACTACTTCAACCCGTTCTTCGCGGCGCTGTGTGACGGCCGCCTGAGCGGACCGCCGACCGGTCCCGCGCCGGGCGAGTCGGTGCGCGCAAGCCAGGAGGTGGCGTCATGATCGTCAGGCCCTACGGCGACACCCGCGACGACGGCCTGATGCAGCTTTCCTTCACGCTGCCGATCGCCTACTCGGTCAAGTCCGCCGACGTCGGCAAAGCCTTCCTCGAGCGACTCGGCTTTCGCGACGTCGGGGTGGCCGAATGCAAGGCCATCGACCCCGACTTCACCTTCTATGTCGCCTACGGGCGCACCGTGGTCGGCATCGATCCCGACGAGGTCAAGGGCGACTACCTCGACGTCGAGGAGATGGATTACTACGCCATCAACGCCTTCATCAAGGAGCATCTCGAGCGCAAGCTGTCGGTGGTCGGCGCGGCCATCGAAAGCGACGCCCACACCGTGGGCATAGACGCGATCCTCAACATGAAGGGTTTCGCCGGCAACTACGGCTTCGAGCGCTATCCTGAGATGGAGATCCTCAACATGGGCTCGCAGATCCCCTGCGAGCAGCTCCTGCGAGCGGCTCTCGAGCGCCACGCCGACGCCATCCTCGTGTCGCAGATCGTCACCCAGAAGAACATCCACGTGCAGAACCTGACCAAGATGATCGAGCTGCTCGAAGCCGAGGGCGTGCGCGAGCGTTTCGTGCTCATCGTGGGCGGGCCGCGCATCAACAACGCCTTCGCCAAGGAGCTCGGTTACGACGCCGGCTTCGGACCGCGCACGACCCCTGTCGAAGTGGCCTCCTTCCTGGCGCAGGAAGTGGCCAGAAGGGCCAAAAGCCCGGCCGCCAAGACGTGATAGTTTATACATAACTTCAACCAGGCGACCTTAGGGCGCGTAGGACGCGCGAGAACCCGTAAGGGGTCGCCTAGCAGGTCCAGGAGGCCACAGTGGCAGATAACGACATCGTCATCCTTTCCGCGGTACGCACCGCCCAGGGCAAGTTCCAGGGCGGTTTCGACGGCACGCCGGCGACCGATCTCGGCGCCGTCGCCATGAAAGAAGCGCTCGTGCGCGCCGGTGTGAGCGGCGACCAGCTCGACGAAGTCATCTTCGGCAACGTCATCCAGGCGGGCCTCGGGCAGAACACGGCCCGCCAGGCCGAGCTCAAGGCCGGCATCCCCGACAGCGTCCCGGCCGTCACGGTCAACCGCGTCTGCGTCTCCAGCGCCGCGGCGCTGGCCTGGGCGGCGGCCAACATCAAGGCCGGCGAGGGCGAGATCTACCTGGTCGGCGGCACCGAGAACATGTCGCGCGCCCCGTGGCTGCTGCAGAACGGCCGCGGCGGTTACCGCATGGGCATGCCATCCGCTCAGATGTACGACGCGATGGTGCTCGACGGGCTGTGGTGCGCGATCGGCGGCTACCACATGGGCCTCACGGCCGAGAAGCTGAGCGAGCAGTTCGGCGTGAGCAAGGAACTTCAGAACGATGTCGCCTATCGCAGCCAGCTCAACGCCAGCAAGGCCGTGAGCGAGGGCCGCTTCGCCGACGAGATCGTGCCTGTGACGATCCCCCAGCGTAAGGGCGATCCCAAGGTCGTCGACACCGACGAATGCCCGCGCGCGACCACGCCCGAGGCGCTTGCCGCGCTCAAGCCTGTCTTCCAGAAGGACGGCGGCGTTGTCACGGCCGGCAACGCCTCGGCCATCTCCGACGGCGCCAGCGCGCTGGTCGTCACCTCGCGCAAGAAGGCCGCCGAGCTCGGCCTCAAGCCCATCGCCCAGCTCGTGAGCTGCGCCACCGCGGCGGTGCCCGCCGACGTGATGGGCTACGGCGAGACGGTAGCCGCCCAGAAGGCCCTCGAAAAGGCCGGCCTGAAGAGCAGCGACGTGCAGCTCGCCGAGCTGAACGAGGCCTTCGCCTGCGTCGCCGCTCTCGCCACCCGCGAGCTCGGCCTCGACGTCGAGATCGTCAACGTCAACGGCGGCGCGGTCGCGCTCGGTCACCCGCTCGGCAACACCGGCACGCGCATGATCGTGACCCTGATCCACGAGCTCCAGAAGCGCGGCCAGGAGATCGGCCTGACGGGCGCCTGCGTGGGCGGCGGCCAGGGCGCCGGCAGCGTCATCAGGATAGAAGCGTAGGGCGCAAA
>PKYM01000001.1 GCA_003132645.1 Actinomycetota bacterium | reverse complement strand
TGTGCTGCACAGTCCGAGGTTCTAGACGGGCTCCGTGCTCACCTGTGGTCAGTCGTGTTGGCCGGTGACGAGGCGTCTTGTCGGCATTGCGTCGGCAATCATCTCGAACGCACCCGCCCTCGACACGCCGCGCAGATCAACACCTATTTGCGGCACTAACTCTCCAAGAACCTTGACACGGTACACCTCGGCGATGGCGCGGGCGACCGCCATCATGGCCCCGAACGCGTGCCTCTAATCAGAGGCGCTGATGAGCGAGCAAACGGGCCGCCTGGTCATGCGGACCCGGTGTGGCCCGTGGGGGTCACCTCTGACTGAACAGCGCCGCAACTCCCTCGCGGAACGCCTCGGTGTGGCAATCGACGTCGGCCGCGGTGGTCGTGGGCGCCATCAGGGCCATGTTGTGGAACGGCGTCATGAGGATGCCTCGGTTGAGGCTGAACAGGTGCATGAAGCGGTCGAGCTCCGGGTCTTCAGCGGCCGCGGCCTCGCCTCCGTTGCACGGCGGCGCGGGCCGCGGCCAGTACTCCGTGCGGCAGCCGAGGCGCGTGACCACCCAGGGGAGCGCGAACTCGTCGATCACCGCCTGGACGCCGTCGCAGAAGCGTTCGCCGAGCGGGATCATGTGCGCGTAGGCCGCGTCGGTCAGGACCTCGCCCAGAGTCGCTCGCATTGCAGCCAGCGAGAGGGCATTGCCCGACAACGTACCGCCGATGCCGTTCTCATCGGAGGCCTCGTAGTCCCAGTTGGCGTGGATGCGGTCGACGATCGCCTGGTCAAAGCCATACACGGCGCAGGGGATGCCGGAACCGATCGGCTTGCCGAGCGTGACCATGTCGGGTTCAAGACCCCAAGCGGCGGTGCAGCCGCCGGGGCCGGCGCAGATCGTGTGCGTCTCGTCGATCACCAGGAGCGTGCCGCTCTCACGCGTGAGGCTGCGCACCGCGTCGAGGTAGCCCGGCTCGGGCAGCACGATGCCGATGTTGGTCAGGGCCGGCTCGGCCAGCACGCAGGCGACGTCGCCCGGCTCGAGCGCCCGCTCGAGCGCCGCGACGTCGTTGAACTCGATCACCTTCGTGTTCAGGTTGGCGTTGACGGGCGGGCCGACCGAGCCCGGCCGGTCCGCGATCGAGCCGTCGTCCCGCAGGACCGCCAGCGCCTCGTCGACCGAGCCGTGGTAGCACCAGTTGAAGATCAGCACCTTGGGTCGCCCGGTGATGTGACGCGCGATGCGCAGGGCGTTGCGGTTGGCGTCGGTGGCCGTCAGCACCATCTGCCAGTACTGCAGGCCGAAGCGGCGCGCCAGCTCGGCCGAGACCCAGAGTGAGTCTTCGGTGGGCAGCATCGTGGTGATGCCACGCGCCGCCTGCTCGCTGATCGCCGCCACGGCGGCCGGCGGCGCGTGACCGGCCATGGCGCCGGTGTCGCCGAGGCAGAAGTCGATGTAGTCGTGGCCGTCTACGCAGGTGAAGTGGGCACCGTGCGCCTCGCGCACGTAGAGCGGGAACCGACTCGCCCAGCGCGCCATCCAGTTCATCGGGACGCCGTCGAGGAGGTGGGCGCCGGCTCGCTCGAAGAGCTGACGTGAGCGCGGGTGGCGTTCGCTGAAGCGTCGCTCCTCGTCGAGGGTGAGGTCAGCCAGTCGCACGCGGTCGAGGGTCGCCGTCACTGCGTTTCCTTCCGGTCGTGGTCGCGGCCGGCCAAGCCTACAGCACGCGTTGCAGGAGAACAGAGCAGGCCGGGCCCAGTCACTAGATGTGGAACACTCTGGCGCCTGCCCACACGGGCGAGCACCTGCAAGCCGTGCTGGTGCACCTGCGCGCCCTGGTCAGCCGACAGGATCTGGAGGGTGGTCATCGCGCCACCCTATACCGCGGACGCTGCCAGTCGCCGCTGGGCGGCGATGACCTCGTCGAGGTGGCGATCGACGTCGTCGGGCAGCGGCTTCACCTCATGTGTCGCCAGAAGCTCATGCGCCCGCTCGAGCGCGTCCTGGACCAGCGTGCGGCCGTGAGAGGCTTCGAACGTGCCGCGGCGCAGGACGCTCGGCATCCAGACGTCGTGCGCGTGCCGACGCGTACTGCGCCGCCCCATGAAGTGCCCGCCCGGCCCCACCGCGCGGATGTCGTCGATGAGACAGCTGGCCGCATCGAACGGCACCCGGCGCAGTTCCTCCTTGACCAGGCCGGCGGCGTCGTTGTGCAGGACGATCGTGGCCAGGCTGGTGGCCTGGGCGCCGTCGAAGCAACCCAGTCCGACGAGCGAGTCGGCGCCCACCAGCACATCGAGGACGCCTCCTCCTTCGATGCCGTCCTGGAAGTCGGGGGCCTTGGCGTCGCCGCCGATACCTCCCCCCTGGGTGGGCAGGCCGTAGTGCTTCGACATCTCGATACAGGCCAGCGTCGCGGCTCCGGCCTCGGGCGACCCGCACACGTAGAGCCCGCTGCGCAGATCGGCGGACGCCGGCTCCGGCGAGGCGATCAGCGGGCAGCCGGGCGCCGCGAGCTGGAAGAGCACGACCGCCGAGAGCAGCTCGGCCATGCACTGGACGGTGACCCCGGCCACCGTGATCGGTGCCGTCGTGCCCATCAGCGGCATCGGCATGATGGCGATCGGCACGCCGGCGCGCGCCATGGCGATGCTGGCTTCGGTCATGTCGGTGTCGTGGCCCAGCGGCGCGATCGTGCAGTTGATCTGCGAGTAGACCGGCCGCTCGGCCGGCGTCGCGCCGCCGACGGCCGCCATCATGTCCAGCATCGGCGGGACGAGCTCCGGGGTGCGGATCTCGTCCTGCACGTGCTTGGCGCAGCTGCGCCAGGCGATCGCCTGGATCTCGAGGTCGGCGGCCACCGGGTCGAGGTCGCGGGCCGAGATCGTCGGCCAGATGTAGTCGACGTTAGGCAGGGCGTCGAAGAGCCGGTTGAGCGTCCTCTGGTCCTCGGCGCTGCCCTCGCGGCGCTCGCCGGTCTCGTCGTCGACGACGTACGTCGCCGTGCCGTCGCTGGTGAAGCTCAGGCTGCCGTCACCCAGCCACACGTCGTTGGCCGGGTCGCGGGCGGCGAGCAGCAGCTTGTGCGGCACGGTCTCCAGACAGCGCCCGACGAGTTCGCGCGGCAGCCGCGCCGTGAGACGGTCGCGATCGAGGATCGCCCCCGTCCCCTCGAGCACATCCATGGCTGCGGGCGTGTTGTAGGCGACACCCACCTCCTCCAGCACGGTAAGCGTGTGCTCGTGCAGCACGGCGCGCTCCTCATCGAAGAGAAGGTGTATCTGTGGCCGGGTCATCGCGGTCAACTCCTCGTCGGTTCGATCTTCGTCAGCGTGCTGGTGTCGTTCATGAGCACGTTTCACCTTCCTCGCCGCGCAGCGACCGCACCCTGCTTCGGAACCGCTGGACGCAGTTGATCGGCAGGTCGAGCAGCTCGGCGATGTTGAACTTCGCCTCCATCGCCGTCGGCTCGCCGACGCACTCGTTCTCGAGCTCGGTGAGGCGGCCGATGCCGAATTCGCTGCGTACGTCCTGCATGACGACGCCGTCAGAGAGGTCGCGCACCGAGACACCGAGTCTGTCGGCGACGTACACCTTCGCTTCCTTGAGCCGCATGCCACGGGTCATCTGCATTCGCATCACCAGGTCTCCGGCGGTGCGCATCCCGTTCATCCCCGAGGCCAGCATGTGCACCATGTGCACACCCAAGGCATCGCCGGAGCCCATCTACAAACCGTCGACGCGCAGGATCTCGATGAAGGCGCGCGAGGCGCGTGCGACGGCGTCGACCGGCGGGAAGGGGTGCATCGGCACGCCGCAGACCCCCATGCCGACGTTGGGATGCACGGGGATCTCGGCCACGTCCATGCAGGGCTTGATGATGGCGATCGCCCTCGCGACGTTCCAGGCCACGGTGCGGCCGGTGTTCATGTTCACGGCCGGACCGAAGATCGTCGCGCCGGCCTGCTGCGCCAGGCGCAACTGCTCGACCGGCCACACGCCGGCCAGCCTGACGCCCTCCCATTCGAGCTCGCCGTGCATACCGAGCACGAACTCCGAAGCCATGCCGAGCTCGATGCTCAGGTCGGGGCACGCCTCGCGCAGTCGGCGCACCGCCTTGAGCACGGCGAGGAAGTCGGCGTCGCCGGCGGCGCCGGAGGTGTCGAAGTTCATGCCGTCGGCGCCGGCCTCCCACATCGCCTCGCCGATGCGGACCATGTCCTCCTCGGACTCGGCCGCCGCCTCCTCCTGGGCGGCGCGGGCCTCGTCGATCCGCCCCTCCGGCAGAAGCTGCGACCAGTTGGGGCACGGCCCGTCGGGCTTCGAGTAGCGACCCAGGTCGGCCTGGGCCCCGTACTGCACGGGGATCGTGAGGCGATACTGCGCCTCCTGCATGAGGCGCTGCTCGCTGGGGACGACCGTCTTGACGGCCTTGTAGGAGTAGTCCTGCTGCTGCAGTTCGCAGAGGTCGTTGCCCACATCCTCGGCAT
>PKYM01000127.1:3938-4359 GCA_003132645.1 Actinomycetota bacterium | reverse complement strand
TGTGCGACACCAACGGCGCCGCGCTGCCGCCGGCGATCGAGCGCGTCGTCGCTGCGGTCGTCGCTCAGCTTGCCGTCCCGCCGGGCGGTACGCCGGTCGGCGTGCACTGCCACAACGACGCCGATTGCGCGGTGGCCAACTCGCTCGTGGCCGTGGCCGCCGGCGCCGTTCACGTGCAGGGCACGATGAACGGCTACGGCGAGCGCTGCGGCAACGCCAACCTGACCTCGATCATCCCCGGGCTGAAGCTCAAGATGGGCCTGCCGGTGATCTCCGACGAACAGCTCGAACGCCTGACCGAGACGGCCCACTTCGTAGCCGAGATCACCAACGTCACGCCATGGTCGCACCAACCCTACGTGGGACGCAGCGCGTTCACCCATAAGGGCGGGCTGCACGTCGCCGCGGTCGAGGCTTCGCC
>PKYM01000127.1:173-3929 GCA_003132645.1 Actinomycetota bacterium | reverse complement strand
GGGGCCATCCTGCGGCGTCTCAAGCAGAAGGAGCATGAGGGCTTTCACTACGAGGCGGCCGACGCGTCGTTCGATCTGTTCCTGCACGATCAGCTCGGCGGCCGGCGGCCGCTGTTTCGCCTCGAGAGCTTTCGCGTGATCGTCGAGCAGCGCGAGGACGGTCGCGTCGTCACCGAGGCGACGGTCAAGGTCCACGTGAAGGGCGAGCGGATCGTCGCCACCGGAGAGGGCAACGGCCCCGTGAACGCGCTCGACAACGCCCTGCGTCTGGCGATCGTGCGCAAGTACCCGCACCTCGGCGACATCGACCTCGTGAACTACAAGGTCCGCATCCTCGACGAGAACAAGGGCACCGGCGCGGTCACCCGGGTGTTGCTCGATGCCAGCGACGGCGAGCGCACCTGGGGCAGCATCGGCGTCTCTGAGAACATCATCGAAGCGAGCTGGCAGGCGCTGGTCGACGCGATCGAGTACGGCATGCTGCACGACGCCGGGGCTGCGCCGTCCGTCGACGAGCCCGCCGACGACGAGCCGGCCGACGACGGGCCGGCCATCGACGAGCCCGCCGGGCAGGCGACCGACGGTCTGCGACCCTCCGCCGACTCCCCTGTCGGACCGGCCCGGCCATGATCGCGCGCGACCGGCTGCCGTTCGGCCGGGTGCTCGTCGACGGCGAGCCGCGGTTCTGCCTGTTCGACGGTGACGAAGCCCGCCTGCTCGACCGTCCGGCTTTCGCGCCCGAAGCCCGCGAGACGGGCGTCGTCGCGCTGCCCGGCGTGGGCCTGCTCGCGCCGGTGCTGCCGGCCAAGGTCGTGGCCGTGGGGCTGAACTACCGGGCCCACGCCGCCGAGCTTGCGATGGAGGTCAAGGCCGAGCCCATCCTCTTCCTGAAGCCGCCCAGCGCGGTGATCGGTCCGCGCGAGCCGATCGTGCTGCCCGAACGCTCGGCGCAGGTCGACTACGAGGCCGAGCTCGCGCTCGTCGTGGGGCGCCGCTGCCGCGCCGTCGGGGCGGCCGCGGCCGCCGACTACGTGGCGGGTTACACCTGCGGCAACGACGTCACCGCCCGCGACCTGCAGGCGCTCGACGGCCAGTGGACGCGCGGCAAGAGCTTCGACACCTTCTGTCCGCTGGGGCCCTGGATCGTGCGGGAGATGCCGCCGGCCGGCGCCGCCGTGACGGCCGCGCTCGACGGCGTCGAAGTGCAGCGCGGCTGGGTCGGCGACATGATCGTCGGGCCGCTCGACCTGCTCGTGTTCGTGTCTGGCATCATGACCCTTGAGCCCGGCGACGTGCTGCTCACCGGCACCCCGCCCGGCGTCGGGCCGCTATCCCCGGGCCAGACCGTCACGGTCGAAGTCGAGGGCGTGGGCAGCCTGAGCAACCCCGTCCGCAGCGCATGAACCCAGACGTCGGTCCGAGCTCGCCGTCCGAGCGGGCCGTTGCCCTGTGGCTGCGCGAGGTCGTCGCCGGCTACCCGGCCTGGCTCGGGGCCATCGACGACGGGTTCGTGCGCGTGCTCCGCGACCAGCGTCTCGACCTGCTTGCGGCACGGCACGGGGCCGAGCATCCTTTGCTGCTCGAGGCCGACAAGTCGGCTTTCGTGCGGACCACCCTGATGGCGCGGGCGGCGGCCGGGGCGCTCGACGTCTTGTCGACGTTGGGCGTTCCAGCCGCCGTCATCAAAGGTCTGCCCCTCGGCGCCCGCTTCTGGGGCGACCCAGCCGCGCGACCGGCGTCCGACATCGACGTCCTCGTGAGGCCGTCAGACGTGGCCGCGGCGCAGCGGGCGTTCGAGGAGGCCGGGTTTGCACACGACGAGCCGCTGCCGGCGTGGTACGTGGATCGTCACTTCTACCACACCTGCTTCCGCTGTCCGGGGCCGGCGCCCTTTCTGTTCGAATTGCATTGGGACATCAAGCGCGCGGAGTTTGGGGTCACTCCAGTCGGCGAGATGCTTGCAGAGGCCGTCGAAGTCGACTGTGGCAATCGCGTGCTGCGGGCTCTGAGCCCGGAGTGCCAGGTCGTCGTCAGCGCGGTGCATGTGTTACGTCACGGGCTGGCTGTCCGCGACCTGCTGGATGTCGCCCTCATCGCCGTCACCCTTGATAGCCGTGGTTGGCGCGAGGTCACGGCGCTGGCGACCCGTTGTGGCGTGGAACGCCTGCTGTACATTGCAACCATGGTCGCCGCGGCACGCTTCGACTACAGGGTCGACCCCCACCTCAGGAGCGTGCGCCCCGGGGGAATGCTCGGCGGCTATGTCGACAGGCTCATCAGCGAGCTCCCGCTTGTCTCGCGGCCTGGTCCGTCCACCGTTCGTCGCCTCAAGACGTCCCTGGCGCTGTCGCTCGGCGCCCGCGGCGCGCGACTTGCGGGCGCCGAGGCCGTCCACTGGGCCGCGCTGGCATCGGCTCGGCGACGCCATCGCGGGAATCACCGTGCGGTCGCTTCGTCGAGCGACCGGTTGCGGTAGAATCAGTCCCCGCAGATGGAATCCGATTTCGTTCACCTCCACGTCCACAGCGAGTACTCGCTTCTCGATGGCGCCTGCCGTGTGCGGCCGCTCGTCGAACGGGTGCACGAGCTCGGCATGCCCGCCGTGGCGCTCACCGACCACGGCTCCCTGTCGGGTACCGTCAAGTTCTACCGGGCCGCCAAGGAGGTCGGGGTCAAGCCCATCATCGGGCTCGAGCTGTACGTCGTCTCCGATCGCCACGGGCGCGCCGGCCTGAAAGAGCGCTACTCCCACCTCACCATGCTGGCGCGCGACAACGAGGGCTACGCCAACCTCATCAAGATCGCCACCGCCGCCTACCTCGAGGGCTACTACTACAAGCCGCGCGCCGACTGGGAGCTGCTGGGGCGCCACAACGCCGGCCTGATCTGTCTGACCGGCTGCATGAGCGGCCGGGCGTCGCTGCTGCTGCGCGAGGGCAACGACGCCGAAGCGCTCGCCGAGATCGAGCGCCTCGTCTCGCTGTTCGGCCACGAGAACGTCTACGTCGAGCTGCAGGACGCCGGCATCGCCGAGCAGCGCGTGCTCGTTCCCAAGCTCGCCCTGCTGGCCCGCCAGACAGGGCTGCAGACGGTGGCCACAAACGACGTCCACTACCTGCGCCACGAAGACGCCCGGGCCCAGGACGCGCTCGTCTGTATCCAGACGCAGTGCCTGCTCGACGAGCCCAAGGCCGCGCCGCGCATGAGCACCGACGAGTTCTACCTGAAGACCGGCGCCGAGATGCGCGAACTGTTCGCCGACTATCCCGAGGCCTGCGACTGCACGGTCGAGATCGCCGAGCGCTGCAACGTCGAGCTGGCCTTCGGGCGTACCCTGCTGCCGCGCTACCCGGTGCCCGACGGTCGCCTCGAAGACGAGTACCTGCGCGAGCTCTGCCAGACCGGGGTGCGTCACCGCTACGGCGCCGAGCCCAGCACCGAAGTCCGCGAACGGCTCGCCTTCGAGCTCGACACCATCCGCGACATGGGCTTCAGCGCCTACTTTCTCATCGTCTGGGACTTCGTGAAGTTCGCCAAGGATGCCAACATCGCGGTCGGTCCCGGGCGCGGCTCGGCAGCCGGCAGCATCGTCGCCTATTCGCTGGGCATCACCGACATCGACCCGCTCAAATACGAGCTGCTGTTCGAGCGCTTCCTCAACCCCGGCCGCAAGTCCATGCCCGACATCGACATGGACTTCTCGGTCGAGCGCCGCGACGAGGTCATCGACTACGTCGCCCGCAAGTACGGCCGCGA
>PKYM01000127.1:0-142 GCA_003132645.1 Actinomycetota bacterium | reverse complement strand
AGCAGGCGCCGCCGGCGACCTTCAAGCAGGCCCTGGCGCCCGGCAGCGAGCTCAAGCAGGCCTACGACTCTGACGAGCAGACGCGCCAGGTGGTCGACCTCGCCCAGGCGCTCGAGGGCCTGATCCGCAACGACTCGATCCA
>PKYM01000209.1:1994-3168 GCA_003132645.1 Actinomycetota bacterium | reverse complement strand
TTGGCCGTAAGTGTGCGTCTCGTCGGCATTGCGTCGGCAAGCACCGCATAGAGGCGCTCTTGGAGATGTGATCGCTCGACAGGCGTCTCGGCCGGAGTAAGATGCGCAGACTGCGATAACGGGCGTATGCCGGGGTGGCAGATGTCGACCGTAGAACGGTTTGCGGTGGCCGCTGAGATCGTTTCGGCGATCTCCTCGAGCCTCGTGCTAGACGAGGTCCTGGCCAGCGTCGCACAGCGCACAGCCGAGGTCCTCGACCTCTGGGAATGCGACATCTACGAGTACCGAGCCGCCGAGAACCTGACCGTCGGCCAGGCTTTGTGGGCTCAGAAGCCACACCCAGCAGACGGCGAGTGGGTCGGCTCCAAAGAGGATCTCGAACAGCAGCCGTCCTTCCGGCGGGTGCTCACCGAGCGGCACACGATCGCCAACCACATCGATGACCCCAACCTGCCCCAAGCCGACCGCACCCGCATGGAGTTCTGGGGCGAGAAGAGCTGCCTGCTGGTGCCCCTGATCTTCAAAGACGAGGTGATCGGCTGTCTTAAGCTCGTCGAGAAACGTCGCCTGCGGCGCTTCACGGCCGAAGAAGAGCAGCTTGCCGCGACGCTGGCGGCCCTGGCTGCCGTCGCCATCGAGAACGCCCGTCTCTACAGTCGCGTCGAGCAGCTCGCCATCACCGACGGGCTCACCGGCTTCTGCAACCACCGCTACTTCTACGAGCGTCTGGCCCAGGAGGTGGCGCGTGCCAAACGCTACGAACTGGCGCTGTCGATGCTGATGATCGACATCGATGATTTCAAGGCCTACAACGACGCCTTCGGTCATCCCAGAGGCGACACCCTGCTGCGCACCCTGGCGTCTGTACTGCTATCCCAGACGCGCCGCCAGGTCGATCTCGTGGCCCGCTACGGCGGCGAGGAGTTCGCCATCATCCTGCCCAGTACCCCCTCCGAGGGCGGCCTGCGCGCCGGCGAACGCCTGCGCGACGTGATCAGCGACGGCGGCCTCCGACAAGAGATCGCACAGCGCTCGCTTGTGCCCGAGGCGAACCGCATCGGGCCGGACAGCAGTCAGGGCGCAGCCCACATCGTCGGCGAGCGTATTCGGCACTCCGTAGAGACCGAGAGCTTTGGGAGCGACAAGACGCCGCCGATCATTACCGTGAGCATCG
>PKYM01000209.1:0-1983 GCA_003132645.1 Actinomycetota bacterium | reverse complement strand
CGCGACGCCGTTCCTGACCTACCGGCCCCGTCGCGAGAGCCAGGTCTCGCCCTTCACGCAGTCGTCTGAGAAGCCCAGCACACGGTTGCGCCCGGCGCGCTTGGCCGCGTACATCGCCCAATCAGCCTTGTCGAGAAGCTCGTCGCGGGCGCCGGCGTCCTGCGGGTAGCCGGCTACGCCGATGCTGACGGTGAGCGGCGCTCCGCCCTTGGCGCCCGAGGCCTCAACCTCGGCGCGGATGCGCTCGGCGACAAGCAGCGCACCCGCGGTGTCGGTGTCGACGAGCACGAGCACGAACTCCTCGCCGCCGTAGCGAGCGGCCAGATCGATCCGCCGGCTGCCGGATTCAATGATCCGCGCGATTCGCGCCAAGGCGGCGTCGCCGGCCTTATGTCCATAGGTGTCGTTGTAGATCTTGAAGTGATCGCAGTCCAAGAAGAGCAGGCCAAGCGTGCTCTTGCGCCGCCGAGCGCGCTTGAGCTCCTCCTCGAGGCGTTCGTGCAAGTAGCGGTGGTTGTAGAGGCCGGTCAAGCCGTCGGTGATCGCCTCGACCTCGGCCCGGCTGAAGCGGATGGCGGCCGACTGCAGCATGGCCGCCAGGGTGTGGGAGCGGTCGGTCTGCTGGTCGCGGGCGAGCGACTCCACGACGGGTACGTCCACGGTAACGGCCGCGACGATCGTGCCCTTCTCGTCGCGCAGCGGGGCGATGCCCGACACCCAGACGCCGAAGTCGTCGGCGGTGAGAACGTTGGCCAGCGTACTTTCTTGGGCGAGCACGCGGGCCAGCTCGTCTTCAGCCAGCCAGGGGTCGCCGCAGTGGGAGATCTCGCTGTCGGTCTCGCCGGTGTCTAAGACGGTGATGCACTGGTCGCCCTGAAGCGCGAAAGTCGTGACGAAGCGCAGCGGCGGATGAGTCTCGCGAAACGCACGCAGCGCGGCCACCATCTCGTGGTATTCGGCTCGTTCCTCATCGGCGCGCGTGCGCAACAGGGCGTGTGTCGTCGGGTCGATCAGCTGGGCGGCCTGGGAGGCGAGCTTAGTGACCCACGTCCGCCGCCGCCGGAGGTGCTGCAGGACGCGCAAGAAGGCCGTGACCATCTGCGGGTCAAACTGCACCCCGGCGCAGCGTCGCAGTTCGGCGAGGCACTGGCGATAGCTCAGTGCCGGCCGGTAGGGGCGCTCGCAGGACATGGCGTCGTAGCAGTCCACGACGCACATCGCCCGGGCGAGCAAGGGGATCTCCTCGCCGGCCAGGCCGTCGGGGTAACCCTTGCCGTCGAAGCGCTCGTGGTGGTGGCGCACGCCGGCCACGAGCGCCTCATCGAACAGCGGGCGCACGATCTCGGCGCTGATGCCGGGATGCTGGCGAATGAGCTCCCACTCCTCCGAGGTCANNTCGTGCAGGAAGGCGACGTTCTCGACCACCTCGAGGCGCTCCGCCGGCCAGCCCAGCTCGCGGCCCAGCAAGGCCATGTAGGCGGCCACCCGGCTGGCGTGGCCGAGGGTGTAGTAGTCCTTGGCGCTCAGGGCTGAACTCAAAGCCCGCAGGTTACCGAGGTGGAGGTTCTTGACTTCTTCGTAGAGCCGGGCGTGCTCGAGCGCCAGAGCCACGAGCTGGCCGACCGCCTCGGCGATGGCGATCTCCTCCTCGCTGAACCTGCGCTCGACATGGTCGAGGAGGTCGACCACGCCGATGACCTTGTCGCGCGCGATCAGGGGCAACGAGACGCAGCTGTACTGGTTGTAGCGGCGCATCACCTCGCGTTCCACTTCGCTGAGCCGCGGATCGTCGAGGCTGGCCACGGTGACCGCGTGACCCGTCTCGACGGCGAGCCGGTCGGTGGGCCAGTCGGGAAGGTGGATCTCGTAGCCCACCCAGGAGCCGTCGTAGATGCCGTCGACCGTGGAGGCCAGGCAGACCATGCGGTCGGTGCCCGCCAGCCGGTAGATGTCGCAGTCGGGGATCTCGAGGGCGGCGCCGAG
>PKYM01000326.1 GCA_003132645.1 Actinomycetota bacterium | reverse complement strand
CAGCGATTCGTCGACCTCCAGAGAACCCGGCCCGAGCAGCCGGCCGTCGACCACGATCTGATCGCCGGCCGCGATCTTCAGCGTGTCGCCGACGACGAGTTCGGCCGGGTCGATCTCGCGCTCCCGGCCGTCGCGCACGACCACCGAGTGCGGCCTGGTCAGGATGGCGATGCGATCGAGGGTGCGCTTGGCGCGCACCTCCTGGTAGAGGCTGACCACAGTGTTGACCAGCACGACGCCGACAGAGAGCAGCGCGTCGAGGTAGTGGCCCACGGCGATGAGCACGATGGCGAGCGTGAAGAGGAGGTTGTTGATGAAGTTGAAGACGTCGTCGCGAACGATCTGGCGGTAGGTGCGGCCGCTGGCCGGCACCTCGTTGCCGTTGCCCGCCGCCCGCCGCCGCGTCGCTTCAGCCTCGGTCAGGCCGATCCGGGCGGGGGGGCTTTCGACACCGTGTCGCGCTTCGGCGGGAATGGTGAACTCCTTGGCGGGGCGCAGGCTATCGTACCATCGGTCCGTCGCGCGCTCGCTGCCTGTACCCCCTTCGCGCTACCTTGATCAATTGGCCAANNGGCCAATTGATCAAGGTAGCGGCAACCCCATGGGCAGCGCCGGGACGGCCCGAGTCTCCCGGCCGATCGTCACTGTCGCGATCGTCGGTACGATCGCCTTGTCGATCGCCGGCGCGATCGTCTCCACGATCGGCGCGACCGGTTTGACTTGGGCCGCTGGCCACGGTTTACTCCAGGGTGTGCCGGGCCTTGGGCCCGGCCGACCGCAGCCCACCAGAACGCAGACGACGACGAAAGCGCGGTGCGTCTAGTGAAAGCTCAACTGCGGCCGTGGCGGCGGCGTGCATGAAACCAGGCGCGCCTTCTCAACGCGGTCTGGCCGAGAGCGCTGGCTCAGGCTCGCTCTCCTCGCTTCCCTTCGACGTTCCGTACCCCAACGGCCTGGCCTCGCTGTCGGGGATGCTGGTCGGCGGCCTGCCACTGGGCGTGCGCCCGGCGAGTGAGCGTTCGCGGCGGCTGGCGCTGTCGCTTGCGGCTCACCTCATCTCTGCCGGCGGTCTCGACGACGCGGCCGCCGCGTCGTGCGCCGCGCGTCTCGTGGTCGATCCGGCGCTGCTGGCCGAGTCCGATCGCGACCAGAACGTCTACCTCGGCAGGATCTTCACGCGACAGCTCACAAGAGCCTTGCCCGACCTCGTCTTCCTGCCAGACGAAACGATGGAAGTCATCGAGGCGCTGCGCTGGGCGCGCGCCACGGCCACTCCGGTCACGGTGCGTGGCGCGGCCTCGGCTGCGCTCGGCGGCGCTGTGGCCAACGACGGCGGGCTCGTGCTCGATCTGGCCCACCTCGACAAGGCCGACATCGATCCGGTCGGCGAGGTCTGTGTCGTGGGGGCCGGCGCCCGGCTGCGGCGCGTGCACCGCGTGTTGGCGCGCCGCGGGCTGGCGCTGCCGGTCTACCCCTCGAACCTGGGCGCCACGCTGGCCGGCTGGTTTGCGACCGGCGGCGCCGGCCTGAACGCGTTCGGGCCCGGACAGGTGCTCGACATCGTACGCGCCGCCGATGTGGTGCTGCCCAGCGGGGAGCTCGTGCGCTTTCATTCNNGCTGGCGCCGTTCGGTCTCGCCGACCTCGCCGGCAGCGAGGGCGTTCTGGGCGTCATCACCCAGCTCGTCGTGGCGGTGGGCCGGCGGCCCGAGATCGGCGCCTTCCTGCTGGGCTTCGCCGACGAGGCCGCCGCGCTGCGCGCCGCCACGTTCATTGCCGCCAAGGCCGGCACCAGCCTGCCCCGACCGGCGAACCTCGAGATGGTCTCGGCGGCTCACCGTCGCCACGCCGCCCTGGCTGCCGCCGACGACGCGCGTCAGCAGTGGCGGCGCTTTCCGGCGGCGCTGTCGACCGACTCTGACATGCCCTGGAGCAGCATCCGCGGGCCGCGCGACTTCGGCGTGACGTACGTGCCGGCCGGGGACCAGCCGCGCCTCGCGTCCGCCGCCCTGCTCTATGTCGACTTTCTCGAGGAGGGAGCGGCGCGCCGCTTCGCGGCGCGCCTCGCCGAGCTGCCAGGCGAGCCCGTCGTCATGGCCGACGAGAGCGTGGCCTTCGCCGCGGCGCGCTTCCGGCCGCAGCGGAACAAACGGCTCGGACCGGGGTTGCTGGCGGCCGAGATCGAGCTGCCGGCCGGCGAGACCGCTGCGTTTCTTGCCGGCGCCGCGCGCCTGGCGCGCGGCGCCGGCGTCGCTCTCGAACACGAGGTCTACTTTCTCACCGGCGAGCGGACGCTCGTCATCGCGGGCTATCTGACCGATCACCGCTCGTCGTCGTTTCTGCTCGACTTGGCCCTGACGCCGGCGCTGCTCGATCTCGCGGTGCGCCGCCACGGCGGGCGGCCCTACGTGCTCGGCCGCTGGCAGAGCTCGTTTGCCGCCGACAAGTTCGGCGCCGCCGGCCTGACCCGCCTGGGCGCGATCAAGGCGACCCTCGATCCGCGCCGGCTGCTCGGCCGCGGCGTGCTGTTCGGGCTGGAGCTGCGCGGCCCTCTGGGCTGGGTCGTCGAGCACGTCTACCGGCCCGGCGTGGGCCTGATGGGCAGTGCCTGGCGCACGCCGGGCCTCGCTGCGGCTGTGCGACTCGTGCGCGCGGTTCTTCGGTTCGTCCCGGGACCGGGGCACGGTCGGGGCGAACCGGTGCGGCACGACACAGGCGAACCTGGGCGCCGGAACCTGCCGGTGCTGGCCCGCTCGTTGCACTGTGTCAACTGCGGTGAGTGCAACGCCGTTTGCCCGGTCTACGACGAGCTGGCGCTGCGTCTGCCTCAGGCGCTCGTCCATCACGGTGAGACGGCCTGCGCGCGGCGCCGGCTGTCCGCCGGCGCCGGCGTCCTGCTCGACCTTTGCCTGCGATGCGGCGGCTGCGAGCAGGTGTGTCAGGCGGGCATCGCTCATCTCGAGGTCTACGCGGCGCTCGAGGAGTTGCGACCGGCCACGCCGGCGCGCGAGTCGGCCGACCCGGGCAGCGGCGACCAGGGCAGCCGGGCCGCGCGCGAAGCCGCGCTGGCTGCGCTGCGGCGCTCGCCGCGCTACCGGCGCGCGTTCCTCGAGGTCCGCCCCGGTGAGTATCTGCGCCGCACGCCGGCGTCGCTTGCCGGCAGAGTCTCGTTTCTCGTCCTGCGCGCCGAAAACGACGCCGGGGCGGCGGCCACCTGTCGCCACTGCGCGGCTTGCGTGGCCGTTTGTCCTTCAGGAGCCAACCGCGAGTTCGAGGACGCCGACGTGCGTCTCATCTCCACCGACCAGGCAAGCTGCGTGGGCTGCGGGACCTGCGTCGAGGTGTGTCCGGCCAATCGCGACAACGGCGGCCAGACGTTGCGCGTCGTCGAGGCGCCGGCGGCCGACTGGCTCGCCGCCCTGAGCGAGTTCGGCGCGTTGAGNNCTTACGGCCGATCAGATCGCCTCCTGGGAGGACCTGCTGGCCTACGTCGCCGACCCGCGGCGCCCGCGGCCTACCGCTCGCGACGACACTCCCGCCCTGCTTTCGCACCTGCTCGCCCGCGCCGGGGTCGACGAGGCTGAGTTCTGGAGCTTTGAGCGTAACCGCCGCAGCAGGGTGCTGCGGGCCGACTACGCGCGACCCAATCGCGACGTGCCCGGGCTCGAGCTCTCCGCCTTCGACCTCGACAAGCTGCTCAAGGAGCGCTTCCGCCACGAGCCCCTGACGATGGGCGCGGCCTGGCATCACGGCTACTTCCGCTCGTACTTCTCGCACGCGGCCATCACCCACCCTGCCAACGACGGTCTGCGCGAGGAGTTCTCGACCGCCTGGGACATCGTGCGCAAGCGTCCGGCAGTCGTGTTCCGGGGACGCGCCGCCGGGGAGATTGGCGAACGTGGCGAGCGCCTCGCCGGGCCTGCCGCCATCCGCCTTGCCGCCGTGCGCCTCGACCTGCCGATGATCGTGGGGCCGCTGCCGTTTGCCGCGGACGTTGGTCTCGAGCTTGCCTACCTGCGGGCGGTCGCCGTCGCCGATCCCGGCCACGACGTGCGCACACGAACCCTGGTGGTGGTCGAAGCCGATCGGGCGCTGCGCCACGCGGCCGAGCTGCTGCCCCACGCTGCGGCGCTGCTCGTGCGGCTTTCGCCTCACCACGCTGCGCTGCTGTCCGAGGCATTCACCGACCAAGGCCGGGCCGCCGACCGTCGCGCCGCCATGCGGGTCACGCTCGGCCATGGGGCGACAGAGCGCGAGGCGCTCGTGGCGCTCCTGCGGGACGCTCGCATCGTGGAGCTCGATCCGTGGAGCGACGGTCGCGGCGATGAGGGCGAGCTCGCCCGGATGGTCGCCGCCGCCCTGGCCGTCAACCCCAAGCTGCTGGTCTCTGTCTACCTGCGCTACGACGGCGGCGGAGCACCAGGCAAGGGGAATGCCGGCGAAGGGCGGTTCTGGGAGCGTCTCCTCGAGGCGGCGGGCGCAGAGAGCGTGGCTCTGGTTCACTACCACGCGGGTCCGGCGAAGTCGTACCGGCTGACGCCGCGCATCGACGCGTTCCTCAAGGACCGCCTGCTGCGGGCCCGCGTGCAGCTCGTCTCGGCGGGCGGCGACGGCGACACCCAGGCTTCCGCGGCCACGGTCTACGAGAGCGTGCTGCTGGGCGCCAACGGCGGCGCGATGACTCACGCCGCCGTCATTCCGCTGGTCCCCGGCCTGGTCGATGCCCTGACGCTGGCCGGCGCCCGCACCGCCCCCGGCGTTCATGGCGCCCCCGGCGCGTCGGCGGCGTTGCCCGAGCACGCCGGCCGCGCGATCGTCGAGGCTGCGCTGGCGGCCACGAGCCCGGCCGAGCTCACCGACCTGGCGCGCTGCACGCTGAGCTGCTGGCAGCACAGCATCCTCGACTTTTTGTCGTGCATGGGCATCGACGACATCCAGAAGACCTCGGGCAACGCCATGGCGATCACCATGACGGCCGACTGGGTGCGCGAAGTCGACGCGCTCGCCACCCCTGAGTTCGGGGCGCTGAACGCCACCCAGAACCGTGCTCGGGTGGCCGCCGAACCGGTGCCGGCCGACGTCGCCGGGCGCTACCGCGTGTCGGCCCTGCTGGCCGAGCGCGAGCCCGGCTTGCCTTTGCCGCTCGCCGCCCGCGTGCTGGCCGAGGGCGGGGCGAGCTACCACGTCGAGAACTCGAGCCGCTCGGTGAACGCCGACTTCCTCGAGGTGATCTACCGCATGGCGGCCGGCGAGCTGCCGGGCGTCGAGGACTTCTTGGTCTCGGGCGGCCATGACGAGTACTCACTCGACCGCGTCGGACTGCGGTTGTCACGCGCCTCGGTGGCCTGGTCGCTCGAGCGCCTGAACCGCGACCCGGCGCTGCTCGATTACCTCTCGTTGGCCGTGCCGCGCGGCTTTCTGCGGCCGGGCGCCGTGGCGCCCGGCACCCGGGTCACCGTGCATCCCGGCCCGCAGGCCGCCGCGCTCGTCGGCCTCGAGGCCGACGAGCGCGGCGGCTTCGAGGCGCGCCTGCGCCGCGGCCACCCGCTCGAAGGCGCACTCG
The DNA here is from genome assembly GCA_003132645.1 of Actinomycetota bacterium. Classification (GTDB taxonomy): domain Bacteria; phylum Actinomycetota; class Thermoleophilia; order UBA2241; family UBA2241; genus Bog-752. Next base: position 1,401 of record PKYM01000326.1, on the reverse strand, counting down.
AGGGCGACGCTGCCCTCTGGCTGCGCGCCGTCGGAAGCGACGGCCACGAGACCCAGATCGAGCTTGCCGCCGGAGCGCCCGGAGCGCCAGGATCTCCCGGAGCGCCTGGATCTGTCGACGCCCCCGAAGCTTCCGGCGCGCTCAGCGTTTCGGGCATGAGGGGGACCACTGTGCTGCGCGCCTCGGCCGACGGCGCCGTCACGATCCGCCGCGATCCGCGCGGCGGCCTTGTGGTGAGCGGCCTGGGCGTGCGCGAGCCGATCTGGCACGGACCGGTCTGTCACGCCTCGACCTCGTTGGGCGCGGCCTCCGAGGACTATCTCATCGCCCGCATCGAAGGCTCGGCCGGGCTGACCATGACCTCGTCGGGCGAGGGCGGTCCGCTGAGGCTGGCCGCCGACGAGGACATGCGCTGGGAGAGCCTCCAGGCGGCCAGCGGCCACTTCGGCATCACCGGCGCCGACCTGCGGCGCGTGCGCGACGTCGAGATCAAGATCAACCAGGGCGCCAAGCCCGGCAAGGGCGGCCGCCTGGCCGGCGCCAAGGTCACCCCGACGGTCGCCAAGGCGCGCAACATCCCGGTGGGCACCGACGCGCTGTCGCCCGACCCCAAACACGACATCTACTCGATCGAGGACATGCCGGCCGAGGTCTGGCTGTGGCTGCTGTACAGCACCTATTGCGGCATTAAGATCACCGGCTCCAACTACACCCGCTATGTGGCCGCGGGCATGTGGTCGAACTTCGTCGTCGACTACCTGCTGATCGACGCCGGCACGGGCGGCTCGGGCAACTATCACGGCGACTCGGCGCACGTCGGCTGGCCCGACGCCTTTCGCACTGTCCTGCACACCCATCACGCCCTGATGGGCGAGAAGGTCGACCTCGACGGCTCGGGGTTGCGGGTCATCCGCGACGCCAACGGCGTGCCGTTCGGGGCGAGCGGCGGCACGCGCCTGCTGGCCTCGGGCGGGCTGCGCGGCGAGCTCGATATGCTGAAGGTGCTGATCGCCGGGGCCGACGGCCTGGTCGAGGGGACGATCGGCAAGGCGGCGGCCTTCGGCTGCACGCAATGCGGCAATTGTCACCTCGACTGCCCGCGCGGCGGCATCACGACCAAGCAGGAGCTCACGGTGCAAAACGACCGCGGCCTGATGGCTCGCCGCATGCGCAACTGGACGGCGCTCAACATGGTCAAGCTGGGGGTCTTGCTGGACGCGCTGAACCGCGAGTCCGGGGCGCTCGATGCAGACGGCGCGGTGGCGCGGCCCGAGCTGCTGCTCGACGACATCCGCCTGCTGCGCGGCCGCACCGACCTGCTCGAGATGCCGGAGTGGGCGGCGCCCGATGACGAAGTCGGGGATGACGCCGCGCCGGCCGCGCCTACGCCCGCCACGCCTG
>PKYM01000337.1:8754-17282 GCA_003132645.1 Actinomycetota bacterium | reverse complement strand
GCCATCCCGGCGATGCAGGAGGAGGCGGCGGCACTGATTGCGGGGTTGGTGTTCTCTTGACCTTAACGACAGTCCGCGGCCGAGGTTGTGCCGCGTGTCCGGCTCGGCTCGACGGGGGCGACGGAGCGGGTCTGGGGCCTTCAGTCGGTCGTGGAACTCGACTCAGGTGAGCGCCGCAACGCCTTCGTGAACTCGCTCACAGCTCCAACTGCCTGGCGCGCAAGGCGATCGCGATCGTCTGCGGTGGCCCCACGCGACGCGACGAATTGAGCGTACGACCGGGGGCCGACCCTGCCGATGTCAGCAAACTCCAGGGCGAGTCGTTGCAAAGCGGTTTGCACATCAGCTCGCTCGTACAGGGGGCTGTCCCGCACGGACGCTGCTGCACCCTCGGGTCCACCAGACCACGCCTCCAGTAGCCATACGATGTCGTACGCGTCCTTAGGCTTGTCTCGCCCGACCAGAGCCCCGACCTTGGCCACAACGAAGCCCACGATCCCGCTGATCCGAAACTGTTGGTGGATGCGACCGGCACCGTCTGGCAGGTCGACGTCTAGCTCCACAACCTGCACGTCTTCGGCAATGGCCGCCCCCGCAGCCAGGGCGATCGCGGAGAGACGGGACCCCATGTTGTGCTTGGCGACGGGCTCCTCGCTCGCCTTGGGACGGAAGAGTTGCCCTGCCGGGCGATCATCGGATGCTGGACAGAAGAACTCCACTTTCAATCCGAGCCCGCTTCCACGCCTCCAGCAGTAAGTGTCGTGTGTAGGCTCGTATCCCGCGTTCTTGAGCGCGCTCTCGATCCGTTCATACTCCGCAGTGTCACCCTCAACCAACGCGACCGTCAGGCAGAAGTCGAGATCGGTTGTGCCGACGTGGACTGGCCGGCCCGGTTCAGGATTCAGAACCAAAAGGCCAGGAACAAGGCCTCCAATAAGAATCGCGTGCTCGGCTGCGAACCCAAGGTGGCGGAGAAGGTGAGCGGCCTCGCCGAGGATGACTCCCGAGAGCCCCGGATCGTATTCGCTGATGTGGCCTCCATCACCAGCCAATGACGGACTCCCTGAAAAGCGCGGCGGCGTCTTCGCCGCGCGGTTCATCGAGAATGTCCAGCCATACCCGCACCGGAGGGGCCAGTAGAGCCGTACTGGTCTGGGTTCGCCCGTGGACGCCAACCCTGCCGACATCTCGGACGAGGAGGAGGTTCGCCCCGCGGTCGGTTTGCTCTGCCTTGAGTATGGAGCAAGCCTCCTCCAGGGCCGTCGCAGGGGCGATTCGAACCATTGTGACAGGGACGGCCGAAGTGATCCTCGCTCCGAAAGCGTGGGCGGCAGCCGTGCCGGTGAGAGCGTATTCGAGACCAGCTTGAGACGCTCTCCGCGTGAGAGTGGCCACCAGCGCGGCTGGGTCGGTCGCGTAGAGGAATGCGTCAAGGCGCTCGCGGATTCGTCGGGCGGATGGCACACTCGAAAGCCAGTCGAGAAGCTCGGCGGGGCTTGTCACCGTCCGACGTAGGCTCCGCGCACGGCCATGGGAAGTCATGAGCCCTTCCCCCTGCAGACGCGTCATGACGCGGTGTGCTTCGCCGTGGGAGCAAGCGGCAGCGGTAGCGAGAGCAGGGACAGACCACTCCCGTTCGGGCTCTCCAAGAAGCGCTTGAACGGTGCGAACACCGGTAACTCCAACCCCCTTCGGCGCGGCCACGAGTGTTTGGCGTCGAGATGGCTTGCCTTCCACGTGGACAAAGAAGCCCGGAACGTCGATGTGGGCCGCGCCCGTCCCATCAGCGTAGGCGTACCCTGCAGACTCCAAGTCCCTCCGAACGTGTTCAGGCAGACGATCGGCAACAACAAACCCGAGCTTGTCCGGTCCCGCCAGTGTCGGGAACATCGATTCCTGCGCCCGCGCAATGAGCCGCGGAGCACTCGCGACAAGTAGTAGTGACCAAGTCCTACGGTTGACCACGAGGGCGTTCCGTCTGCGACCAGCTCGCACCGCCACGCCCGGAACGCTTGTCAGGATGGTTCTGGCGTGGTCGGGAACTTCCCGGTCAATATCGATAACTGCCTGAGCCATCATTCACTCCTGGCTATTATTCTCTCGCTGATGGATGATAACCCACATTGAACGATCTAGCCAACAGTCCTTGTCAGACCGTGCCTCATCCTCGTGCTGTGACTCCTCTTTACTCTCGGCCAAGACGCATCTGAGCGCCTCGGCCACGCGACCGTCTCGATCACGCTGGACCGCCACTCGCACGCCATCCCGGCCATGCAGGAAGAGACGGCGGCGCTGATCGTGGGGCCGGTGTTCGCAGCCAGCACCTAGGATCTCAATGCCCCCTGACCGCGATTACCGCCGCGTGGAATCGGAGTTGCAGCAAGTCACGCTACGGTGCGATCGGACCCCTCGCGTTCAAGTCCCTGGCGAGACTGGGAAGGTCAAGATCCGCAGGTGTGGCGACAACAAGAGGCAGCAGATCGACTGTCTGTTTCTCCAAGTAATCGCCGGCGTCGCGCAGCCGCTGCCAAGGAATCAGATACGCCTCGGCCCGAGTCCCTTTGCGGTCAACGGATACCACCCGCAGATTGAACATCGCGTCCTGATCAGCTCGGTTGGTGTTCACGTCACGTCGGATCCTTTCGAGGTCAATCCGCACCTGGTCCTCTTCCGGAACATAGACGCGGACGGTGAGGAGACTCGGGATCCCTTGTCCGAGTGATGTGCACAGATGGATGGGCGCCAGTTCATCGAGAGTGCGTCGAAGCTGCTTTTCGCGGAACTCGTCGATTTCCCAACTGCCTTCGATGTAGCGCAACACGGAGACGAAAAGAACTGCAAGATTGCGAAGGTCCTCGGGATTGAACTCGACTTGGGGACCAATCACGCCTCTCTTTGAACTCGATACCTTCAGGACCCCGTCAGAGCTCGCAAAGTGGCGTTCGTGGATGATGGTGCCGCGCAACGGTTCGAGCCTCTCGTACAACGCCACCAGCCGTTCACGGAGCCAGGGCCGATCAGCTACCAAAGCCGGGAACCGGACCTCGCCATTCAAGGCACCGATCTTCTGCTCGAACCTGTGGGTCGGCGCCGAGTCGTTGGCCTCCAGCACCCACTCGAGAAGCATGTCGGCCAGCTTGAACGCGGTGACCAAGACCAGCGGCGCGCCAGCTTGCAGGAAACCCGTTTGCCACCGCCCGACGACGAGTGACATCACGATGTGGTGCGTCTGTCTCGGAGGATCGCCGCGGGGTGGGTAGACGACCTGGTCTACGCCCTCAAATGCGACGGTCTGGTCGACGATCCTGTAGATCGCCTCCAGGAGCCACGCCTCGTACTCCGTTCTATCTCGAAGCTCCTGAATCGCCGTCGGCCCGAACATCACGTCGGCTGTCTTCATGGCTATTGAGTCCCTCCGCGGACCGCTGGTCGACCGTCACCTGTTCCCAACGGTACTCGACCGTACCCGACCATAGCACGCAGTCTCGTCAGCAAAATGTCGGCAATCTTGCCGATTCGGNNTGGTGCCCCCGGCTGGAATCGAACCAGCGACACCAGGTTTAGGAAACCTGTGCTCTATCCACTGAGCTACGAGGGCACGAGGGCCATGCTAGCACGGGTGCGACCGACCGACCTCAGCGCCGGAGAGACACCGCGCTCGCCGGGCGCCCGTCGTGGAGGCGCTGGGACAAGCGGCTCCGGGAACCCTTCGGGAACGGCGGCCCCGCAAGAGCCACCCGCCCACGCTCTCAGCTGTGGAGTTGTGCTCACGCCGACATTGATGCGCGTCCGTTCCGCAGCGCGCCTGGCGTTCCGCTCGACGCCCTGCTAGGCGGCGCTCAGGGGCTTGATGCGATCAACGTCGGCCCTGATCGCTTGGGCTGCGTCCCACAGGTCGACGGCCCGCTGAGCGTTGAGCCAGAATTCCGGTGTGTTCCCAAACAGGCGCGAAAGCCGCAGCGCCATCTCGGGGCTTAGCGCCCGCCGCTCGCGCAGCACCTCGTTGACCGTCTGACGGGAGACGCCAATAGCCTCGGCCAAGCCCGCAACCGTGAGGTCGTAGTCGGGCAGAAAGTCTTCGCGCAACATCTCGCCGGGATGTGTCGGCCGCCGCTGCATCTCGCCGGTGTTGGCAATGCTCATCTCACACCTCGCGTTTCAGTGATAGTCGGTGATCTCCACGTCGTAGGCATCGCCGCCCTCGAAGAAGAAACAGATGCGCCACTGGTCGTTCACTGAGATCGCGTGCTGACCCCTGCGCTCGCGTTCGAGGGCGTGCAAGCGATTGCCCGGTGGGATCTTGAGGTCGTCGAGCCGCNNGCCAGTGAGGTAAAGCTCCTGCGTACGCTTGTCGGCGAACGTCTTGATCACCGTTCAACTGTAACTCGTCACGTGACAATGGTCAATGACATTCCGGTACGAGTCCGGCGAGCCGGGATCGCTCAGAACGCGTCACCATCCGAACGCCCCCCGGAAATGCATCGGGGCGGGCGGCCCTTTGGGCCGCCCGCCCCGCGAAACCTTGCAACCATGGTCAGGCGGGCTGTTACTTGCCGGCGCCGATCTTGAACATCTTGGTACCACACGTCGGGCAGACGCCCTGCGTGGCCGGCTTGCCGTTCTTCATGGTGACTTTCTTCTCGTCCTTCATCTCACGCTTGGTGCGGCACTTGACGCAGTAAGCCTCGGTCGCCATGCAGGCCCTCCTTTCCGGCAAGGGAAGATTCCCCCGCCGTTTGTCCCCCACTGTAGCGCGTATTATAGGCATGTGAGCCTGAGCGTGCAATGAGGCTAGCCGAGTCTTCGCTGCGCGCCTCCAAAAGCCTGCGTCGCCGGACCGTGGCGGCGCGTCCGCGAAAGCCCGCGTCGCCGCTCCTCACACGGACCGCGGGCGCCCGCGCTGCCGCCCCGCGCCCCCGCCTGCAAAAGCCCGCGCTGCCGTCCGTCACACCGACCGCGAGCGCCCGCGCCACCTCACTGTTGCCCGGCCGCCGGGCGTCTGCTAAAAGGGAAGGCGACAGACCACCCCCGACGGCCTGAAAGGACGACCCATGGATCATGAGCGCCAGGCCACCATCCGCAAGCTCGTCGCCGACGAACAGGTCAAGCACATCCAGCTGTGGTTCACCGACATCCTGGGCAACCTCAAGATGGTCGAGATCCCCGACCGCCAGCTCGACAGCGTGATCGAATCGGGAGCCGCTTTCGACGGCTCTTCGATCACCGGCTACGCCGAGATCGAGGAATCCGACATCGTGGCCATGCCCGACTGGGACACCTTCAAGCTGCTGCCCTGGTCGCAGAACCACGAAAAGACCGGCTTCGTCTTCTGCGACGTGCTGGGCCGCGACTACAAGCCCTTCGAGGGCGATCCTCGCTGGGTGCTGCGCCGCCAGCTCGACCGCGCCCGCGCGCTGGGGCTCGAGTTCTACGTCGGGCCCGAGCTCGAGTACTTCTATTTCAAGGGCGACAGCAGCAAGCCCGAGCTGATCGACGAGGGCGGCTATTTCGACGTGCTGCCCGCCGACCTGGGCAACGACCTGCGCAAGCAGACGATCCGCACGCTCGACCGCCTCGACATTCCCATGGAGGCCTCTCACCACGAGGTCGCCCCCTCGCAGCACGAGATCGACCCGCAGTACGACCAGGCCATGATCATGGCCGACCGGGTCATGATCTGCCGGCTGATCGTCAAAGAGGTGGCCGCCCACAACGGCGTCCATGCGACCTTCATGCCCAAGCCCATGTACGGCGTGAACGGCAGCGGCATGCACGTTCACCAGTCGCTGTTTCGCGGCGCCGACAACGCCTTCTTCTCGGGCGACGACCCCAACCACCTCTCCGAGCTCGCCAAGGGCTTCATCGCCGGCCAGCTCAAGTACATGCGCGAGATCTGCTCGCTGCTCAACCAGTACGTCAACAGCTTCAAGCGCCTGGTGCCCGGCTACGAGGCTCCGGTCTACATCTCGTGGGCGCACCGCAACCGCACGGCGCTGATCCGCGTGCCGCTCTACGTGCAGGGCAAGGAGAGCACGGTGCGCGCCGAGCTGCGCAACCCCGACCCGGCGGCCAACCCCTACCTGGCCTTCGCGGTCATGCTCGCCGCCGGTCTCGACGGCATCGAGAACGAGTACGAGCTGCCGCCATCGGTCGAGCCCAACATCTACAAGATGACCGCCGACGAGCGCGAGGCGGTGGGCCTCGACTCGCTGCCCAACAACCTCTACGAGGCGGTCCAGGCGACCCGCGAGAGCGAGCTCGTGCGGCGCACGCTGGGCGACCACATCTTCGATCGCTTCATCACCAACAAGCTGAACGAGTGGTACGAGTACCGCGAGCAGGTCACCCAGTGGGAGATCGACAAGTACTACTCGGTGATCTGAGACCGAGCCGCAGGCGGGCGGCGACGGGGGCGTATGCCCGCCCCCGTCGCCGTCGCTGCTTTGGAACGCCGAGTCGCGCGGCCGGCCGAGGTTTCCGGTAGACTCACAGGCTCCGGATCCCTGGAGGTCAACCGCATGACGGTCGTCGTGCAGAAGTACGGTGGCAGCTCGGTCGCCAGTACCGAGCGCATCTTGAACGTGGCCCGGCGCATCGTCGCCACTTTCGACGCGGGCAACAGCGTCTGCGCCGTCATCTCGGCGCGCGGCGACACCACCGACGAGCTGCTCGCCATGGCCCACGAGATCACGGCCCGACCGCCCGAGCGCGAGCTCGACATGCTGCTGTCGGCCGGCGAGCGCATAAGCTGCGCGCTGCTGGCCATGGCAATCCACACGCTCGGTCGCGAGGCGGTGAGCTTCACCGGCTCGCAGGCCGGCATCGTCACCGACACGACACACACCAAGGCCAAGATCGTCGGCATCTCGCCGCGCCGTGTCGAAGAGGCCCTGGCCGCCGGCAAGATCACGCTGGTGGCGGGCTTTCAGGGCGTCTCGACCGCCAAGGACGTGACCACGCTGGGGCGCGGCGGTTCCGACACCACGGCGGTAGCGCTGGCCCATGCCCTGGGCGCCGGGGTCTGCGAGATCTACTCCGACGTCGACGGCGTGTACACGGCCAATCCCGCCGTGGTGGCCGGAGCCCGCAAGCTCGACGCGGTCTCCTACGAGGAGATGCTCGAGATGGCGTCGTCGGGCGCGCAGGTGCTGGCCTTGCGCTCGGTCGAGTACGCGCGCCGCTACCACGTCGTGATCCACAGTCGCTCGAGCTTCTCAGATGCGGAGGGAACCTGGGTGAAAGAAGAAGATGCTTCCATGGAACAGGCGATCGTCAGCGGCGTGACCTACACCACCGACGAGGCCAAAGTCACTGTGCGCGGCGTGCCCGACAGGCCGGGCGTGGCCGCCGACGTCTTCTCGGCCCTGGCCGACGCCCACGTCAACGTCGACATGATCATTCAGAACGTCGGCGAGCAGGGTCATTCCGACATCTCCTGCACGGTGCCCATCGACGACCTGCCGGCCGCCCGCGAGGCGCTCGAAGNNACCCACCCCGGCGTGGCGGCGCTCATGTTCCGCACGCTCGCCGAGCGGGGCATAAACCTTGAGATGATCTCCACCTCGCCGATCAAGGTCTCCTGCGTGATCGCCAAGGACCGCGTCGAAGACGCGGTGCGTGCCCTGCACGACGCCTTCGGGCTCGAGAGCGCGGCCGTCACCCACGAGCACACCGAACGGGGTCTGGGTCATGACTGAGCGACGCGCTTACACGGTCGCCATTGTCGGCGCCACCGGCGTGGTCGGCGGCACCGTGCGCGACATCCTCGAAGAGCGTGACTTCCCGGTGGGCGAGCTGCGCCCGCTGGCGAGCTCTCGCTCGCGCGGCGCGGCACTGACTTTCAAGGGCGCGAGCCTGACGGTCGGCGAACTCGCCGCCGGGGCCTTTGCGGGCGTCGATCTGGCCTTCTTTGCCGCCGGCGGCGCGGTGAGCCAGAAGTACGTGCCCCAGGCCGTGGCCGCAGGCGCCGTCGTGATCGACAAATCGAGCGCCTTTCGCGCCGACCCCCAGGTGCCGCTCGTCGTACCCGAGGTCAACGCCGCTCACCTCGAGCGCCACAAGGGCGTCATCGCCACGCCGAACTGCTCGACCATCCAGATGGTGGTCGCCCTCAAGCCGCTGCACGACGCCGCCGGCGTCGAGCGCGTCGTGGTTTCGACCTACCAGTCGGTCTCGGGCAGCGGCAAGCGCGGCGTCGACGACCTCGACCGCCAGGCGCGCGCCTGGGCGGCCGGCGCCGACCCCGAGCTGGCCTTCTATCCGCACCGCATCGCCTTCAACCTCCTGCCCCACATCGACAGCTTCTTAAGCGACGGCTCCACCAAGGAGGAGCAGAAGATGGTCGACGAGACGGTCAAGATCTTCGCCGACCCGACGCTCAAGGTGACCGCCACCTGCGTGCGAGTGCCGGTCTTCGGCGCCCACGCCGAGTCGCTCAACGTGCAGACCCGCGAGCCGCTCGGCGCCGCCGCCGCGCGCGCCCTGCTCGCCGCGGCGCCCGGCATCGAGGTCATCGACGACCCCAGCCA
>PKYM01000337.1:0-8737 GCA_003132645.1 Actinomycetota bacterium | reverse complement strand
GCCTCGCTGTCCGGCGACGGCGCCCGGCCCGCCGGCGACGATTCCCAGCCCGCCGGCGACGGCGCCCAGCCCGACCTTTTCGACGTCGCCATCGTGGGCGCCGGCCCGGGCGGCATGACGGCCGCGATCTACGCCTCGCGAGCGCGCCTCACCACCGTCGTGCTCGAACGCAACACGGCCGGCGGCATCATGAACGTCACCGAGCGCATCGAGAACTACCCGGGCTTTCCCCAGGGCGTCACCGGCTTCGAGCTCTCCGAGCTCATGAAGCAGCAGGCGATCGAGTTCGGCGCCGACCTGCGCGAGATCACCAGTGTCGTGGCCCTCGAACAGCGTCCCGGGGGCGGCTGGCTGGTCGTCACCGACGAGGAGACGGTGGCCGCTCGGGCCGTCGTGCTGTCGCCCGGGGTCGAGGCGCGCCGCCTCGGCGTGCCCGGCGAAGCCGAGTTCATGGGCCACGGCGTATCGTACTGCGCCACCTGCGACGGGCCGCTCTACCGCGACAAGGAGGTCGTGGTGATCGGCGGCGGCGATTCGGCCGTCGAAGAGGGCATGTTCCTCGCCCGCTTCGCCTCGACGGTGCACGTCATCCACCGCCGCGACGAGCTACGCGCCGCGAAGATCGCCCAGGAGCGCGCCTTCGCCCAGCCCAACATGCACTTCCACTGGAACGGCCAGGTGCGGGCCATCGTCGGCGAGACCAAGGTCGAGGCGGTCGACTACGAAGACCTGCTCGACCACTCGCAGCACACGCTGCCGGTCGCGGGCGTGTTCTTCTACGTCGGCCAGCTCCCCAACACTGACTTCCTGCAGGACGTCGTCGCACTCGACGACAACGGCTACATCGTGACCGACGAGCATCTGCGCACGAGCCGGCCCGGGCTCTTCGCCTGCGGCGACGCGCGCGCCGGACTGATCAAGCAGATCGCCAACGCCGTCGGCGAAGGCGCGCTGGCGGCCATCGAGGCCGAAAAGTACCTCGACACGCTCGACTTCGAGGCCCAGCAGGCGAGCGTGGCCGCGACCGGCACACCCGAGCCCGCCGCCGGCTGACGAACGCCACCGAACACAGTCTCAGGAGGGACACGTGGAAGCAGTGACGCAGGAGAGTTTCAAGGCCGAGGTGCTCGACGTCCCCGGCAAGGTCGTGGTCGATTTCTGGGCCGAGTGGTGCGGCCCCTGCCGCATGGTCGAGCCCGCGCTCGCCGAGATCGCCGAGCACAACCCGGGCGTCAGGTTCGTCAAGTTGAATGTCGACGAAAACCCCCAGGTCGCGCAGAGCCTCGAGGTCATGAACATCCCCACACTGCTCGCCTTCGAGGACGGCCAGCTAAAGAAGCGCATCGTCGGCGCCCTGAGCAAGCCCAAGCTCATCGAGGAGCTCGCCGACTGGCTCACCTGAGCCAGGCGGCGGCGCCGTGCCCGTGATCAAAGTGCGGCTCTGGACGGGCCGCACGCGCGAACAGAAGGCCGAGCTCGCCCGGCGGATCACCGACGCGCTGGTCGAGGTCGCGGCCTGCGAGCGCGACACGGTCCGGGTCCTCTTCGACGACTACGACAAGAGCGACTGGGCAGTCGGCGGGCGGCTCGCCGACGAGCCCGACTGAGACGGCTGCAGCCCCCACGGCTTTCCATGCCGCTCACTTGAGCGACAGTCGCAACGGTGACCTCAACGGAGCTGCGCAGTAGTCTGGATGTGAAGCATCCGGGGGCATGGCGATTGCTCCTGGCATCATGTCGAAGTCTGAGCCGATCCCAGTGCCGGGCGGGGGTGCCACCATGAGGTTCATCACCACTGTCATCCGCTGCTCTACGGTCGTCGCGCTTGTCGGGTTTGGGCTGATCGTGCTGATGCTGGTCATCGGGGTGGCGCCGGCGGTGGCCGCACCGGGACCGATCGGCGGCCTGGCGTCACCGTCCCATCCCGACGAAGCGAGCTGGTACGCCAATCCCAACCCGAGCCTCTCATGGAATGCGTCGCTCGGCGTCGCGGGCTACTCGTACCTCATCGACCGGACTTCGGGGACGAACCCTCCGGCCACCATCACGCGTTCAGGGTTGCGTTTCTCGTCGACCACCTTGACCGCGGGACTGCGGCCCGAGGCCATCTCCAGCGACGACCTGAACGGCGACGGCAAGGCCGACCTGGTCGTGGCCGATTACGACGCCAACACGATCAGCGTGTTCCTGGGCAACGGCGACGGCACCTTCCAGAGCCCGGTGGCATACCCTGTGGGCACAAACCCGCACGGAGTCGCGATCGCCGACCTGAACGGCGACGGCAAGCTCGACGTGGTCATCGCCAACTGGGGTGGCGCCAACGTCAGCGTGCTGCTGGGCAACGGCGATGGCACTCTGCGGCCTGCGGTCGCCTACTCGGTCGGCGCCAACCCCAGCCAGATCGCCATCGGCGACTTCAACCGCGACGGCGCACCAGATCTGGCCGTGGCCACCTACGCCATCAGCGCCGTCCGCGTGCTCCTCGGCAACGGCAACGGCACGTTCGGGCCGGCGAAGAGCTACCCGACGGCAACCAACGCCGAGGCCATAACCACCGACGACTTCGACGGCGACGGCGAGCTCGATCTGGCCGTGGCCGATTGGACGGCGAACTCGGTGAGCATTCTGCTCGGCAACCGCGACGGCACCTTCAAGCCCAAGGTCGACTACCCCGTCGGGACGCACGCGCACTCGGTCGTCGCCGGTGACTTCAACGGCGACGGTGCACGCGACCTGGCCGTGGCGAACTGGTTCGACGGCACCATCAGCGTACTGCTGGGGCGTGGAAACGGCACGTTCGGGACCGCGGCCACCTATGTCGTGGGCGCCTCATCGGCCCAGCTCGCGCTCGCCGACTTCAACGGCGACGGTATCCTCGACCTCGCCGTCGCCAACCGGCAAAGTGCCAACGCCGGCGTGCTGCTCGGCAAGGGCGACGGCACTTTCATGGCCTTCCAGGGGTTTGCCACGCCGACGCACCCTCATGCGATCGTGGCCGGCGACTTCAATGGCGACGGCATGCTCGACCTCGCCATGCCCTGCGACACGATCGGCGGCACTTCGGTCGGCCTGCTCCTCAATACGACGATGACGCCGTTCACAGCCGCGTACAGCCACCTGACCGACGGCGTCTGGTACTTCCACGTGTGCGCCATCGACACGGCCGGCGCAGTCGGCCCGACGGCGATGCGCACGGTGCGCGTCGACACAGTCGCCCCGATCACCACCGATAACGCCAACCCCGGCGGCCTTTCGACCTGGCACGCCGGCCCCTGGTCCTTGGCGCTCTCACCGACAGACCCGCCGGCAAGTGACGGCAGCCACTCAGGCATGGTGGGCGGAGCCGCCCAGACCCAGTACTCGCTCGATAACGGTGTCACCTGGCAGACCGGCACGGCGGTAGCCTTCCCGCGCTGGAAGCGCGGCGGTGGCTCGGGCAGCTATGTCGTCCGCTACCGCTCGACCGACGCGGCCGGCAACCTCGAGACGAACAAGGCGACCACGGTGCGCATCGACAACAGCTTGCCGGTCGCCGCAGCCAGCCCGAGCGCGCCGGGCAACCCGGCCACCGTCACCCTGACGGCCACAGACCCCGACTCGGGCGTGGCCTACATCTGGTACTCGCTCGACGGCGGCGCCTGGATCCAGGCCGCTTACCCGAGCGCGGGCGGTGTTGCGGTGAGCATCGCCGGCCTGGGCGTCCACACCTTGCTCTACTACGCAGTCGATGTCGCCGGCAACTCGCAGGCCGGCTTCAAGGTGGCCACCGTGACCATCTCCGCCAGCGGTAGCGCCACGCCGAAACAGGTCCTCGCCTCTCGCCACCGCATGCTGCGCGTCGGGCGCGGTCTAGGGAAGGGGCGGCGGCAAGCCGCCGCGGCGGCTCGCTAGACCCGCTCGAGTCGGAACCCGATGTCCTCGTAGGAGAACGACACCATGTTGTCGGCTACGGCCAGGTCGAGGGCCGTCTGCACCTTGAGGGGAAACTCCTGCAGGCGGGTGCGGATGAGATCGGCGCGGCTGGGATCGACGGCCGCCGCCTCGAGCCAGTACTCGAGGTTGACCGTGCGATGCAGGCGGCGCTCCTGGACCACCGTCAGACCGGCCTTGGCGAACTGCTCGAGGAACTCTTCGTGGGTGGCGAAGCGCCGGTGTGCCGGGTCGCTCAGCCGGGCCAGCTCGTTCAGCGAGCGGTCGAGCTCGGGGCTCACCAGCAGGTCGTAGATCACGAGACGCCCTCCGGGCGTCAGGACCCGCGCCATCTCCTTGAGCGCCGCCACCGGCTCGGGGAACCGGTGCAGGGCGTTGCGGCAGGTGACCAGCGTGAAGGCGCCGTCGGCCAGCGGCAAGGCGTACACATTGCCGAGCGTGAACGAGACGTTCTCGACCCCGACTTCGCGACTCAGCCGCAGGGCCTCGGCGATCGTGTCCGGACGGTTGTCGATCGCCAGGACGCTGGCCACCGAGGGGCCCAGCGCGAATGCTGTCGAGCCGACGGTCGTGCCGACGTCGATGACGCGGTCGCGGGCCATCGGTGCCGCCAGCTCGAGCACCAGCTCGAGCGACGGATCGCCTTGAATGCGTGACTGTTTATTGCCCACCGCGCAGCCTGCCTCTCAGCCGTAGTTGACCGTGAAGATCGTGCCCGTCGGCGTGATGCCTACGAGCACCTCGTGGCCCTCGACCCGCACGGTCTCGCGGTAGGTCCGGGGCCTGTCGCCGAGCTCGAGCTCGTTCGCCAGAGTCTCGCTCCTGATATACGCCGCGTTGCGCTCGACGAGCTCGGAGAGCTCGGCGGGCGCCGCCAGCGCCAGGCTGATCGTATCCTCTATACGTAAGTCGGCGTTTTTGCGCGCGAGCTGAACCGCGTGGACGAGCTCGCGCACGATGCCCTCGTCGCGCAGCGCCCGGTCGATCGTCGTGCGCAGAGCCACGGTCAGGGTGCCATCGCTTTCGACCCGGCTGCCTTCAGGCGCGACGGTCTCGATCAACACGTCGTCGGCGGCCAGACTCACCTGCTCGCCGTCGGCAAGCGCCAGGGACGCCGAGCCGTTGGCACGCAGCGCCGCTACGAACTCGCCGGCTTCGACTGCCTTGAGGGCGGCCCCGACCGCGCCGACCTGCCTGCCGAGGCGCGGCCCCAGCACCTTGAGGTTGGGCTTCAGCGAGTAGTCGAGCAGCTCGTCGGGGTCGGCGACCAGGCGGAGCTGCTTGACGTTGAGCTCGTCGGTCACGATGTCGCCCAGGCGCTCGAGGGCGGCGCGCTCGTCGGCGGACCCCGCCACCGTCACCTCGGCGAGCGGCTGGCGGTTCTTGACGGCGGCCGCGTTGCGCGCCGCGCGTCCCAGCTCGACCACGCGCCGCGCGGTGTCCATGTCGAAGGTCACGGTCTCGTCGATGGCGGCGGCGGCGACCGGCCAGTCGCACAGGTGAACGCTCGCCGGGGCCGCGGCATCGACCGAGCGCACCAGGTTCTGGTAAAGCTCCTCGGCGATGAACGGCGTGTAGGGCGCAAGCAGCTTGGCGAGCGTCACGAGGCACTCGTAGAGGGTCTGGTAGGCGGCCAGCTTGTCGCGGTCGCTCTCGCTCTTCCAGAAGCGCCGCCGACTGCGGCGCACATACCAGTTGGAAAGCTCGTCGACGAACTCCTGGATGGCGCGGCCCGTTGTGGTGGCGTCGTAGTCCTCGAGCCCCGCCGTGACCTGGGTGACGAGCTGCGCGAGCCGGCCGCCGAGCCAGCGGTCGAGCAGCGACCGTTCGGCGAGCGGCACCGGCTCGACGGCCGGGTCGAAGCGGTCGATGTTGGCGTAGACCGTGAAGAAGCTGTAGGNNGGGCTCGAGGTCGTGAACATATACCAGCGAAAGGCGTCGGCGCCCTGGCGGTCGAGCACGTCGTCGGGCACCACCACGTTGCCCCGGCTTTTGCTCATCTTCTGGCCGTCGGCGTCGAGGATGTGGCCCAGGCAGAGCACCGTCTTATAGGAGCTGCGGCCCTCGATCAGGGTGGCCACCGCGAGCAGGCTGTAAAACCAGCCGCGGGTCTGGTCGATCGCCTCGGCGATGAAGTCGGCCGGAAAGCGCTCGCGGAACGTCTCCTTCTCGTCGAACGGATAGTGCCACTGGGCGAACGGCATGGAGCCCGAATCGAACCAGGCGTCGATAACCTCGGGCACGCGACGCATGTCGCCGCCGCACTGCTCGCAGGCCAGCACGACGTCGTCGACGAAGGGCCGGTGCAGCTCGAGGTCGTCGGGGGGCGGCGTGAGCGCCCGCTCGCGCAACTCGGCGATGCTGCCCACGCAATGCGTATGACCCTGCTCGCAGCGCCAGATCGGCAGCGGCGTGCCCCAGTAGCGGTCGCGCGACAGCGCCCAGTCGACGTTGTTTTCGAGCCACTCGCCAAAGCGCCCGTGCTTGATGTGCTCGGGATACCAGGTCACGGCCTCGTTGGCGGCCAGCAGCTCGTCCTTGACGGCCGTCGTTTTCACATACCAGGTCTTCTTGGAGTAGTAGAGCAGCGGCGTGTCGCAGCGCCAGCAGAACGGGTAGCTGTGCTCGTAGGGTACCTCGGCAAGCAGCAGACCCCGCTGCGAGAGGTCGGCGATGATACCCGGGTCGGCGTCCTTGACGAAGACGTGAGCCCAGGGAGCGACCTCGGCCACGAAGCGGCCGGCCGCGTCGACCGGGTTGACGACCGGCAGGTCGTTGTCTACCCCGATGCGCATGTCGTCTTCGCCGAAGGCCGGCGCGATGTGCACGATGCCGGTGCCGTCGGTGGTCGTGACGTAGCCGTCGCCGACCACAAACCAGGCACGCCGCCCGGGCTCGACGAAACGGTAGGGCGGCTCGTACTCGAGGCCGAGCAGCTCGCGGCCGGAGATCACGCGCTCGACGCGAGCCTT
The DNA here is from genome assembly GCA_003132645.1 of Actinomycetota bacterium. Lineage (GTDB taxonomy): Bacteria > Actinomycetota > Thermoleophilia > UBA2241 > UBA2241 > Bog-752. The sequence continues at coordinate 1,835 of PKYM01000337.1, read as the reverse complement.
GGAGCCGAGCACAGCCTCGACCAAATCGCGCGCCAGCACGAAACGCTCGCCGCGGCTGGCCGCCAGCGCATAGTCGATCTCGGGATTGACGGCGCAGGCGACGTTGGAGACGAGCGTCCAGGGCGTGGTCGTCCAAACCGCCAGGCTCATGGGCGCGGCGCCGTCGGGCGCGACCTGGTCGACATCCGGCGGCACGGCGGCGGCCTCGTCAGAGGCCGGCGCCGCAAGGCCGACCGACCCCAGGGTGGCAACCTTCGCGGCCGCGGCGGCGGTCAGGGGGAAGCGCACATAGACCGACGGCTCGGTGACGTCGTGGTAGCCCTGCGCCATCTCGTGGCTCGAGATCGCCGTGCCGCAGCGTGGGCAGTAGGGCACGACCTTGAAGCCCTCGTAAAGGAGCTCCCTGTCCCAGATGCGCCGCAGCAGCCACCAGACCGACTCGATGTAGTCGTTGGTGAGCGTGTAGTAGGCGTCGTCGAGGTCGATCCAGAAGCCGATGCGCTCGGTCATCCGGTCCCAGTCCTTGAGATAGGCGAGCACGCTCTCGCGACACAGCGCGTTGAACCTGGCGATGCCGTACTCCTCGATCTGTTCCTTGCCGTCGATGCCCAGGCGGCGCTCGATCTCNNTGGCAGTCCCAGCCGGCCTTGCGCGGCACGCGATAGCCGCGCATGGTCTTGAAGCGCGGGAAGATGTCCTTGAAGGCGCGCGAGAGCACGTGGTGGGCGCCCGGCCGGCCGTTGGCCGTGGGCGGCCCTTCATAGAACACGAACAGGGGCGCGTCGCGACGCAGCTCGAGGCTCTGTTCGAAGATGCGCTCTGAGCGCCAGAACTCGAGGATGCGCGCGTCGAGGGCCGGGAAGTCGACCTTGGGCGAAACCCCGCGGAACCGTGGCGGCCTGTCGTTCACCGGTGGAGCGCTCCCTTGTCGTTACAGCAGGTGGTGCGACGCCGGCACGGCTGCGAGAAGCGGCCAGAACCGGGGCGCCGGGCCGCTAATTCTAGCAGACGCGGTAGAATCGCCCCACGATGTCCTCTCCGACCGCCCCCACCGACCTCTCTCGCCTGCTCGTAGTCCTCGACTACGACGGCACTGTGACCGATCGTGAGTACAACGTGCTGGCCTTCCAGAAGCTCACCGGCGACGCCTGGCGGGTCTTCGAAGACGCCGCGAGACGCGGCGAGATAAGCCACGCCGAGTGTATCGACCGCGAGGTCGGCCTGATCACGACCCCCAAGCAGGAACTGATCGCCGCCAACGCAGACGACGCGCGCCTGGCGCGTGGCTTCTCGGAGTTCCTCGAGGCGCTCCTGACCGACGGCGCCCGTGTGGCAGTGGTGAGCGCCGGCTTTCGCGAGGCCATCGAGCAGCTCTGGCGTCGCGAGAAGCTGCCTCCGGTCGAGCTCTTCGCCAGCGAGATCGTGCCCCGCGACGGCGTCGCGGGACCACCCTGGACGGTGGCGTTCGACCGGCGCTTCGGCGCCTGCCCGACCTGTGGCCCGGGGGCCTGCAAGACGGGCGTGCTGCGCCGCCTGCGCGGGACCGGCGACACCGTCGCTGTATTCGGCGACGGCGTGGCCGACCTCTGTCTCGCGCGCGAGGCGGACATCGTCTTCGCCCGCGGCGCGCTGACCGAGCTTTGTGAGCGCGAGGGCATCGCGTATCATCGCTTGAGTGATTACCGACGCGCCCTCGCGCAGCTGACCGACCGGATGACTCCCCAGACTGCGACACCGTGACCTCCCCGACGCGCCGCCCCGCGGTCGTGCCCACCACACCGCCCGACGCCGGGCGCGCCGCGCCGCCCGAGGCCGGCACCGCCGCGCCACCCGAC
>PKYM01000224.1 GCA_003132645.1 Actinomycetota bacterium | reverse complement strand
TGTTCTTCATCGAGGTCGGTTCTCGCCGACTCCACATCACGGCCGCAACGCGCAACCCCGATGGGGCCTTTGTCACTCAGCAGGCGCGCAACCTCTGCTTCAAGCTCGACGAGCGTGATGAACCGCTGCGCTTCCTGATCCACGATCGCGACGCCAAGTTCTGCGGCCCGTGCGATGAGGTGCTTGGTAGCGAGGGCATGCGGATCATCCGCGCGCCCATCCGCTCACCCCAGGTCAATGCCTTTGCCGAGCGCTTGGTGAAGACGCTGCGCCACGAGGTCCTGGACTGGACCCTGATCCTNNCATCTCGACCGTGTTCTCGCGAGCTACGCCCGTCACTACAACGTCGAGCGACCTCACCGCGGGATCGAGCTGCGAGTACCTGAGAAGCAGAGCCACATCGACCCGGTGGCGATCGTGCCGCAGATCAAGCGGCGTGATCTCCTTGGCGGCCTGATCCACGAGTACTATCCGGTCGCGGCATGATGAATGGGCGTTTTGGCACCCCTCAGCCTGGACAACCGGGAGCGAATGACGGATATGCAGTCGCGCCTTGCCCGAATCGAGGAGCTACTGAAGGCCCGCTAAGCGGCGATCAGAGCTGGGCGGCTACCAGAGGGAGAGAGAGTAAGGACGACCAAGAGAGCTGATACTCCAGCCCGCCGGTGCCCACGTTTCTCCGAGGACACGAAGCGTTGCGGTGTCGACCTCGGCCGCGATGAAATGGCATTGCTGGTGGCTCACGGGAGACGTGAACGTGCCGCTGGCAAACAAAGCGAAGGACTTGCGATAGCCCTGACCGTAGATGACGGGACCAAAGACGCTGCTGGCCCGAGACAGTTTGGTGGGGACAACGACGACCCGCGTGTTGCCGCCGCCTCCCCATTGAACGACCCACTTTGCAGCAACGACCGTGAGTCGGTGTGACTTGGGTCCAACATACGGTCTTGATGCGACGGGAAGTGGATGGGAAACGCCTGGGCTGCCCGCGGTGGCTTGTGGCGTGGGAGTGGGATCGCCGGCAGGCAAGGTGAAGGAAGTCACCTGACCCACGCCCGTCGTGTCCGCTTGGCCGTTGGACATGCCGAAGTCGTGAATGGCCCGGGTACGCACGTCGACGGTGAAAGCGATGGTCGTTCCCTTGGGAGGAGACCCTCCGGTGGGATAGAACGCATTCACGTCGGTGAAATGACCCGTGAGGACGACGAGGTAGACCTGCAGCGTCGGGTCCGCCGCCGTGTCGCTCGTCAAGCCAACGGCAGGAGCCGCTGCCCGCATCGTCGTCAGGCAGTAGGCCGCCGAAGTCGGAGCAGGATCGTCGTTTCCCGCGGCCACCTGCTGGGCTTGGCTCACCAGCCAAGCCGGCGGGCCTTGCGCCGATGAGCTCGCCGTTGCCACGAAAACGACCGCCGCGGCGGCAATGATGATCGCTGCCGCCAACGCATACACACGCGCCCGTCTCACCCTGGCTCTCCTTCAGCAAGACCACTTGAATGTGACGGTACTGAATCAACAGTAGGGTTTGGACGGTGAAACGTCAATCGTCGACCAGCGGCCAGCCATGAGCGCGCGCTCAGCCTAGCGGAATCCTCCACACGCCGGCGGCCCCCGAGACGATCGTTTGGCAGGGCTTCGCGCTCAAAGACTACGGTCCGCCATCTCCAACAGCGGAGATGGCCCTGGGACTATCATAGAAAGTGGACCGATGAATGGGGTCTGGCCAGGCGACGCTTCGCCCTGGAGGCGCGCCGCACCTGGTCGCGGCTGACCGGTGAGCCCTGGCGCGACCGGCGCGACCAGCAGCCGGTCCGCGCACAATCGCCCGGTTGCCCGCTGGTCTCAGCTGACAGTGTGTGGTAAGGTGCGCCGCGTTTCGGCCCTGCAGCTCCACGAGACGGTTCCGCAGCGAACCACCGCAGGGCCAGCCCCAGCGGCCCGCGGAGGTGATGGCGTGCGGCGCAGACTCACGTGCACCCTGCTCGCTTTCCTGGTGGCTGCGCTCGGCTTCGTGGTGGCGCCGACTGGCGCTCTGGCAAGTCCCTCGATCTCTGCCGCTCGAGCCCAAGCCCGCCAGCTACAAAGCCAGGTCGACGCGCTCAATACGCAGATGGAGATCGTCGTCGAGCGCTACGACGCTGCTGCGCAGAAGCTTGTTGCGCTCAAGGTGAGCATCACCTCAAACGAAGCTCAGCTGGCTCGCGCCCGCTACGAGCTTGCCCTCGCTCGCCAGCAGCTCGCTGTCCAGGTTGTGGCCATCTACAAGGCGCCCGTGACCCAGTACCTCGACGTCGCGCTGAACGCCCGCAGCTTCAGCGACCTGGCGGCCCGGCTGTCCTTCTTTGACAAGGTCGGCCAGCAGTCAGCGGTCACGGTGCAGCAGATCGACGCGCTGAAGGCTGCCGTCGAGCAGCGCCACGCACAGTTTGCCGGCGAACGCTCACAGGCGCAGCGACTCCTCGATCAGATCACCGCCCAGAGAACGCAGATCGAGGGCTCGCTCAAGCAGCGCCAGCAGCTCCTGCAGAGTGCGCAGACTGAGGTTCGCAAGCTCATCGTTCAGGAGCAGCAGGCCAAAGCCGCCGCCGCGGCACGAGCCGCGGCTGCAGCCCAGGCGGCCGCCAAGCGGGCGGCAGCCGCGGCTGCAGCCGCCCGTGTCGCGGAAGCCCGAAGCGACGCTCAACCGCCGAGCTCGGAGCCCGGATCCTCCAGCGCGGGAGGCTCAGGAGGCGGTGGCTCCCACAGCGGAGGTGGGGGAAGCTCGTCAGCGATCAGCATCGCCGCGCGCTACTTGGGCGTGCCCTATGTTTGGGGCGGCGCAAGTCCATCGGGCTTTGATTGCTCCGGGCTCGTGATGTACGTGTTCGCCCAGCTTGGCATCTCGTTGCCGCACAACGCCGCCATGCAGTTTGCCATCTGCACGCCCGTGTCTCGCGCCGCGCTGCGGCCCGGCGACCTAGTGTTCTATGGCTACTCGGCGGCGAGCATCCACCACGTCGGCATCTATGCGGGAAACGACACGATGATCGATGCACCGTGCACCGGCGAGGTCGTGCGCTACGACTCGCTGTTTAGCGACTTCTACAGCGGCGGACGACTCTAGCTCGATGCCGAAGTGTAGAAACTAGGCGAAAGGAGCCACTATGGCCGTCATCGCATGCAAGAACTGTGGCGCCAAGGTCAACAGCGAGGCCGTGGCCTGCCCGGCCTGCGGCGCAGATCCTCGCACCGGGGAGGGTGGCTCGCCCGCCGATGCGCCTTCATCGAACACCTGAGGGCAGCGGTCTCCGATCCGCTCTCGCAGCACGGCCAGTGGCGAAGAGCCTCGGCATCGTAGGCCGAGGGCCCTAGCGTATGAGCTCAAGCCGTGGGATGCCTGACGCTTACGTCGCCGTCCAGGCCATGGGACGATGATGTCGGCCGCTCGCCACTTCGACTGAGGCGGGCTCGGATCTGCTATCACCGCGGCCGCGGGCGTGTGAAGCGCGCCGGATTCTCGTCACCGTGTGCGACACCGTCGACGTCGCTGCCCCTTGATGGAGACGCGGCAGCAGCGGGACGCGGCGGCGGCCGCTGTACGTCGTCGCCGCGATGCAGGAGGCAACAGTGAATGACGCGACGCTGCATTCGGTCGTGGTGCCGGTCTTTGATGAAGAGCCCGGGCTCCTGAACTTCCACGGCCGATGCCGTGCAGCGCTGGAGGGACTGGGCGAGCCCTACGAGCTCGTCTACGTCGACGACGGCAGCCGCGACGGGTCGTGGGAAGTCATGCGAGGCCTCGCGGCACAGGACCCGCATGTACGGCTCGTGCGATTCTCGCGCAACTTCGGCCATCAGGTGGCTATCTCGGCAGGCGTCGAGAATGCCGCCGGCGACACCGTCACGGTCATTGACGCCGACCTGCAGGACCCACCGGAGGCGATCCCTGAGCTCATTGCTCGTTGGCGCGGCGGCAGCGACATCGTCTACGGCGTGCGCGCCAAGCGTCACGGGGAGACGCGTTTCAAGCGAGCTACAGCCGCCGCCTTCTACCGTCTCATGCGCTGGCTCGCCGACGTCGACATGCCGGTCGACGCCGGCGATTTCCGCCTGCTCAGCAGGCGTGCGGTCACGGCCCTGCTCAGCATGCCCGAGCACGATCGTTACGTGCCCGGCATGGTGGCCTGGATCGGCTACGACACGGCGATCGTGGAGTACGAGCGTGACCCTCGAGTGGCCGGCGAGACGAAGTACCCGCTTGCCAAGATGGTGCGCTTCGCCCTCGACGGCATCATGGGCTTCTCGATGCGCCCTCTCCGCGTGGCGACCTGGCTGGGCGTGGCGGTCTCGGCCGCGGCCTTCGTGCTGGCCGTCGTACTCATCATCGTGCGGCTGTTCGGAGACGTTGCCGTGCAAGGCTGGACCTCCCTCGCCGTCCTCCTACTGCTGCTGGGCGGTGTCCAGTTGGTGACCGTAGGCGCGCTGGGCGAATACATCGGGCGCATCCACAACGAAGTGCGAGGGCGGCCGGTGTACCTCGTTCGCGAACGGCAGGGTTTTGCGACCGACGGGGCCGGCATGGCCTCATCAGACGACCTGTTACGGGCGCATCGCCGTGACAGCTCGTCTGGACCCATAGTGTAGATGCTGTCCTTTGCGCCAGCCGAGGTTGGGGCCAACAACGCCGATGCCGGCGCACGCGAGCGGCAGGCTACCCTCGTCTGGTGGGCGCTGGGCGTGGCTGTCTCAAGCCGCTTCTTCGTCTTTGCGATCGGTTTCCTGGCTCGGTCCAGCCTGCCCGTGCCACGCTCGCATGCCATGATCCTCGCGCAACCGTCGCTGCTCTTCGGCGGCGCTCCCGGCCGGCTGCTCGACGGCTGGGCGAACATGGACGCCGGCTGGTATCTGAGCATCGCCCAGCACGGCTACGCCCACCAGTACAGCCAGGCGTTCTTTCCGCTCTACCCCCTGCTCGTGCGTCTGTTCGGCGACGGTGGTTTTGGCTACGTGCCGGCCGGGATCGCCGTCTCCCTGATCTGCTTTCTCGCCGCCGCCGTGCTGCTCTACAGCCTGACGGCCGAGCTGCTCGACGAGCACGTTGCCCTCTGGGCCGTGGTCTTTCTTTCGATCGCCCCGACGAGCTTCTTCTTTCAGGCGGTCTACACCGAGTCGCTGTTTCTGCTGCTCATTGTCGCGCTGTTCGTCTTTGCCCAGCGCCGCCACTGGCTGCTGGCCGGGCTCATGGGCTTGCTTGCGACCCTGACGCGCAGCAGCGGCGTCGTGCTCGTCGTGCCGCTCGCGCTGTTCTACCTGCAGTCGATCGAGTGGCAGTGGCGGCGCATCCGGGCCGGGATCCTCTCCGTGGTGCTAGTGCCGTGCGGTCTGGGCCTCTACATGGCCTATCTAGGGAGGGCCAGCGGCGACCCCCTGCTCTTTGCGAAGGTCGAGCAGCGCTGGCACCGCTACTTCGCCCTGCCCGACGTGACGGTGTGGCTGGGCGTCAAGGCCGGCTACGCCGGGGCAGGCAAAGTGCTGACCGAACATCGACTCTTCTCTTTGTCGACGTACCTCTGGCGGTCCGACAGCGGTGTCATGAGCATCACCAACGCCGTCGTGCTCGTCGCTGTCGTCGTGCTGATCGCGCTGGGCTGGCGCCGTCTCACGGCCCCCTACGACGCCTACGCGACCCTCGCCCTGATCTTCGTGCTTCTCAACCCCGTCGTAGGGCAACCTCTTGCCTCGATTCCGCGCTATGCGCTCGTCATCTTTCCGCTCTACATCGCGCTGGCCGCCTGTACCGAACGGCGACCCCGTGTTCGGGCCCTGGTCGTCATCTTGTGCCTGATAGGGCTGGCCTGGCTGACGACCAGATTCGTTTTGTTCGCCTGGGTGGCGTAGGGCTAGGTCGGCACTGACATTGCACATCTCGACGTCGTCGGCTGCCTTGCACAGGGTGAACGTGAGGCGCAAGGTCGGCTTGCCAAAGGGTGGTCCGCAGCTTGAGACGCACTTGCCCGGGCCTGAGAAGTACGCGCTTCTCCCCGGGCGGACCTCTCCCAATCATCTCGTGGACACACAGTGGACCGTGCGCCTCGTCAGCAGCCTGACCTGCGGTCACGGCGACCAGTGGTCGCGCCACCCGGCCGAGGGTTTTCCTCGAGCTGCCGCTCCTAGGCGGCCGGCCCGGTGGCGAGCTGCACGGTGCTCGTGTGCTGCCCGCCCGATGCGTCGGTCCAGCCGATTTGGACGTGGTCGCCGGGATGGTGCTGGCCCAGCAGCGCGCTCAAGGTCGTCGGTGAGTCGACGGTCTGGCCGTCGACCGAGACGATCGTGTCGCCGGCGGTGAGGCCGGCCTGCGCCGCCGGCGAGCCCGAAAGCACGCCAGTGACGGTCGCGCCGGAGCTCGACGAACCGGACTGACCGCCGAAGCCGAAGTTGCCTTGACTGCCGGTGGATTCAAGCTCGACTCCGAGGAACGCGGTCGCGCCGATGTGCACGGTGGCCGAGGACGTGTGGTTTTGGATCTGCGTGACGATCGCCATCGCCGTGTTCACCGGGACGGCGAAGCCCTGACTCTCGGCCGAGCTGAACGAGTAGCCGACCGACGTGGCGGTGTCCATCGCGATCACCTTCCCGGCAGTGTTCACAGTCTGGCCGTTGCCCACGTCGGTGGCGCTGATGGCAGTCGCGCCGTCGACCACGTGGTTGTTCGTGAGCACGAGGCCGGAGGGATTCAGGACGATCCCGGTGGCGGCCGCCTGGCCGGACTGGTACCCGAGCGTGACGTTGATGTCGACGAGCGCCGGGTCGACGACCGAGACGATCGACGTCACGTCGCTCGGGGCGCCAGACACGGAGCCGCCGACGGGCTGTGTCTGCGACGTCGTGGCGGCATTCAACTGCCGGAAGTCGTGACTGATCGCGACACCGACAAACGCCGCCGTGGCGACCAGCAACATGCTGGCGGCGACCCGCGAGAAGCGGTGTGGGCGACGCGCCGAGCCTTCCCGCGATGGACCCGACTGCCATCTTGTGCCCGGTGGAGGCGGCGGATCCCAGCCTGCCTGCGGGCGGGGCGCATCCCAGCCGGCCTCCGGTGTGCTCCAAGCAGTGTTCGGCGGACTCACCCCTGCGCGGTCGAGCTGGTCGTTGGCTGCTCTTGCTTCGTCGGGACCCGGGGCCCCCATGGGCCCGCCCGGCGACGACGGATCGGGCATCGCGCCTCCGCACGCTCGCTGCTCACACCAAGGTGTTCCCCGAGTCTATCGACCGAGCTGGGCGAGAAGCGGAGGAACGGTTGTTCCCTGCAACATAACTCCACGACCTGCGGTCGCCAGGCACTCCTATGTGCCACAACTCACGTCAGCCGCCGTCCCCGGGCAGCTTCCACATGCCCCGGTTGACTCTCAACCAGAACCCGATCGGAATCACCTGCTCGACCCAGACAGCGAAGGGCCGCCCTCTCGGACGGCCCCTCCACCAGCTTGCGCCTGGTCACTGTCTCGCCGCGCGTCCGCGATAGCGTAGCTCCCTGGCTCGCAACCTAGCGACTCCGTCCCGCTCAGGTCACCCTGAACGTCTTGGCGGCGCTCTTGCCGCCGGCCGTCACGACCTTGACCGTCTTCCTGCCCTTGGCCAGCCTGGGGACCTTGACCTTGATCCTGGTGGCGCTCCAGGAGACATAGCGGGTGGCCGCCTTGCCGGCGAAGAAGACCCTGGCGGTGCCGCGGCGCGCGCCGAAGCCCGAGCCGGTGATGGTCACTGTGGCGCCCACTGCGCCGCGGGCCGGCCGCAGCGCGCCGAGCACGGGTTTGGGCAGCGGCGAGAAGCGCGCCAGGTGTGACCACTGGGCCTGGCCGCCGATCGAGCTGAAGTACCCGCCGGCGTAGAGGGTCGAGCCCGAGAGGGCGAGGGTGAGGACCTCGCCGTTCGCGTTGGGGTTCCAAGCCGTGGCGGCGCCGCTGCTCGAACTCAGGGCCGCGATGCGGTGGCGGATCTTCCCACCGATCGCGGTGAACGCGCCGCCGGCGTAGACGGTCGAACCGGACACAGCGACGGTGGGGACCTCGCCGTTTGCGCTGGGGTCCCAGGCCGTGGCGACGCCGCTGCCCGCACTCAGGGCGGCGATGTCGTGGCGCGTCTTGCCGCCGATCGTGGTGAACGCGCCGCCGGTGTAGACGGTCGAGCCCGAGAGTGCTAGAGCGAGGACCTTGCCATTCGCGCCGGGGTTCCAGGCCGTGGCGGCGCCGCTGCCGGCATCGAGGGCGGCGATATCGTGGCGCGTCTGGCCGCCGATGGTGGAGAAGAGCCCGCCGGCGTAGACGATGGAGCCCGAGACGGCCAGGGCGTGAACGTGGTTGTTCGCGCTGGGGTCCCAGGCCGTGGCGGCGCCGCTGCTCGCGCTGAGGGCGGCGATGTTGTGGCGCGTCTGGCCACCGATGGAGCTGAACGCGCCGCCGGCGTAGATGGTCGAGCCCGACACGGCGAGCGTGACGACCTCACCGTTGGCGGCGGGGTTCCAGGCTGTGGCGGCGCCGCTGCCGTCGAGAGCGGCGATGTCGTTGCGGGTCTTGCCCCCGATGGAGTCGAAGTCCCCGCCGGCGTAGACCGTCGAGCCCCGGGCCGCGAGGGCGTCGCAGTCGCCGTTCGCGCCGGGGTTCCA
>PKYM01000307.1 GCA_003132645.1 Actinomycetota bacterium | reverse complement strand
GCCGCTCGCCGCCGCGGCGCTGCCCCCGGTTCCAAAGAACGGCGCATCCTGGTCACGACCACCATCGTGCTGCTCCTCTACGGCCTCGTCATGGCCTATAGCGCCTCGACCGCCAAGGCCTTCTTCTCGTACGGTTCGAGCTGGTATCTGATCGAGCGCCAGGCCTTCTTTGCGGTGCTCGGCGTGATCGCCATGATCGTGCTCGCGCGGGTCGACTACGCCATCTGGCGGCGCGTCGCCCTGCCGCTGTACGTGTTCGCCCTGCTCAGCCTCGCGGCGGTCCTGGTGCCGGGCATCGGCACGTCAGTCCAGGGCGCCCGCCGCTGGATCATCGTGGCCGGCTTCTCGTATTCGCCCAGCGAGCTCGCCAAGCTGGCCTGTGTCTGCCTCGTGGCCGGCCTCGTCATCAAGCGCCCCGCCGAAGTCCTGACCGTCGGCGGCTTCACGCGTCTCGTCGTCCTGGGAATCGGACCGGCCGCCGTGCTGATCATGGCCGAACCCGACCTCGGCACGACGATCATCCTCGTGCTGTCGGTCATGGCGGTCGTGGTGGCAGCCGGCGCGCGCGTGCGCCACCTCGTCGTGCTGGGCTCGCTGGGAGTGGCCGCCGTCGCTACGGCGATCGTCGTCGAGCCCTATCGCATGGCGCGGCTCACCTCGTTCGTGGACCCCTGGAAGGACCCTCGCGGGGCGGGCATGCAGACGGTCCAGTCGCTAATCTCGATCGCCTCGGGTCACCTCTTCGGCGTCGGGCTGGGCAACTCGATCCAGAAGTTCGGTTTTCTGCCCGAGCAGACCACCGACTCCATCACCGGCATCATCGGCGAGGAGCTCGGCCTGCTCGGCCTGCTCGTCCTGATCGCCCTGTATGTCGTGCTGGTGTGGACGATCTTCCGTATCGCGCTGAACAGCCGCGAGCCGTACGGCAAGCTGCTGGCCGCCGGCATCGGCAGCGCCATCGGCGTCCAGGCCGCGGTCAACATCGGGGCCTCGCTTGGCGTCCTGCCGCTCACCGGCGTACCACTGCCGCTCGTCTCGTTCGGCGGCACGAGCCTCGTGGTGGTGCTGGCCGGCGTCGGCATAGTGGCCAATATCGCAAGCAACCGGAGGAGTTACATCGTTGCCAGCCCTGAACGACAGTCGCGTCCTCGTGGCGGCGGGCGGAACGGGGGGGCACATCACCCCCGCCCTCGCGGTCGCTGACGAGCTCGCCGCGCGCGGCGCGCAAGTGACCTTCGTCACGACGCCTTCGCAGGCCGATGTCGTGGCCCAGCGCTTCCCGGCCTATGCGCTCGAGATGCGCGGCTTCGAGCGCCGTCTGCTGGCGCCTCGGAACGCGGTCACGGTGCGGCGCTTGGCCGCCGCCGCGCCGCGCTCCTGGGAGATCGTCTCGGCGGTGCGGCCGCACGCCGCGGTGGGCGGCGGCGGCTACCTGAGCGGCCCCGTCGTGGCGGTCGCCGCCCTGCGCGGCGTGCCGGCCCTGGCCATCGAAAGCGACGCTCACCTGGGGATCACCAACCGGCTGCTCGCGCCGCTCGTCTCGCGCGTCTGTCTGAGCTTTCCGATCGAGGGTCGCCGGCCGCCGAAGTTCGTGGTCACCGGCCGGCCTCTGTCGGCGACGCAGCTTGCCGCCGACGCGGCCTCAGGCCGGGCCGCCTTCGGTCTGACCGAAGCGCTGCCTGTGGTGCTCGTCTTCGGCGGCAGCCAGGGGGCGCAGAGTCTGAACCGCGCCTGTCTCGAGGCTTTCGGCTCCGGTCCGCTCGACTTTCAGCTCGTGCACGTTTGTGGCGCGCGCAACTTCGACGAGACGAAGGCCGCGCTGGCGGCGCGCGAGGCCGACGTTGAGCACTACAAGCTGCTGCCCTACACTGAGGATCTGGCCTACGGCATGGCCGCGGCCGATCTCATCGTCGGCCGGGCGGGCGGGTCGGTGGCCGAGATCGCCGCCCTGGGGCGCCCCGCCATCCTGGTCCCCTACCCGCACGCCACCGCCGACCACCAGAGCAAGAACGCCGCCTGGATGGCCGCCGTCGGCGCCGCCCTGGCGGTGCCCGACGCCGAGCTCGACGGGCGGCTGCTCGCTCGCCTGGTCGGCGAGCTGCTGGGAGACCGGCAGCGCCTGGCGCGCATGGCGGCGGCAAGCAAGGCGGCCGGCCGGCCCGACGCCACGCGGCGCGTGGCCGACGAGGTCGAGTCGCTGCTCGCGCGTCGCGTGTGAGGCGGGCGGCGTGACGAGTGGCATGACAAGCCCAAAGGCAAACGAGGAGTCGAGTGTGAGGCACGAGACAGGCATCCCTTCGCCGGTTCATCTCATCGGCGTCGGCGGCGCTGGCATGAGCGGCATCGCCGCCGTGCTCGCCAGGCTCGGGGTGGCGGTCACGGGCTCCGATCTCAAGGTCTCGCGCTATACGCGGCACCTCGAGGAGTACGGCGTGCCGGTCTGCATCGGTCACGACGCGGCCCAGGTCGGCGACGCGGCGCTCGTGGTGATCTCCTCGGCTATCCCGCCGGGCAATCCCGAGCTGCAGGAGGCGCGCCGCCGCGGCCTGCCCGTGCTGCAGCGCGCCGAGATGCTGGCCCGCATCATGGCGACGCGTCGGGGGGTGGCCGTGGCCGGCACTCACGGCAAGACCACGACCTCGTCGATGATCACCCACGTGATGCTGCGCTGCGAGCGCCGGCCCACCTTCCTCGTGGGCGGCGACCTGAACGACGTCGGCTCCAACGCCGGTGTCGGCGACGGCGAGTGGCTCGTCGCCGAGGCCGACGAGAGCGACGGCAGCCTGCTGTTCCTGCGGCCCGAGGTCGCGGTCGTCACCAATGTCGAGCTCGACCACCACGCCAACTATCGCTGCCTGGCCGACGTGCACGACGTGTTCCGCCGCTTCGTGGCGCTGCTGCCGGCCGGCGGCAGGCTGGTCGCGGCACGCGGCGCGGGAGCCGACTTTCTGGCCGGCGAGACCCAGGCCGAGATCACCTGGTACGGGCTCGCCGGCGCCGGCAGTTCCGTGGGCAGCGGCGCTGAGGGCAGCAGCGGCTCCGCGGGCAGCGGCGCCAACGGCCACGCGGCCGCCGCGGCGGCCCGAGCCGC
>PKYM01000278.1:2514-2862 GCA_003132645.1 Actinomycetota bacterium | reverse complement strand
CGCGGACGCCGCCTGGCTCAGCCTTCGCTGCCGCGACCCCTTGCGCCTGACGATGCCGTTGCGGATGGTCGCGTCGACGATGGGGATGCCCAGCAGCCGGCAGAGCGGCAGGGCGGCCAGCGTCGACATCCAGTCCCACGAGTGCACGACGTCGGGACGCCAGCCGTACAGCAGGCGCCACAGCGAGGCGGCCGGCCGTACGTCGAAGCGGGTCGTCCGCGGGCATACATCGACGCGATGGCCGCCGGCGGCGATCGCGTCGGCGAACGGCCCACCGCCCATCACCCACACCCGACGATCCCAGTGCGGCGGCAGGTACTTCACGATCAGCGCGAGCTGGCGCTCCGC
>PKYM01000278.1:2310-2454 GCA_003132645.1 Actinomycetota bacterium | reverse complement strand
TCGCGACACCAGCCGAACAGGCCGTCAAGCAGCCCCAGGAGCGCCTCGACGTCGCCCTGTGTCGGCCGGTAGGGGCTGGCCCCCGCGAGGAGCTCGCTGGAGTGGAACATGAACACCGCGCAGGGCAGGTGGGCGCGCTCCGCC
>PKYM01000278.1:0-2249 GCA_003132645.1 Actinomycetota bacterium | reverse complement strand
ATGACGGTCACCGGCACTTCGACGAGGCCGGGTGTACCGGTGCCGGCCACGCGGAACGGAAAGGCGTCGTGACGGCGAAAGTCGGGGCCGCCACCGCGACCGGGGCGTCCGGCATGGGAGGCCCAGGTGACGAACGGCGTCACCGACGAGTCGACCTCGTAGCCGAGCTCGGCCAGGAGGTAGGCGCCGACCGGGTCGAGGCCAAAGCGCCCGGCCCGATACGACGTCGGCCGAGCGCCGGCGACCCGCGCGACCTGGACGGTCAGTGTCTCGAGCTTGGCGAGCAGGAGCTCGGGTTCGAGATGGCACGGATACGCATGGTCGCGGTCGTTCCGGCGCAGACCCGGCGCCTCTGGGAACGGCGGAGTGGTCCACGGGTGCAGGTGGGCGCCAACCTCGACCTCGCCGGCGGCGGCCAGCGGCCGCAGGAAGGCCGCGGCCGCGGGGTCGTCGGCGATCTCACTGGTGATGAGCCAGGTGGGCGGCACGGCGTGGCGCCGGCACAGCTCCTGAAAGGGCGGCCAGGCCGCGACGTTGGCGGTCGCCAGGGATCGTCCGTGCTCCCACTGGCCGTCCGCCTCGGTGTCGACGGTGACGACGATGCGCACTGGCCGGCCCCTCTTCTCGCCTCTCAGGCCGGCGCGCCGGGCATGTCCTCGACGAGCCAGGCGAACGTGCGCCCAATGCCCTCGTCGAAGCCCACGCGCGGCTCGTACCCGAGCAGTTTGCGAGCGAGCGCGATGTCGGCGAACGAGTGCTTCACGTCTCCCACCCTGGGCGGGGCGAACTCGGGCTCGAGCGGACGGCCGGCGACCCGGCTCACGGCGGCGATGAGGTCGAGCACCGTCTTGGGGTCGCCGCAGCCGATGTTGCAGATGTTGCCCGCGGCTCCCGGCGCCGTGGCGGCGCTGAGCGTCGCGTCGACGACGTTGGCCACGTAGGTGAAGTCGCGCGACTGCTCGCCGTCGCCGAAGACGACCGGCCGGCCGGCCTCGAGGGCGATCCGCATGAAGCGCGGCACCACGCCGCTATACTGCGACGTCGGGTCCTGGCGCGGGCCGAACACGTTGAAGTACCGCAGTGACACCGTCTCGAGCCCGTAGACGACGGCAAAGGCGCGCGCGTACTGCTCGGCGGCCAGTTTGGACACGGCGTAGGGGGAGATCGGCTGCGGCATCATGTCTTCACGTTTGGGCATGGCGGCATTGGCGCCGTAGATCGACGACGACGAAGCCAGCACGACGCGCCGGGCCTCGTTGTCGCGCGCCGCCAGAAGCACGTTCAACGTGCCGGTGATGTTGGCCTCGTTGGTCGTGAGGGGATCCTGCACCGAGCGTGGCACCGAGGGCAGCGCCGCGAGATGGATCACGAAGTCCACACCCTTGACGGCGTTGTGGGCGCGCTCGTAGCTGCGCATGTCGCCCTCGAAGACCTCGACGTCGCCGCCCACGGCGGTGAGGTTGCCACGTCGCCCGGTGGAGAAGTTGTCGAGGATGCGTACCGCGTGCCCGCGTTGGAGCAGCTCTGCCACCACATGCGAGCCGATGAAGCCGGCGCCGCCGGTGACCAGATACAGGTCCCCCATTTCAGCCTCCCTGCGACGTAAGTCGAGCCGCCCTGGGCTCGACCGACTTCCCGTTTGGCACTGGTGCCCATGCTACTACGGCGCGGCGTCCGGGATTCCCGCCGTCGCCGCTTCCGGCTACGGTTTAGCGCTGTTCGGACGGCTCTCCTCCGGCCGGGCGTGCGGCGACCGCGGCCGCATACGAGGCGAGCACCTCCGCGAAGGTCCAGCCGGGCCGATCGTCGAGACCGAGCGCGGCGAAACGGCGCAGCACGTCTCGCGCAGCGGCCGCGCAGCCGGCGTCGCGCCCCTCGCTCGTCAGCCACCGCGCCAGCTCGTCGAGCTCGTCGGCGCGTCGGGCGGCGTGCCGTGGATAGCTCGGCAGGAGGCGCTCGAGGGTCTCGATGGTGCCCGGGTAGAAGGCCCGCAGGCAGGCAAGCAGCTCGTCACGATCGCCGGCCGCGTCGGCGGCCTCCATCACCTCGAGAAAGAGCGCGACGAGTCCCTTGTTGAACCCGGCGAAGGCGAGCTTGAAAGCCGACGCCGCGCCGACGTCGACGCCGAGCTCGCCGACGTGCAGCGCCTCGGGCAGGGCGGCGGCGAGCTCGCCCACCCGGGGCCCGCTCAGATACAGCCTGGTGCGTCCTCCGAGCTCGGCGGCACTGCCGACAAAGGCACCATCGAC
>PKYM01000051.1:433-32079 GCA_003132645.1 Actinomycetota bacterium | reverse complement strand
TGCTGTTGGCTCGAAGGGCCTCGATGCGGGCGAGTTCGCGGTCACAATTCAACGGCGCGGTCGCCTGCGCTTCATCCCAAAGCTCCGCAGCCTCCGTCCAGCGACAGACGTAGCTGCGTGCTGAGCCCAGGCTCACGAGCGTGTGCACGCGCTGTTCCGGGGTGGTGGCCGCCTCGAGCGCGGCCTCGCAGTACGTGGCCGCCTGCTTGAAATCACCTTTCCAGAACCAGATGGCTTCGATTGCGCTCAGCGCGTGGTACACGCCCCAGCGATCGCCTCGAGCGCGAAACGAGGCTTCTGCTCGCGTCAGAGCGTCGAGGGCCCTGGACGGGTCGCCCTCTCTCAAGGTCAGTTGGCCGGCCAGGAACAGGACCCACGGATCGTCGCTCGCGGCGCCCGGCGCCAGCCTCTCGAGCCACGAGCGCAGCGCATCGAAGCGGCAGTTCTCGGTGACCAGTTCGCCGCGTCGCGACACGACGTCGAGGGCGTCGCCGGGCTCGTTGGCGGCGAAGTACAGCTCGATCGCGGTCTCGGGGTCACCGGCGCCTTCGACGGCCGCGGCCGTCTGCCGCTGGAGGTGGCGGAACGCCACTGATCCGTGTTCGTTGACATACCGCTGGCGCAGGTAGTCGCCCAGGAGCTGATGATAGCGGTAGGTGCCGGTCGCCCGATCGACGAAGGTGAACACGTTGTGAGCCACGAGTCGCTCAAGGAAGCGCTGCCCATGGTCTGTGCCGGCAACCTTGTCGGCGAGCTCCGCGGTCATCGATTCGAGGCAGCACGTCGCCAGCATGAAGGCGACCGTTTCGGCATCTTCACGGCGAAGAGCCTCTTCGGAGAGATAAGAGAAGACGTCGCTCGTGAGGCGGGGGTCGGCGAGGGCATGCTCGATGGAGCCGAGGTTGGTCCAGTCGAGGGCGCGACTGATGAGGACGAGGCTGGCCGGCCAGCCCTCGGTGAGGCGTGCGAGACGTTCGGCCTGGCCTTCACTCAGGCGCGGGCGGCCGCGCCCGGCGAAGAGTTCGGCGACCTGCCCGGCATCGAGGCGTAGATCTTCGAAGGTTACCTCGCCGATCTGGTCGTCGAGCTTCAGGCGAGCCGTCGAGACGGCCGGCTGAAAGCGTGTGAGCAGAACGACGTGAGCGGTGTCGGGCAGGTTGGCCAGCAGGTAGTCGAGCGTGCGGTTAAGCTCGTCCGACGCGATCGCCTGGTGGTAGTCGTCGATCACGATGTGGATCTCTCCGACGATCTCGTCGCGTAGTTCGGAGACGAGCAGGGCGGCCATCTCCGCGGGCGACATGGGTACTTCGTGGGCTTCGGCGAAGCGCTCGATGAGGATGCCTCCGAAGTCGGGCACGCGTTCGCGCAGCGCCTGCACCAGGGAGGCGATCAAGACGGCGGGGTCGTGATCGAGGACGTCGAGTCTGTACCAGACCGCGCGCCAACCGAGCCGGCGCGCGGCTTCGGCGACTACGACCGTCTTGCCGTAGCCGGCGGGCGCGCGCACGATGAGAAGCCGCTTACCGGAGCCTTGGATGAGCTTGTCGAGGACCTCGGGGCGGATGAACGCGGGCCCGATGTCGGGCGTTGCGATCTTGGCGGCGACGAACGCCGGTGCGCCGACGATCGCGCGAGACGGCGAGCTCTGGTGATCCCCCACTGGCACCTGCCCCCGTTCGGGGAGCAGATGCCCCCGATCCAAGAACGCCCACTATACCAGCCGCACGAATCGTGTCTCACCGCGCCGTGCCGGGGCGGGTTGACAACGCCGCGGGGCCTGACGTGACGATTCTTCTGGACGCCGTTCCCGTGCGGGGCCGAGTCGACCGCAACGTTTCTCCGGTTACAATAAGTAAATATGGCGCAGCCACCCAGTAGACCGCCGCGGCGGCGTAAGAAGAAAGAGCCGCTCGTCATCCTCCTCGTCGCCCTTGTCGTGGCGGCCGTGACGTGGCCGTTCGAGAAGCTGCGCGGCCACGGCGAGCATCGCGAACACAGCCGGCGGCGCGGCCGCCGGCGTGCGGCGGTGCTGGTCGCCGCCGGCGTGGTCGCCGTTTTGCTCATCGTGACTCTGGCCGCCGCAGCGGGCGGTAACACGATCCACGGCAACGTGACGGTCCACGGCATCGGCGTCGGCGGACTCACTGTCGACCAGGCGGCCCTCAAGCTCGCCCAGGCGGCGCCCCGGAGCGGCGCCGTCACCTTCGCCTGGAACGGCCATCGGTGGGACCTGAACGCGACCACGCTGCACGCCCACCTCGCGGCCGTGTCCGCGGCGCGCGATGCCTACCGCTACACCCGCCAGGGCAACTTCCTGGCGCGGAGCTGGACGCGCCTCTGGCTCGTGCTGGCCAGCCACGACGTCACTCCGGCCGTGGTGTTCGCCAAGGCGCGCACCGCCGAGCGGCTCGCCACCGTCGCGCGGGTCGTCGACATCAAGCCGGTGCAGGGGTCGGTCACTATCAAGGGCGCCCAGCCCTTCGTGCGGGAGGCTCATGACGGTCGCGCGATCGACCGCGCGGCCGTCATGAGCCTCTTCAAGCGCGCCGTCATCTCGGGCGACCACCTGACTGCCGCGCTGCCGGTGGTCAGGGTCGTCCCCGAGGTCTCCACCGCCGACGCGCAGGCGGCCGCCGGGACGGCTCGCACATGGCTTTCTGGGCCACTCGCGCTCACGCACGCCGGACACTCTTGGACGATCGGCCGGCAGGATCTCGGGCAATATCTCGCCTTCGAGCCGCGCAAGGCCGCGCCGCGCCTGATCGTGACGTTCGACTCGCCCGTCACGCGGGGCTACTTCGACTTCATTACCCAACAGGTCGGCAAGCCGGGCAAGAACGCCAGCTTCACGACGAGCGCCAACGGCCGCCACGTGACGATACGAAAGGGTGCGTCGGGCTTCGGCGTCGTGCCCCTCCCGACGATCGCCAACATGAACGCGGCCGCCGCCGCGGGCGGCGGCCGCACCGCGGTCGCGGTGTTCGGCAAGGCGCCGCCGGTGCTCAGCTACTCCGACGCCACGGCGATGGGCATCACGCGCCGCATCGGCACCTACACGACCAGCGTGGCGGGCACGTCGAACCGGCTGACCAACGTGGGGTTGGGCTCTTCGCTGCTCAACAACAGCCTGATCGGGCCCGGCAAGGTCTTCTCGGTCAACGCCACCACCGGCCAGCGCACCGCGGCCAAGGGCTTCAAGATGGCGCCGACCATCATCGCCGGCAAGCTCGAGGACACGGTCGGGGGCGGCATGTGCCAGGTCTCGACCACGGTCTTCAACGCCGCCTTCGAGGCCGGCCTGCAGATCGTCGAGCGCCACAACCACGAGCTTTACATCTCGCACTACCCGCTGGGCCGCGACGCCACCGTGAGCTACGGGTCCTACGACNNGCGCGCCGCTGCATCGTAAGGTCGTGGCCTCGACCAGCGCCTGGTATGGCTTCGTGCCGTTCTCGGTGGCAAAGAAGGACGACCCGACCCTGGCCAAGGGGCAGACCAAGGTCGACACCTCGGGTAGCGGCGGGATGAGCATCGACTGCTTTCGCAAGGTCTACGACGCCGACGGCAAGCTCATCTGGAACGACGATTTCAAGAGCGTCTACTCGATGGTCCCCGAGGTGCTGCTGGTCGGCACGAAAGCCCCCAAGCCGACCGCTTCTCCCACGCCCTCGTCGTCGAGCTCCGGCTCCGCCAGCCCGACGCCCAAGGCGACCTCGACCGCGATCCACTAGCGGCTCGCCTCGGCGGTTTGCTTTGCGGCCTGCTCCCGCGGCTCGCTAGCGCGGTTTGCTTNNTGCTTCGCGGCTCGGTACGGCGGCGGCTACTACCGTGCACCGGCGCTCTCAGGCTCCGGCTCGGGTCAGTCCGGCTGCGCAAGGGCGAGGGCGAGCTCGACGGCTTCTTTCGGGCTCTCGGCCCGGTGGAGACCGTCGAGCTCGCCCTCGTGAGGCGTCACCGACCAGCTTTCGAGCAGCACGACCTCGCGGCCGATCGAGCGCGCGAGGCCGATCTCGGACAGCGTCCCCCAGGAGCCGCCCAGGGCGATGACCACGTCGCCGCTGGCCACGACCGCGAGGTTGCGGGCGTGCCCCAGACCGGTGAGCAGCGACAGCGTGAGGTCGGGCGCCGCACCGCGGCGGTCGAGGCCCGGCAGGACGCCGACGCAGGTGCCGCCGCTGCGCCGCACGCCGCGGGCGACCGCCTCCATGACGCCCGACATGCCACCGTTGACCACCACGCAGCCGCGCTCGGCGAGCAGCTCTCCGAGCTGCTCGCCGAGCGCGGCCACTTCGGCGCTGCAGGAGCTGCCGCCGATCACGCTGACGTAGGTCGCGGGCATCAGTCGATTCCAAACGAGGCTGTCTCCGGGGTCTCGACGTCCTCGTCGCCCCCGGCGGCCGCCGCGGTCGGTGTGGCGGCAGCGGTGGCATCGCCGCCGCGTACGTCGCCACGAACGTCGCCACGAACGTCGCCGATCCACCCGTGCATGAGATGAAAGCCGTCGCGAAAGCCGCGCCGCTCGTAGAACCGGCGCGCGCCGTCGTTGACGCTGTCGACGCCGATCACGTATTCGTCGAGGCCGCGCTCGAGGAGCCCGGCCTCCACCGCGTCGAGCAGCTCGGTGCCCAGGCCGTCGCCGCGCTCGGCAGGGGCAAGGCAGAGCGAGGTGAGCTCGGCGTAGCGGCTGCCGGTGAACCACACCGCGTCCGGCGGGGCGATGTGGACCATGGCGTAGCCGACGAGCTGCTCGCCGCGCCAGGCTCCCAGCGCGAACGACTCGCCGTCGGCGAACAACTCCTGGTAGATCGCCCGGCGCCGCGGCCACGACTGTTCGTGGGGCACAAGCGAGACGACGCTGCCCAGCTCGCGGATGTGGTCGATCAGCGAGCGCCACAGAGGCTCGAGCAGATCGATCTGCGCGCCGCCGAGGCGCCCGATCGTCACATCGCGCTCGCCGCCGCCCGGTCCGCCGACCTCGCCGGTCCGGCCGGTGTCGCCGGTGTCGACCGTGTTGCCAGACCTGTCGATCTCTGTGCCGGGTGTCGTCATGTGGGTTCCCTTTCGTCGGGGTCGCGGGCGACGATGGCCCGCAGGAGCGCGAGCGCCCCCTGCTTGTGCAACGGTTCGTTCAAGTTACCGCATTTGGGGCTCTGCACGCACGAGGGGCAGCCGCTCTCACAGGGGCATTCGGCGATCAGCAGCGCGGCGTCGGCGACGAGCTCGCTGAAGGCGTCGTGCGCGCGCCGTGTCAGGCCGATGCCGCCCGGGTGGCCGTCGTAGATGAAGACCGTGGCCAGGTCGGTCTGCCAGTGCCAGGCGGTCGACAGGCCGCCGATGTCCCAGCGGTCGCACATCGCATACAGGGGCAGCACCGCGATGCAGGTGTGCTCGGCGGCGTGCAGCGCACCGAGCTGGGCGCCCTCGTCGAGGTGGGCCATGAGCAGCTCGGGCGGGAGGGTAAACCACAGCGCCTCGGTCGAGAAGACCTGCTGAGGCAGGTCGAGGGTGACCGTGTCGATCACCTCCGCGGCCTCGAGGCCGCGCTTCTGGTAGGCGACGACCTGCTCGGTGACCTCGATGGTGCCGAACGACAGGGCGGCGCCGCCGGAGAGCTCCCGGGGCGTCGCGGCGCCGGTGATGGCGACGTGTTTTTCGACCTTGGGCTGCGTGTAGTAGGCGCCCGAGAACGGCTCGACTATGACGCTCGCGGCGTCGAGGTCGAGGTGTCGCACCAGGTAGCTCTCGCCGAGGTGGAGATAGACCGCTCCGGGGTGGGCCGAACGAAAGACGCGCTCGCCTTCGATCGTGCCCAGCACGGTGCCGTCGCGACCGTCGGCTATGACGAACGTCTCCGACGAAGCCGAGCGCAGCCCGACCCGCGCGGCGGGGGAGCGCGGCTGCGACCAGGCCAGGGTCCCCGTCGCGCTGCGGTGCAGCTTGCCGGCGGCGCCGAGCTGGTCGGCCCGGGCCATGCCGGCCACCCCGAAGTAGGCCTCGTCCTGCTCGCTGAGCGGTTGCTCGTAGGCCGCCGCGCAGAGGTGAGCCTCGAGGATCTGGGGGTTGGTGAGGTCGACGATCGCCTCTTCGACGGCCCGCGAGAGCAGGCGCTCGGGCTCGCGCATGAAGTACTGGTCGAGAGCGTCCTGACCGGCGACCAGCACCGCCCAGCCTTTGCCGGCTCGACCGGCGCGCCCCCAGCGCTGCCAGAGGCTGGTCACGGTGCCGGGAAAACCGGTCACCAGCGCGACGTCGAGGCTGCCCACGTCGATGCCGAGCTCGAGCGCGCTGGTGGCCACGATGGCCCGCAGCTCGCCGTCGAACAGGCGCCGCTCGATGTCGCGACGCTGAGCCGGCGTGTAGCCGGCCCTGTAGGGCATGATGCCGGCCGCCGCCAGAGGGTCGCGGTCTTCGATGCGGCGGCGCGTGTATCGGAAGACGAGCTCGGCGGCCTTGCGGGTCGGCGCGAAGCCGATCGCGCGTTTGCCGGCGAGGACCGCTTCAGCGAGCACATAGCTGGTCTCGGCCAGGGCGCTCTTGCGCACGCCTAGCGCGACATCGGTGAACGGCGGGTTCCACAGCACGATCGTCTGCTCGGGCTGGGGGGCGCCGTTGTCGTCGACGGCGGCGAAGGGCAGGCCGACCAGCCGCTCGGCGAATGGTTGCGGGTTGGCGATGGTGGCCGAGGCCAGCACGAACTGCGGAGTGGCGCCGTAGGCGGCGCACAGCCGGCGCAGCCGGCGCACGACCTGGGCGACGTGCGAGCCGAACACGCCGCGGTACACGTGCGCTTCGTCCAGCACGACGTAGCGCAGGTGATGGAGGAACTCGGCCCAGTGGTCGTGCGCCGGCAGGATACCGACGTGCAGCATATCGGGGTTCGACAACAGGATCGTCGCACTCGCCCTGATGCGGGTGCGCTGCGCCTGCGGTGTGTCACCGTCGTAGAGAGCGGCGACCACGCCCGGCAGCCGCAACCCCGAGAGTTTGCGGGCCTGGTCCTGGGCGAGCGCCTTGGTGGGATAGAGAAAGAGCGCCCGGCTGTGCGGGTCGCGGGCGAAGGCGTCGAGGGTCGGCAGCGTGAACGAGAGCGACTTGCCGCTCGCGGTACCCGTCGACACGACGACATTGTGGCCGGCCGCCAGCAGGTCCCAGACGCAGCGCTGGTGGCTGAACAGCTCGGTGATGCCCTGGTCGGCGAGAGCTGCGGCGAGGGGCGCCGGCAGGTCGGCCGGCAGCGCGGCGAGCCGCGCCCCGCGCGCGGCGCGATGGGTGACATAGACGACCTGCTCGTGCGAGCCGTCGGTCAGAAAGGAGAGCCCCGCCATTACCGCATCCTAGCCGATGGCCCCGACGGAGCAGACCAACAAAAGTGGCGGGGCGGCCATCCGGCCGCCCCGCCACTGTCGTTCGGGGTCGTTCTTTAGTCTTTGAGACTGCTAGTGGATACGCACCCCGCAGTCGAGGGTGAAGAAGACGATGCCGTCGACGCCCTTGAAGGTGCCGCTGGCGCGGCCGATGCCGAGGTTGCGAAGGCGCTTGGTGAGCATCACGTGACGGTGCGCCGGGCTGTGCCACCAGGCCATGAAGATGGCGTGAGGCGTGCCGCTCGCCTGGTAGCCGTAGGCGATGTTCTCGCCCACCGTCCAGCGTGTGCAGCCGGTGGTCGTGTAGCCGAAGCGGATCAGCCGGGCGCTGAACGACTCGCCGCTGGCGGAGCTGTGGCTGAAGTAGCCGCGGCGCACCATCTGGCGGGAGTGGGCGCGCGCGGCGCGCTCCAGGCTGGCGACCATGGTGAGCTGGTGCAGGTGGTGCTTGGCGCGCATGTGGTTGACCAGCGTCATGAGCTGCTTTTCGGGCTTGGTCATGGTGATCGCGTGTGCCGAAGCGGCGGGCGCCACGGCAAGCAGGGCGAAGGTCGCCAGCACGATGTAGAGCGAGAGTCGTCTCACGGCTGCCTCCCGACGTCCGCCCCGGCGCCATCGCCTGGGTTTTGCTCACACGAAACGTCTCTAGTTCGTATCGGAGGCACCTCGCAGGACTTGAGTCCGGCGTCTCTGGCTACGAAGGCGATAGCGCTGAAAACCGTTGCCCCTCATGACAACTCGCGGCAGCCGGTTCAGACCTGCGGTGGCGTTCGTACGCAGTTGCATCAATGTCCCGGTCGCGTGTAGGCTCGACCACATGCAGAGCCTGAGAAACGAACGGCGGCTGGCAAAGAAGGCCCGCCGACATCAAGTCAGGCGTCGGCGCATCATGGCCATCGCGGTGGTCGTCCCTCTCGTCATCGGCGCCATCTGGGCGGCCTACGCCTGGCCTGCCCCCAAGCCCGCCCGGGTCCCCGGGGCCAACGTCGTCTCGCAGTTCGCCCAGGCGGGGTCGGTCGACCGGCACATCGTGGTCGCCCGGCTCGAGAGTATCGATCTGCTGCTGCCCGTCAGACTCGAAGCCACGACGGCGGTCGCCTTTCACCCGGTCGACAACAAGAACAGCGTGGCGCTCACGCCAGTCGGCCAGCCGGGCGACACCTCAGGCGTCTCCGGCCCCCTGGCCGACCTCTTCGCCCACGGCGGCATGCGCTATTTCGTCACGGGCGGCGATGCCAGCGACGCCTCGGGCGGCACCGCCGGTCTCGACGTGGGAGCGGTGCCCGGCGCCTTCGTCTACAGTCCTGTCGACGGTCGCGTGATCGCCGTCACCGCCTACAAGCTGCTGGGTCGCTACGACGACACCGAGATCGAGCTGCAGCTTGCCGACGACCCCAGCCTGCTGCTCATCGTCACGCACGTGACCAAGGCCCAGGTTGCGATCGGCGCCAACGTCACCGCCGGTGAGACGGTGCTTGGGGCGGTCCGCGGCTTTCCCCCGCAGCTCGACCAGGATCTGCGAAAGTTCACGACCGACGCCGGCGACCACGTCCAGTTGGTCGCCGTGCGGGTGCCCACCCAGGTCTCGGGGTTCTGAGGCGTGCCCTCGGTCGCCGTGCCGCCCGCGCGGCTGGCCATCATCGGCGGCTCAGGGACTCAGGGAGGGGCGTTTCCGGCCGACCTGCACCCCTGTCTCGTCGCCGACGACGACGGACTCGTGTTCGAGACCCCTTACGGCGACAGTCCGCCGTTCCAGCTCTTCACGCTGGCCTCCGAACCGGTCCTCCACGTCAGGATGCACGGCTGGCGGCCGGGCGTACCGCGGGGGCTCGCCTCGCGCCAGGTCTTCAGCGTGCTGCAGCGTGCCGGCGTACGTCGCATCCTCTCCGAGGCCGGCGTCGGCAGCCTGAACCACCTGCTCGACCCGGGCGATCTTCTGGTCTGTGACGACTTCGTCGACCTGACCACCGACCGCGCGGGTGAAGGCGTGGCCGGCGGCCGGCTGCTCGTCATGCGCGAGCCCGTCTGCCCGGTCGGGCGCGAGGCGCTGCTGCGCAGCGCCCGGCGCCTCGCACCCGACCGCCGGCTTTTTGCCCGCGGCGTCTACGTGGTGACCGAGGGACCGCGCTTCGAGTCGCCGGCCGAAGTCCGCCGCCTGCAGGGCATGGGCGACATCGTCGGGCAGAGTTTCTCGCCGGAGGTTTGGCTGGCCCGCGACATCGGCGCCTGCTACGCGGGCATCCAGCTCATCGTCAACTACGCCGAGGGCGTCGTCTCGGACTGGAGCCACGACGAGCTGAGGCGGCGCTTTACCGATGACGCCCGGCTGATGGGCCGCATCGTCCTGGACGCGGCCGCGGCGCTGCCCGGCGACGAGGCCGGCTGCCACTGTCGCGAGCTGCGCAAGCCCACGCTGCTCGCCTGAGCGGTTTGGGCGTTGCCTGCGTCGCCTCTGCGACCCGCCTGCACCGTCTCTGCGACCCGCCTGCTCGCCTCTGCGACTCACCTACTTCCCCTTGGCGAACCACCAGACGAGGATGCCGAGGGTGTTGAAGGTCGCGTGGAAGGCGATGTTGGTGTAGATCGATTTCGTCCAGTAGAAGGCCGCCGCCAGCAGCGCGCCCAGACCGAAGATGGGGATCAGGACCGAGAGCTGCTGGTGCCAGAGGGCGAAGATCAGGGCCGACGTGACGGCGCCGAGCAGCGGCCCCCAGGAGCGCGCCAGTCCCTGAAAGACGAAACCGCGAAAGATCGTTTCCTCGATGACCGGGGCGACGAGCACCGCGAGCACGACGAACAGTACGAGGCCGGCCGAGGTGTGGGGGAAGATCGTCACCACGTTCTCCTGGGGCACTGGCCCGGCGATCCGCCGGTAGACGTAGTCGCTGACGTTGCCCAGGATGCTGGTCGCGAACAGACCGCCCAGGACGAGTGCGGCGGCCACGGCCCAGTAGCTTCTCTTCTCGTAGCCGCGAAAGCCGAAACTGGCCCACGACAGGCGGTACTTGTGGAGCGAGAAAAACCAGGCCCAGAAGAGCACCCAACCGTCGACGATCACGGTCGAGATGATGGCGGCGAGAGCGAAGCCGCCGCTCGGCTCCTGGCTCCCCGAGCTGCCGCCGGAGATCGTGCCGAGCACGGTGAGAGCGGCGATCGGCGCCGCGGCGATGAGCAGGGCCAGCAACACGTCGCGCCCGTGCCAGGGAACCTGACCGGGCGACAGGCCGCGCGCCACGCCGAAGGTCTGGCCGCCGTCCACTCGCGACGCGGCCTGGGGAGCGGGGGGCGACGACGCGGCCGGCCACGTCGCGTCGGTCTGTTGCGGCTGAGGCGTCGGCAACGGCGACGCGGCGGGCGGCGGCCACTGACCGTCCGGCGGCTGTCGCCAGCCCGCGACATACCACTGACCGTCCGGCGCCTGTCGCCAGTCGGCGAGATACCAGCGCCCATCCGAGGCCTGCTGCCAGTCGGCGAGGTGCCACTGACCGTCCGGCGTCTGCTGCTGCCACTGCCCGTTCGGCGCCCGCCACCAGCCGGGCGGCGCCTGCCAGGGCGGCAGCGCCCCCGGCGTGAGCGGCTCCACCGGCAAGGAGGGAGCCCCGCCGGCGGGGGTAGTATGCGTCTCTTCGTTGCTGGAGTCGTCGTTCACGGCTCACCTATCTCCGGTCGCCGACGATTCTATACTCCCGGGCGGCGCCTGCCGGGCGGGGAGGGGCGGTCGGCCCCGGGCCGAAGATAAGGAAGAGGCGGTTGGCGTCGGACCGAGACAGGGAGACCCTCGAACACAGGGATGGGATGACCGGCGGCGTGTTGCGAGGCCTTCGCGGTCTGGTATACTCACGCCTCGCCAGGGGGCACCGCGTCGTGTCGTCGCGCGTCGTGTCGTCGGTAGAGCCGGTCGCCCGCGCGCGGGTCCGGT
Source organism: Actinomycetota bacterium (assembly GCA_003132645.1). Taxonomy (GTDB): domain Bacteria; phylum Actinomycetota; class Thermoleophilia; order UBA2241; family UBA2241; genus Bog-752. Next base: position 20,796 of record PKYM01000051.1, on the reverse strand, counting down.
CCGAGGTTCGTTGACCCCCTCGAAGAGGACTGCTATCCTAACTTGCTCTCTGTGAAAGGGTGACGGCGTGCGCCAATTGGTGACTCTCGCTTGCCAGGAATGCAAGCGTCGCAACTACCACACGAATAAGAACAAAAAGAACGACCCCGACCGCATCGAGCTGAAGAAGTATTGTCGCTGGTGTGGGCAGCACACCGTGCACAAAGAGACTCGTTAGGACCAGCGTCGATCCGCTTCACGAAGAAAGCGGCGCGGCGCTTGGCTTCCTTTAGGGCTGTAGCTCAATTGGTAGAGCACCGGTCTCCAAAACCGGGGGTCGGGGGTTCGAGCCCCTCCAGCCCTGCCAGCTGAAACGGAGCATGGTCGTGGCGAAAGCCGTGAGAAATAGTTCGACAGGGTCGGGCAAGAAGTCCGATTCCACGCAGACCGGTAAACGCGACGGGCGCACGGGCAAGGCAGCGTCCGACAAGCGTTCGTCCAAGGCCGGTCAGGCCAAGCAGCGCGCTCAGACGCGTTCGGGCCAGAAGCAGGGCTTCAGCATGACGCGGTTCATCCGCGACGTGCGCGTCGAGCTGTCAAAGGTCACGTGGCCGACCCGCAGCGAGTTGCTCGTGTCGACCATCGTCGTCCTCGTTGCGGTCGCCATCGCCGGCGTCTACACGGGCGCGCTCGACTGGGCGTTCGCCCGCGCCCTGCAGCTCATCCTGCCCAAGTAACAGAAACGGAGTCGGTGTGTTCCAGTGGTATGTGGTCAACACGTACTCGGGCCACGAGAACAAGGTCAGGGAGAACCTCGAGCATCGCATCGTCTCGATGGCTCAGCAAGAAGCCATCGTGCGTGTCGTGGTGCCCACCGAACAGGTCGTCGAGACCAAGGACGGTGAGAAGATCACCACCGAGAAGAGGGTCTTCCCGGGGTACGTCCTGGTGCAGATGGAGCTCACCGACGAATCGTGGTCGGCGGTCAAGAATACGCCGGGCGTGACTGGTTTCGTGGGCGCCGCCAACAAGCCCGTGGCGCTCTCCCGGGCCGAGGTCGACCGCATCCTGCACACCGCTTCCGTCGAACGCCCCAAGCAGAAGGCCGAGTTCTCGGTCGGCGAGATCGTGCGCGTCACCTCGGGTCCGCTGTCCGACTTTTCGGGCGAGGTCTCCGAGGTCAACGCCGACCAGAACAAGCTCAAGGTGATGGTCTCGATCTTCGGCCGCGAAACGCCGGTCGAACTCGGGTTCGAGCAGGTCAAAAAGACCGGCTGACACTGGTGACTCCCTAACACGAAACGAGGATGACATGGCCAAAAAGGTCATGACCATGATCAAGCTGCAGATCCCCGCGGGCGCCGCTAACCCGGCTCCTCCAGTGGGCCCCGCGCTGGGCCAGCACGGCGTGAACATCATGGAGTTCTGCAAGGCCTTCAACGCCCGCACGCAGGCTCAGACCGGGACCATCATCCCGGTCGAGATCTCGGTCTTCGAAGACCGTTCGTTCACGTTCATCACAAAGACGCCGCCCGCGGCCGTGCTGCTGCGCGAAGCGGCCGGCGTCGACAAGGGCTCGGGCGAGCCCAACCGCACCAAGGTCGCCAACGTGTCGCGCGACAAGGTGCGCGAGATCGCCGAGCTCAAGATGCCCGACCTCAACGCCAACGACGTCGAAGCCGCGATGCGTATCATCGAGGGCACGGCGCGCAGCATGGGTATCACCGTAGACGCGGAGTAACGAAGCGTAAGACAGGCAGAAACGAGCGGGCGCCGACCGGCGCCCACGGTGGGAGGCGGCTCTCCGGCCGCCGCCAGAACCACGAAGGAGGCACACGCACATGGCTCACGGCCGCAAGTACACGGCAGCTCGCGCTGCGATCGACCCCGACAGGGTCTACAGTCCCCTCGAAGGCATGCGCCTGCTCAAGGCGCTCGAGACGGCCAAGTTCGACGAGACCGTCGAAGTCCACTTCCGCCTCGGCGTCGACGTGCGTCACGCCGACCAGATCGTGCGTGGCACCACCATCCTGCCCCACGGCACCGGCCGCGCCATGCGAGTCGCGGTGTTCGCCGAGGGCGAGAAGGCGCGCGAAGCCGCCGACGCCGGCGCCGACATCATCGGCACCGACGATCTCGCCAAGCAGATCCAGGCCGGCCAGTTCGACTTCGACGTGGCCATCGCCACGCCCGACATGATGGGCGTGGTCGGCAAGCTGGGCCGCATCCTCGGTCCGCGCGGGCTCATGCCCAACCCCAAGTCGGGCACGGTCACCTTCGACGTCGCCAAGGCGGTCACCGAAGCCAAGGCGGGCAAGGTCGAGTACCGCACCGACCGCCACGGCATCATCCACCTGAGCATCGGCAAGAAGTCCTTCGACGAGACGCAGCTGGTCGAGAACTACGGCGCCGTGCTCGACGAGATCGTGCGCGCCAAGCCGGCCGCCTCCAAGGGCCGCTACCTGAAGAGCGTCAACCTGACCTCGACGATGGGTCCTTCGATCGAACTCGACTCCACCCGCAGGACCGACTTGCTCGAAGCCTAAGGTCGCGCGCTTGTCCGCGGCCGACGGCGGCGCGCCGCTCGTCGCGGGCCATGATCCGAGAGAGCGCCGCCGGCAGGCGCCGGCAAAGGCGCCCTCCGGAGCGTCGCCGGCAGCGCAGTTGCCAGCGGCACGGCGAGCGCCTATACTGCGCAGTCGCGGCGCCACACGCGCCGTGCCGATGAAGGTCGGTGTTCCCTCAAGGGAGCGTAATGGGCCAGTGTGGCCCGCCTACCCGAGGCGAGAAACGAGGCAGACCGAGTCCGCCCGCTCCCGTCCGGGAGCGGGCTTTTTCGTTCGACAGCGAGGTCGCAGATGCTGCACAAGGACAAAGTAGCGGTGGTCGAGGAGGCGACGCGACTGCTGGCCGCCACCGAGGCGCTCTATCTGAGCGACTACCGCGGACTCAAGGTTTCCGAGCTCACCGAGCTGCGCGCCAAGCTGCGCGACGGCGGCGCGACCCTCCGCGTGCTCAAGAACACACTTGCGCGGCGCGCCGCCGCCGAGGCCGGTCGCGAGCAGATCGTGCCCCTGTTTACCGGACCCACGGCAGTGACGTTCTGCGGGCCCGATCCGGTGGCGCCCGCCAAGGCGCTCGTCGAGTTCATGCGCACCCACCCGCAGCTCGTCGTGCGCGGCGGGCTGCTGCAGGGCGACACGGTCGACGCCGACGGGGTGCGGACGCTTTCCGCGCTGCCGCCGCGCGACGTGCTGCTCGCTCAGGTGGTCGGCACGATGGCGGCTCCGTTGACCGGCCTGGTCACCGTGCTGCAGGGCACCATCTCGGGATTTGCCCGGGCATTGCAACAGATCGTCGAACAGAAGACGGCGGCCGGCGAGGCCTGACGGCCGCCGCCCCGACCCAGCTTTCGAAAAGACTTCCCAACAACGAGGTGAATCGACGTGGCAGACAAGACCCTCACTAAAGACGAGCTCATCGAGCAGATCAAGAAGATGAGCGTGCTCGACCTGGCCGACCTGGTGCACGCCCTCGAAGACGAGTTCGGCGTCAGCGCGGCTGCCCCGGTAGCCGCAGCCGCACCCGCGGCCGCCGGTGCCGAAGCCGAGCCCGAAGAAGAAAAGACGAGCTTCGACGTCGTCCTCAAGTCGTTCGGCGAGAAGAAGATCGAAGTCATCAAGGTCGTTCGCGCCCTCACCGGGCTCGGCCTCAAAGAGGCCAAGGCGGTCGTCGAAGAGGCCCCGAAGCCGGTCAAGGAAGGCGTCAACAAGGACGAGGCCGAAGAGGCCAAGAAGCAGCTCGAGGCCGCCGGCGCCACAGTCGAAGTCAAATAGTCAGGCGGGCGATCCGCCGTGGGACGGCCCGTGCCGTCCCCAAGGCCCCTGGTTTAGGGGGTGCTGGTTGTGGGCAACCACATCTGGCATCCCCTTGCCATGCCCCGGATACTTGTATAATCTTAGTGGTCGTGCCGTCCGCCGTGTTCATTTATAGCTCAGCCTCCGTGCGGCTTGCCGTCCCCCGCTTCAGCTTACCGAGAGGAGTCTCCACTTGAACCAGCCGAAGTGTCCTCGCGCGCGCACCTCCTTTGCCAAGCTGGACCAGCCGCTGCCGGTTCCCAATCTGATCGACATCCAGAGGGCGTCGTGGAAGTGGTTTCTGGAGAGTGGTCTCAAAGAGACCATCGAAGACATCTCACCCATCCGCGACTACTCCGAGAAGCTTCTCGTCGAGTTCGGTGAGTATCAGTTCGGCGAACCCTCAAAGCCTATCGATGAGTGTCGCAACAAGGACATGACCTTCTCGGCGCCGCTCACCATGGTGGTGCGCTTCGTCAACGAAGAGACCGGTGAGATCCGCGAGCAGCATGTCTTCATGGGCGATTTCCCCATGATGACTGAGCGCGGCACGTTCATCATCCACGGCACCGAGCGCGTGGTCGTCACGCAGCTCGTGCGCTCGCCGGGCGCCTACATCATGGAGCCCAAGCAGGCCGAGCGCGAGAAGCAGGTGCTGATCGCCAACCTCATGCCTCAGCGCGGCTCCTGGCTCGAGCTCGAGATCGACAAGAAGGGCGCCGTCAACGTTCGCATCGACCGCAAGCGCAAGTTCCCGGTGAGCGTGCTGCTGCGCGCCATGGGCTGCGGCTCGAACGACGATATCCTCAAGCTTTTCGATGAGTCGGTCTATATCAAGAACACCCTCGATCGCGACTCCACGACCTCCATGGAGGAGTCGCTCATCGAGCTCTTCCGCAAGCAGCGCCCGGGCGAGCCGCCGACTCTCGATTCGGCCTCGGCCATGCTGCGCGGGCTCTTCTTCGACCCCAAGCGCTATGACCTGTCGCGCGTCGGCCGCCACAAGCTCAACTCGCGGCTGCACGGCCATGTGCCGGTCGACGAGCGCCCGGCCCCCGACGTCCGTGTGCTCACCTCCATGGACATCGTCGAACTGATCCGCCGACTCATCGCGCTGCCGCCCAAACTGGGCGTGCCCGACGACTCCAAGGACTTCGCCGACGCGGCCATGAACCTGATCGGTTCGCGGCGCGAAGACATTGCCGCCGAGCTCGACGAGTACGAGCATTTCGGCAACCGCCGCCTGCGCACCGTCGGCGAGCTCGTCCAGGACAGCTTCCGTATCGGCCTGACGCGCATGGAGCGGGTCATCAAGGAGCGCCTCACCACAGAAGACCCCGACACGATCGTGCCCGCGACCCTGGTCAACATCCGTCCGGTGGTCGCCGCGCTCAAGGAGTTCTTCGGTTCGTCGCAGCTTTCACAGTTCATGGACCAGACCAACTCGCTGTCGGGCCTCACCCACCGTCGGCGGCTCTCAGCCCTCGGCGCCGGCGGCCTGACCCGCGAGCGCGCGCCGATCGAAGTGCGCGACGTGCACGCCACTCACTACGGCCGCATGTGTCCGATCGAGACGCCGGAAGGCCCCAACATCGGCCTGATCGGCTCGCTGTCGTCGTTTGCCACGGTCGATGAGTTCGGCTTCATCCGGGCGCCGTATCGCAAGGTGATCAAAGGCAAGGTCACCGACGAGATCGTCTATCTCGACGCCTCCGAAGAGGAGGCCACCATCATCACGCCCAAGACCAAAGAGGAGCGCGCGGTGACGATCGCCCAGGCGAACGCCCCGTTCGACCCCAAGACCGGCAAGTTCGTGAACGATCAGGTGCTGGCCCGGACGCGCGGCGGCGACGAGGTCGTCTCGGTGCCGCCTGAGCAGGTCGACTACATGGACGTGAACCCGACGCAGCTCGTGTCGGTGGCTACGGCGCTGATCCCGTTCCTCGAGCATGACGACGCCAACCGCGCCCTGATGGGCTCTAACATGCAGCGCCAGGCAGTGCCGCTGCTCACCACCGAGGCGCCCTACGTGGGTACGGGCATGGAGTTCCGTGCGGCGTGCGACACCGGCGACGTCATTCTGGCCGAGCGGCCCGGACGCGTGACCGAGATCGACGCCAACAACATCGTGGTCGACGTCGGCAAGGGCGAGGTCGACGAGTATGCGCTCGTCAAGTTCACGCGCTCCAACCAGGGCACGCTCATCCATCAGAAGCCGATGGTCGATCTCGGCGACAAGGTCGAAGAGGGCACGGTCCTGGCCGACGGCTCGTCGACCGACCACGGCGAGCTCGCCCTCGGCAAGAACCTGCTCGTGGCCTTCATGAGCTGGGAAGGCTACAACTTCGAGGACGCCATCATCCTCTCCGAGCGTCTCGTCAAAGACGATGTCCTGTCGTCGGTGCACATCGAGGAGTACGAAGTCGATGCCCGCACCACGAAGCTCGGCGACGAAGAGATCACGCGCGACATCCCCAACCGTTCAGAGGAGTCGCTGAAAGACTTGGACGAGCGTGGCATCGTGCGCATCGGCGCCGAGGTCAACTCGGGCGACCTGCTGGTCGGCAAGGTCACGCCCAAGGGCGAGACCGAGCTCACCGCCGAAGAGAAGCTCATCAGGGCGATCTTCAAGGAGAAGGCCCGCGAGGTGCGCGACACCAGCCTCAAGGTGCCGCACGGCGAGGGCGGCAAGGTCATCGACGTCAAGATCTTCAGCCGCGAGAACAACGACGAGTTGCCGCCGAGCGTCAATCAGCTCGTGCGGGTGTATGTCGCCAAGAAGCGCAAGATCGCCGAGGGCGACAAGCTCGCCGGGCGGCACGGCAACAAGGGCGTGATCTCCAAGATCGTGCCCGAAGAGGACATGCCGTACCTCGAAGACGGAACGCCGGTCGACATCATCCTGAACCCGCTCGGCGTGCCGAGCCGAATGAACATCGGCCAGGTGCTCGAGACGCATCTCGGCTGGGCCGCGCATCTCGGCTTCCAGGCCGACGGCACGCGTCTGAGCGGGCCGGCTTTCGTGGCCTCTCCCGTATTCGACGGCGCCACGCTCGCCGAGATCGACGACCTGCTGATCCGCTCGACCGAAGAAGACGGCGACAGCCCGGTCAAGTTCAAGGTCAACGAAAAGGAACCGCCGGGACGGCGCTGCTCGGGCAAGGTCTGGCTGTACGACGGCCGCAGTGGTCTGCGCTTCGACAACAAAGTGACGATCGGCTACATGTACATCCTGAAGCTCCTGCATCTGGTCGACGACAAGATCCACGCGCGCAGCACCGGCCCCTACTCGCTCGTCACCCAGCAGCCGCTGGGCGGCAAGGCGCAGTTCGGCGGCCAGCGCTTCGGCGAGATGGAAGTCTGGGCTCTCGAGGCCTACGGCGCGGCCTACACGCTGCAGGAGATGCTCACCATCAAGTCCGACGACACCGTCGGCCGCGTCAAGGCCTACGAGGCGATCGTCAAGGGCGAGAACATCTCCAAGCCCAACATCCCCGAGTCGTTCAAGGTGCTCATGAAAGAGGTCCAGAGCCTGAGCCTCGACATGCAGGTCCAAAGCGAGGAAGGCGGCATCCTCGAAGTCCACGAGGAAGACGACGACCTCCTGCGGGCCGCCGAGGAGCTCGGCATCGACCTGGGCGCCAGCCTGCGGCAGCGCGGCGGCGTCGACGACGGCGCGGCACTCGGTGTGCCGGGCCTCTCCGGCTTCCTCGGCGCCCGTCCGCCCGAGGCGGACGGCGACGGTGACGGCGACGGNNGGTGACGGCGACGGTGACGGCGATGTCGACACCAACGAGATAACGCCGGTCGCCGTGGTCGAAGAGGACGAAGACATCGACCTCGCGGTCGACGATGACGAGGAGGAGTTCCCCGACACCGACATCGTCAAGACCCTGGGCGTCGAACTCGAGGACCACGATGACGCCGAGCCCGACGAGATCGACCACAGCGATGAGTAAGCCGGCGACGCGGCCAGAGGGAGCATCCACGTGATTGACATCAACAACTTCGACTCGATCCGGATCGGCCTCGCTTCGTCCAAACAGATCGAGGCGTGGTCGAAGGGCGAGGTCACCAAGCCTGAGACGATCAACTACCGCACGCTCAAACCTGAGCGCGACGGTTTGTTCTGCGAACGCATCTTCGGGCCCACCAAGGACTGGGAGTGCTACTGCGGCAAGTACAAGCGGGTGCGCTACAAGGGCATCATCTGCGAACGCTGCGGAGTCGAGGTCACGCGGGCCAAGGTGCGCCGCGAGCGCATGGGCCACATCCGCCTGGCGGCGCCGGTGAGCCATATCTGGTTCTTCAAGGGCGTGCCCTCGCGCATGGGCTACCTGCTCGACATCGCCCCGAAGGAGCTCGAGAAGGTGCTCTACTTCGGCGGCAGCTACGTGATCATCTCGGTCGACGACGAAAAGCGCACGGCCGACACCGCCCTGCTCTCCGAGAAGGTCGAAGAGATCAAGGCTCGCTACGGCGTCTATGCCGACGACCGCGTGGCGGCCATCCGCGTCATGCGGGGCGAAGTCCAGCGCGTCCTCGACCATGAGCTCGACGCCGACGAGTTCCACGCCGGTTCCGAGCCCGACGACGAGTTCGGCTTCTTCAACTACTTCGACATCTTCGAGACCTATCGCCGCATCGTCGTCAACGCCGCTCAGCTCGGCGCCGACGAGGTGAAGGGCCAGCGCGCCAAGGTCGACAAGCTGGCCGACGACTACGTCGACCGCGGCCTCAAGGCCGTCGACGTGGCCAAGAACAACATCGATCGCGCCTGGGAGCAGTTCAAAAGCATCGCCCCGCGCGACGTGGTCGGCGACGAGACCCTCTATCTGCAGATGGAGCGCATGTTCGGGCGCGACTCCGGCTTTGAGCCCGAGAGCTTCGGCGTCTATTTCAAGGGTGGCACCGGCGCCCAGGCGGTGCGCGAGCTGCTCACGGCCGTCGATCTCGAAGCCGAGGCCGAAGAGCTCAAGCACACCATCGACACCGCCAAGGGTCAGCGGCAGAGCCGCGCGGTCAAGCGCCTGCGCGTGACCTCGGCTTTCCTGCGTTCGGGCAACCGCCCCGAATGGATGATCCTCGACGTCATCCCCGTGATCCCGCCTGAGCTGCGGCCCATGGTCCAGCTCGACGGCGGTCGCTTTGCGACAAGCGACTTGAACGACCTCTATCGCCGCGTCATCAACCGCAACAACCGTCTCAAGCGGCTGCTCGACCTGCAGGCGCCCGACATCATCGTCAACAACGAGAAGCGCATGCTGCAGGAGGCCGTCGACGCCCTGTTCGACAACGGCCGTCGCGGCCGCGCCGTGACGGGCCCGGGCAACCGGGCGCTCAAGAGCCTGTCCGACATGCTCAAGGGCAAGCAGGGCCGGTTCCGTCAGAACCTGCTCGGCAAGCGCGTCGACTACTCGGGCCGTTCAGTGATCGTCGCCGGCCCGCACCTCAAGATGCATCAGTGCGGCCTGCCCAAGATGATGGCTCTCGAACTCTTTAAGCCGTTCATCATGAGCCGCCTGGTAAGCCGCAAACTGGTACAGAACATCAAGGCCGCCAAGAAGATGGTCGAGTCGATGGTGCCCGAGGTCTGGGACATCCTCGAAGAGGTCATCGCCGAGCATCCGGTGCTGCTCAACCGCGCGCCGACGCTCCACCGCCTGGGCATCCAGGCCTTCGAGCCGCTGCTCGTCGAGGGCAAGGCCATTCAGATCCATCCGCTGGTCTGCGCGGCCTTCAACGCCGACTTCGACGGCGACCAGATGGCGGTCCACCTGCCGCTCTCCTGGGAGGCGCAAGCCGAAGCCCGCACGCTCATGCTGTCGACCAACAACATCCTCTCTCCGGCCAACGGCAAGCCCATCGCCGTGCCGTCGCAGGACATGGTCATCGGTGCCTATTACCTGACGTTCCATCCCAAGGGCGACCTGAGCGAGGCCACGGCCGAAGATTTCGACGAGATGCCGCCGGCCTTCGCCAACTACGACGAGGTCGTGCAGGCCTACGAACAGCGCCTGCTCGACCAGCGTCAGGTGCCCGTGCAGCGTTCGGCGGGCGTCGCCGAGTTCACGCGCCGCACCATCAGGCTGCGTCTCGCCGACGGCACCCGGGTGATCACCACGGTGGGCCGGGCGATCTTCAACATGGAGATCGAAAATGGGCTGCGCGAGCTGCTCGAGGGCGACTTCGACCCGGCGAGCTACGTCTACCTGAACGACAACGTCACCAAGAAGGCCCTGGCGGCCTTCATCAACGAGCTCGTGGCGGCCTACGGCGCCGCCAAGGTGGCCCGTCTGCTCGACGTCTTCAAGGCCGTCGGGTTCCGCTACGCCACACGGGCGGCGGTGACCGTGTCAAAGAACGACGTGGTCATCCCCGAGAAGCGCAAGGCCGAGATCCTGACCGCCCACGAGGACATGGTCACCCAGGTCCAGGAGCAGTACAACCGGGGCTTCCTGACCGACCCCGAGCGGCGCGAGAAGATCGAGGAGATCTGGCGCGAAGCCGACGTCCAAATCACGGCCGCCACGCGGGAGAACTTCAACCCGCTCAACCCGATCTACATGATGGCCACCTCCGGCGCCCGCGGCGACATCAAGCAGATCCGTCAGCTCGCCGGCTGGCGCGGCCAGATGTCCAACCCGAAGGGCGAGATCATCGAGCGGCCGATCAAGTCGAGCTTCATCGAGGGCCTCTCGGTGCTCGAGTTCTTCATCTCGACCCACGGCGCCCGCAAGGGCCTCGCCGACACGGCGCTGCGCACCGCCGACTCGGGCTACCTGACGCGGCGTCTGGTCGACGTCGCCCAGGACGTGATCATCCGCGCGGAGGACTGCGGCACCCACGAGTCCGTCCCGATGTCGCCGTGGTCGACCCGCAAGGACGACAACCAGGCCCTGCTGGGCGCGATCCTGGCCCACGATGTCGTGCGGCCGCGCAGCGACCGGGTCGTGCTGAAGAAGGGCTCGGTCATCGACGCCAGCGCCATGGGACTGCTCAAGGAGCTGTTCGGCAACCTGCCGAACGCCAAGATCACCGTCAAGATGACCGCCCGGGCCAAGGCCGAGAGCATGTCGATCTGGACCCACGAACCCAACGAGAACCTGATCGGCCGCTACCTCGGCAAGGCGCTCGTCGACGAGACCACCGGCGAGGTGGCCTTCGACCGCAACACGGCGATCGACGAGAAGACGAGGGGCGCCATCGTCGAGTTCCTCACCACCAGCAAGGAGACCGACCCCGTGGTGCCAGTGCGCAGCGTGCTCAAATGCGAAGCCGAACACGGCGTCTGCCAGCACTGCTACGGCTATCGCTTGGCGACCAACTCCGAGGCCGACATCGGCGACGCGGTCGGACACATCGCCGCGCAGTCGATCGGCGAGCCGGGCACCCAGCTCACCATGCGTACCTTCCACACCGGCGGCGTGGCCGGGGCCGACATCACCCACGGCCTGCCGCGCGTCGTCGAGCTCTTCGAGGCCCGCAAGCCCAAGGGCGTGGCGCGCATCGCCGAGGAGCCCGGACGCGTCGAGATCCAAGAGGGCGAACGAGGCCCCAAGGTGACGGTGATCGCCGACGACGGCACCTCGAAGGAGTATTCCTTCCCGCGCCGCACCCGCATGCTGGTCGAAGAGGGCGACGTGGTCGAGGCCGGCGCGGCTCTGACCCCGGGCTCGCTGTATCCGGCCGACCTGCTGGCCTGGGGCGGCGACACCCGCACCGAGCGCTACCTGGTCGACGAGGTACAAGAGGTCTACCGTTCGCAGGGCGTCGAGATCAACGACAAGCACATCGAGATCATCGTGCGCCAGATGATGAAGAAGGTGCGCATCCTGACTCAGGGCGACACCGTCTTCCTGCCCGGCCAGCTCGTCGACCGCCATCCGTTCCGCACCGAGAACGAGCGCACGGTCGCCGACGGTGGTCAGCCCGCCGAAGCGGAGCAGGTCATCCTGGGCATCACCAAGGCGTCGCTGGCGACCGAGAGCTTCCTGTCGGCGGCCTCCTTCCAGGAGACCACCAAGGTGCTCACCGACGCCGCCATCGAAGGCAAGGTCGACAACCTGGTCGGCCTCAAGGAGAACGTCATCATCGGCAAGCTCATCCCGGCCGGCACCGGCCTGCGGCGCTACCGCTCGATCGAGATCGAGCCCGCCTGGAAGCGCGAGGCGCAGCAGGAGGCCATTGAGGCGCTGGGCTACGGAGGCTCGCCGCTCGACTGAAAGCCAACGCACTCGAGACGAGCGGGGGCAAGGCGCATTCTTGCCTGCCTTGCCCCCGCTCGTGAACCTTGGTACACTACGCGACTGCTGTCCGCACCTGCGGACGTCGCCGAACGACACTCAGGAAGGTTGCATGGCCACGATCAACCAACTCGTGCGCAAAGGCCGCGAGAGCAAGGTCAAGCGGGCCAAGACGCCCGCCCTCAAGGCATCGCCGCAGAAGCGGGGCGTCTGCACGCGTGTCTACACGCACACGCCCAAGAAGCCCAACTCCGCTCTGCGCAAGGTCGCGCGCGTCCGGTTGACCAACGGCATCGAGGTCACCACCTACATCCCGGGCATCGGGCACAATCTTCAGGAGCACTCCGTGGTGCTCGTCCGCGGCGGCCGCGTCAAGGACCTGCCGGGCGTGCGCTACAAGATCATTCGCGGCACACTCGACACGGCCGGGGTGGCCGATCGCAAGAAGGCTCGCTCCAAATACGGCGCAAAGTCGTAGAGAAAGGGAGCTGTTATGCCACGCCGCGGTACCGTCACCCGTAGAGAGGTCCTGCCCGACCCCGTCTACAACAACAAGCTCGTCACGCAGGTCGTCAACAAGGTCCTGCTCGACGGCAAGAAGTCCGTCGCCGAAGGCATCGTTCACGATGCCCTCGAGATCGTACGCTCGCGCACCGGCCGCGATCCGGTCGAGGTGCTGCAAGAAGCCATCCAGGCGCTCACGCCGCACCTCGAGGTGCGCAGTCGCCGGGTCGGCGGCGCCACCTACCAGGTGCCCGTCGAAGTCCCCGGACGTCGTGCCCGCACGCTCGCTATCCGCTGGCTGGTGGCCTTCGCTCGCGAACGCCGCGAGAAGGTCATGGCCGAACGGCTGGGCGCCGAGATCCTCGACGCTCTCGCCGGTCAGGGTGGCGCCTTCAAAAAGAAGGACGACATCTTCCGCATGGCTCAGGCCAACAAGGCGTTCGCCCACTACAGGTGGTAGGCGCGCGCGGCCGCTGAGCCGGCTTACCGTCACCGATCGCCCTGCATGCAGGGGCCCCATTCAACTTGAGCAAATGAGCGATACTTGACTGCAACCACGTCCATGCAGCGCGAATTCACCATAGAGAAGACGCGCAATATCGGCATCATGGCGCACATCGACGCCGGCAAGACGACGACCACCGAGCGCATTCTCTACTACACCGGTAAGACCCACAAGATGGGCGAGGTGCACGAGGGCGCGGCCGTGATGGACTGGATGCAGCAGGAGCAGGAGCGCGGCATCACCATCACCTCGGCGGCGACGACCTGCGACTGGCGCGACGTGCGCATCAACATCATAGACACACCCGGGCACGTGGACTTCACGGTAGAAGTCGAACGCAGCTTGCGGGTCTTGGACGGCGCGATCGCGCTGTTCTGCTCTGTGGGCGGCGTCGAGCCGCAGTCCGAGACCGTCTGGCGCCAGGCCGACAAGTACGGNNACATGATGATCGAGCGCCTCGGCGCGCACCCGGTGGCGCTCCAGCTGCCGATCGGCCGCGAAGCCGACTTCCGCGGCGTCGTCGACCTGGTGGCCATGAAGGCCATGCTCTGGACCGACGAGCTCGGCACGGCCTGGGAGACGGTGCCGGTGCCCGACGACCTGGTCGAGATCGCCGGCGACTACCGCCAGCGTCTTATCGACGCGGTCGCCGAGTACAGCGACGTCGTCACGGTGAGCTATCTCGAGGGCCGCGAGGTCAAGGCCGACGACCTGCGGGCCGCCATCCGCAAGGCCACCCTCGCCATCGCGATCACGCCCGTGTTGTGCGGCTCGAGCTTCAAGAACAAGGGTGTCCAGCCGCTGCTCGACGCGGTCGTCGACTACCTGCCCTCACCGCTCGACGTGCCGCCCGTGACGGGCCTGGCGCCGGGCGGCGGCGAGATCATCCGCGAGGCCGACGACGGTGAACCGTTCTCGGCCCTGGCCTTCAAGGTGATGACCGACCCGTATGTCGGCAAGCTGACCTACTTTCGCGTCTATTCGGGCCAGCTGAACGCCGGCTCCTACGTCTACAACTCGACCAAGGATCGCAAAGAGCGCGTCAGCCGTCTGCTGCAGATGCACGCCAACCACCGCGAAGACCTCGAGGCGATGTTCGCCGGCGATCTCGGCGCGGCCGTGGGCCTCAAGTTCACCGGCACGGGCGACACGCTGTGCGCCCAGCATCAGCCGATCATCCTCGAGTCGATGGTGTTCCCCGAGCCCGTCATCTCGGTGGCCATCGAACCCAAGACGAAGGCCGACGAAGACAAGCTCAGCGCCTCGCTCGCGCGCCTCGCCGAAGAAGACCCCACCTTCCGGGTCGTCTCCGATGAGGAGACCGGTCAGACGGTCATCTCCGGTATGGGTGAGCTGCACCTCGAGATCATCGTCGACAGGCTGTTGCGCGAGTTTCGCGTCGACGCCAACGTCGGACGACCACAGGTCGCCTATCGCGAGACCATCCGCAAGCGCGCCGAGAAGGTCGTCGGCAGGTTCGTCCGCCAGAGCGGCGGGCGCGGCCAGTACGGCCACTGCGTGATCAACATCGAGCCCAACGAGCCGGGTGGCGGCTACCAGTTCGAGAGCAAGATCATGGGCGGCGCCATCCCGCGCGAGTACATACCGGCGGTCGACCAGGGCATCCAGGAGGCCATGACCACCGGCATCCTGGCCGGTTACCCGATGGTCGACGTCAAGATCGAGTTGACCGACGGCACCTATCACGACGTCGACTCCTCCGAGCTGGCCTTCAAGATCGCCGGCTCGCTGGCGCTCAAGGAGGGGGCCAGAAGGGCCCAGCCGGTGCTTCTCGAGCCGATGTCGGCCGTCGAAGTCGTCACGCCCGCCGACTTCATGGGCGACGTCATGGGCGACCTGAGCTCGCGTCGTGGCCATGTCCACGGCATGGAACAGCGCGGCAACGCCCATGTGATCACCGCCACGGTGCCGCTGTCGACGATGTTCGGCTACGCCACCGACCTGCGCTCCATGTCGCAGGGACGCGCCACCTACACCATGCAGTTTGAGCACTATGCCGAGGTGCCTGCGAGCATCGCGGCCGAGATCGTGGCCAGGGTCAAAGGGGTCTAGAGTGGCTCTGTTTGCCCTTGCCGAGTCGGATTGTGTATACTGCCAGTCTTGCGGTCGGGCAGGCTTCCTCGCCGCGATCGTCGACTGGGTATCACGTCCCCCTGAGTGACCATTTGCCTTCGGGTGCCGGGATAAAGGAGTAAGTACATGGCAAAGCAGAAGTTCGACCGCAGCAAGCCACATATGAANNCACGTCGACCACGGCAAGACGACCCTCACTGCGGCGATCACGCTTGTGCTTCACAATCGCGGGGGCAACACCGAGTACGTGGCTTTCGACCAGATCGACAAGGCTCCCGAAGAGCGTGAGCGCGGCATCACCATCGCCACCGCCCACGTCGAGTACGAGACCGAGAATCGCCACTACGCGCACGTCGACTGCCCAGGGCATGCCGACTACATCAAGAACATGATCACAGGCGCCGCCCAGATGGATGCCGCCATCCTGGTCGTGGGCGCCGACGATGGCCCCATGCCGCAGACGCGCGAGCACATTCTTCTGGCCCATCAGGTGAACGTACCGAACATCATCGTCTACCTGAACAAGGTCGATCTCCTCGACGACCCCGAGCTCCTCGAGCTCGTCGAGATGGAAGTGCGCGAACTGCTCTCCGACTACGAGTTCGCGGGCGACGAGATCCCGGTCATCTCGGGCTCGGCCCTCAAGGCCCTCGAGTGCGGCTGCGGCAAGGACGACTGCGAATGGTGTTCCTCGATCGTGGCCCTCACCAAGGCCCTCGACGAGTACCTTCCCCAGCCTGAGCGCGACATCGACAAGCCGTTCCTCATGCCGGTCGAAGACGTCTTCACCATCACCGGCCGCGGCACGGTCGCCACCGGCCGCGTCGAGCGCGGCAAGGTCAAGGTCGGCGAAGAAGTCTCCCTGATCGGCATGCAGGAGAAGATCGACAAGACCGTCGTGACGGGCATCGAGATGTTCCGCAAGCTGCTCGACGAAGGCACCGCCGGCGACAACGTCGGTATCCTTCTGCGCGGCATCAAGCGCGACGAGGTTCAGCGTGGCATGGTTGCCGCCAAGCCGGGCAGCATCACGCCGCACACCCACTTCAAGGCGCAGGTGTACGTACTGTCCAAGGACGAAGGCGGGCGTCACACGCCGTTCTTCAACGGCTATCGGCCTCAGTTCTACTTCCGCACCACAGACGTGACCGGCATCATCACCCTTGAAGAGGGTGTCGAGATGGTCATGCCGGGCGACAACACGGTGATGGAGGTCAAGCTCATCACGCCGATCGCCATGGAAGAAGGCCTGCGGTTCGCCATCCGCGAGGGTGGGCGCACGGTAGGCGCCGGCGCGATCTCGGAGATCATCGCCTAAAGGGCGGTTCAGGGCCATTCAGCAGCCAGGGCGTGTCCGCGCATCACAGGGACACGCCCGGCCGCGTGAACAAGACAAGAAGGCGAGAAGTTGGCTCAGCAGAAGATACGCATCAGGTTGAAGTCCTACGATCACGAACTGATCGAGCGGAGCGCGCAGTCGATCGTTGAAACCGCGCAACGCAGTGGGGCGACCATCTCGGGTCCGGTGCCGTTGCCGACCGAGAAGAACGTGTACTGCGTCATCAAGAGTCCGTTCAAAGATAAGGACTCCCGCGAGCACTTCGAGATCCGCACACATAAGCGGCTCATCGACATCCTTCAGCCGACTCCGAAGACGGTCGACCAGCTCATGCGACTCGACCTTCCGGCGGGCGTCCACATCGAGATCAAGCTGTAGGGGCATGACGGGCATCATCGGCAAAAAGATAGGTATGACACAGCTGTTCGACGACAACGGCAACCGCATCGCGGTGACCGTCGTCGAAGCCGGTCCCTGTACGGTCACGCAGGTACGCACCAGCGAGACCGACGGGTACGCGGCGGTCCAGCTGGCATTCGAGGACTGCAAGGACAAGCAGCTTACGAAGGCCGAGTTGGGCCATCTCAAAAAGGCCGGCCTCAAGCACGGCAAGCGCCACCTGGTCGAGTTCCGCGACATGGCCGACCTCAAGGTGGGCGACACGGTCACGGTCGATGCCTTCGAAGACGGCCAGCACGTGAGCGTCACCGGCACCTCCAAGGGCAAGGGCTTCCAGGGCACGATCAAGCGCCACAACTTCGGGCGCGGTCCCGTGACTCACGGCTCGCACAACATACGCCAGCCCGGGTCGATCGGCGCCAGCGCCTACCCGAGCCGGGTCTTCAAGGGCAAGCGCATGTCCGGACACATGGGCGACGAGCGCGTCACCCAGCTCGGCCTGCGGGTCATAGCGCGCGACCCCGAGAACAACCTGCTGCTCATCAAGGGCGCCGTCCCTGGGGCAAAGAACTCAGTCGTCATCGTCAAAGGTAACTAGTCGTGGCCGACGAGAAAGACAAGACACAGAACGCNNCAAAGGCGCCGGTACGCAGGCCGCTGAGGCCGCCGGCGAGACGGCCAAGCCTGGCAAGGCGCCTGCCGCCAAGCCGGCTCGACGTCGCGCCAAGCCGGCCGCCGATGCCAAGGCCGCGGTCGCAGAGACCGCCGACGCAGGCGCTAAAGCCGAGGCAGTCTCAAAGGCCAAGCCCGCCCGCAAGCGGGCCGCGACGGCCGCCAAACCGGCCGGCGCTAAGGCGAAGCCGGCCAAGGCCGCCGAAAAGGCGAAGCCGGTCACGGCGGCTAAGGCGACCAAGGCCGCCAAGCCGGCGCGCAAGGTCAAAGAGCAAAAGCCTGCCAGGCCCGCCATCGAGCGCGCTCCCGACGAGCGTGTGGCGGCGGTCTTTGACGCCGACGGCAAGCAGGTCGAAGAGATCAAGTTGAGCGTTGAGCGGTTCGGGCTGGCGCCCGACATCAACCTGTTGCACCTGGCGGTGCGGGCCGAGCAGGCCGCGCGTCGCAGGGGCAGCGCGTCCACCAAGACACGCGGCGAGATCTCCGGTTCGACCGCCAAGCTGTATCGCCAAAAGGGCACCGGCCGGGCACGTGCCGGCTCGGTCAAGTCGCCGACGCGTTCGGGCGGCGGCACGGCCTTCGGGCCCAAGCCACGCTCCTACGAGATGAAGCTCAACCGCAAGGCCGCGCGCAGGGCGCTCGACATGGCGCTCTCCGACCGGGCCGAGGGTGGCGACATCTACGTCGCCCGCGGACTCGACCTCGAGGCGCCCTCGACCGCGATCGTCAACGATCTGCTGATCGCGCTCGACATCGCGGCCCCCGTGCTGGTCGTCACAGACGACGAGCCGGTGGTGGCCAAGTCGGTACGCAACCTGTCGTATGCCGAGACCGGCGAGATCGGCCGGCTGTCGGTCGAGCAGGTGCTTCGTAACCGCTCGATCGTGGTCACCGAAAAGGCGTTCTCCGTCCTGACTGGAGCAAGCCAATGATCGACGCCGAAAAGATCGTCATCAAGCCGATCATCTCAGAGAAGAGCTACGCCCAGATCGACCATCACAGGTACACCTTCCAGGTGCACCCCAAGGCCCACAAGACCGCGATCGCTCAGGCGGTCGAGCAACTGTTCGGTGTCAAGGTCCTGGGCGTCGCGACCTGCAACGTGCGGCCCAAGCCCAAGCGGCGCGGCTGGACGGCAGGGCACAGCACGGCCTGGAAGAAAGCGGTCGTGCAACTGTCGCCGACCGACAAGATCGAGTTCTTCGAGGGCAGGTAAGTGGGCATCAAGAAATACAAGCCGACCTCCCCCGGTCGTCGCTTCATGACGACCGAGACGTTCGAGGACATCACTCGCACCGAGCCCGAGCGCTCGCTGGTCGAGCCTGTGACGCGCAAGGGCGGCCGCAACAACAACGGTCGCATCACGACGCGCCATCAGGGCGGCGGTCACAAGCGGCGCTACCGGGTGATCGACTTCAAACGTGACAAGGACGGCGTGCCGGCCAAGGTGGCCCACATCGAATACGATCCCAACCGCTCGGCGCGCATCGCCCTGCTGCACTACGCCGACGGCGAGAAGCGCTACATCGTCGCCCCGCAGGGTCTCAAGGTGGGCGACACGGTCGAGTCGGGCCCCAACGCCGATATCAAGGTGGGCAACGCCCTGCCGCTCGAGTCCATCCCGACCGGCACGACGATCCACAACATCGAGCTGTACCCCGGTCGCGGCGCCCAGTTCGTGCGCAGCGCCGGTACCAGCGCCCAGTTGCAGGCCAAAGAGAGGGGTTACGGCGTCATCCGCATGCCCTCCAGCGAGCTGCGACGCATCAGCCTGGCCTGCCGGGCGACGGTCGGCGAGGTCGGCAACTCAGACCATTCGAACACCGACGGCGGCAAGGCCGGACGCACGCGCTGGCGCGGCGTCCGCCCGACCGTGCGCGGCACGGCCATGAACCCGGTCGACCACCCGCACGGCGGCGGCGAAGGCAAGACCACGGCCGGACGCCATCCGGTCACGCCGTGGGGCGTGCCGACGCTCGGCTATCGCACCCGGTCCAAACACAAGCGTTCCGATTCGCTAATCATCCGTGGCCGCAAGCGCGGCAAGCATTCGTGAGGCAGGAGGAAGCCTCTTGAGCAGGTCAGCCAAGAAGGGTCCGTTCGTCGATGGGCGTCTGCTGCGACGCATCAAAGAGATGAACCAGGCCGGTCAGAAGCGGATGGTCAAGACGTGGTCACGCGCCTCGACGATCTTCCCCGACATGGTCGGTCACACGATCGCCGTCCACGACGGTCGTAAGCACGTTCCCGTCTTCATCAGCGAATCCATGGTCGGCCACAAGCTTGGCGAATTCGCTCTTACCCGCACGTTCCGCGGTCACATCAAGAGCGACAGATCGGCCAGAAGGTAGCGATGGCGGTCAAGGCACAAGCCAAATACGTGCGCATGTCTCCGC
This sequence comes from Actinomycetota bacterium, assembly GCA_003132645.1. Lineage (GTDB taxonomy): Bacteria > Actinomycetota > Thermoleophilia > UBA2241 > UBA2241 > Bog-752. Next base: position 805 of record PKYM01000051.1, on the reverse strand, counting down.
GCAAGGTGCGCGAGGTCGTCGACCTCATCCGCGGCAAGTCGGTTACCGACGCCCGCACCACGCTGGTGTTCGCCAACCGCAGTGCGTCGGGCATCGTCGCCAAGGTCCTGAACTCGGCCGTGGCCAACGCCGAGAACAACAACAGCCTGGCTGCCGACGACCTGTACGTCAAAGAGGCGTTCGTCGACGAGGGCCCCACCCTGAAGCGCTGGAAGTTCCGCGCCATGGGCCGGGTCAACCGCATCCGCAAGCGCAGCAGCCACATCACCGTGACGGTCGACGAAAGGAAGCGGTCGTAGTGGGGCAGAAAGTGCATCCGGGCGGCTTCCGTATCGGCGTTATCCACGACTGGAAGTCGCACTGGTATACCGA
>PKYM01000051.1:0-404 GCA_003132645.1 Actinomycetota bacterium | reverse complement strand
CCGGGCATCGTGATCGGCAAGAGCGGCTCAGAGGTCGACGCGCTCCGCAAGGAGCTCCACGCGATGACCCACAAGAACGTGCAGGTCAACATCGTCGAGGTCAAGCGTCCCGAGCTCGACGCCGTCCTTGTCGCGCAGTCCATCGCCGAGCAGCTCGAGAATCGCGTGAGCTTCCGCCGCGCCATGAAGCGGGCGCTCACCAGCGCCATCCGCTCGGGCGCCGCCGGCATGCGCGTCAAGTGCAGTGGCCGGCTGGGCGGCTCCGAGATGGCGCGCAGCGAACACTACAGCGAAGGACGCGTGCCGCTGCACACGCTGCGGGCCGACATCGATTACGGTTTCAAGGAGGCCAAGACGACCTTCGGCCGGATCGGCGTCAAGGTGTGGATCAACAAGGGCGAGAT
>PKYM01000321.1:934-17635 GCA_003132645.1 Actinomycetota bacterium | reverse complement strand
GTGGACGAGCTCCACGAGCAGCAAGGCGATAGCCAACGCCAGAGGTACCGCGATGACCATGGCGATCAGAGTCGTCGCGAACGTGCCGAACAGGCTGGAGAGCGCGCCGTACTGGTTGCTGCTCGGATTGTAGGCGACGGTCGTCAGGGGCTTCAGTTTGAGGACGTGGATGGCAAACCACGAGTTCTTGACGAGCACCCCGATGAGTAGGAACATCGCCAGGGCCACGGTCGCCGCACAGATGATCGTGAACCAGCGAAACAGCGGGTCGCCGAAGGAGAAGTGACGACGGCGGACGTGCGCCTCGGCGCCCGCGCCGCCACCCTGTGTCGGAAGCTCGGCCTCGACTGTACTCATGCGCTTGCGATAGTCATGCTTCTGTCTCCCGCCAGGGCAGGTCGCCCTCGCCGCTCTTCAGCCGACCGCGCCGGCGGCGGGACCACTCGATCCCGCCGCCGGCGGACTGTCGCTTCAGGGTGCCCGCCCGTCTCAGGCAGGCCACACTGCCGTGCCGCTGGCGGTGATGCCCTGCCACTGCGTCTCGACCACGTTGTAGACCGAAGCCGGGATCGGCACATAGTCGAGGCCCTGGGCCGTCGCTGTGCCGTTCTTGTAACCCCAGTCGAAGAACTTCAGCACTGCCTTTGCCATCGCGGCGTCAGTCTGGCTCTTCTGCACCAGGGCGAAGGTCGCGCCCGTGATCGGCCAGGCGGTCGCGCCGGGCTCGTTGACCAACGGCTGGGCGAAGCCCTGGCTGGCGTCCCAGGTCGCGTGCTTGGCCGCTGCCGCGAAGGCGCTCAGCGTCGGGGCGACCGTCGTGCCGGCCGCGTTTCTCATCATCACCGTGCTGATCTTGTTCTGCTGGGCGTAGGTGTACTCGACGTAGCCGATCGAACCGCTGACCTGCTGGACGAGAGCCGCGACGCCGGCACTCTTGACGCCGCCAGTGCCCACCGGCCAGGCCGGCGCAGTGTTGGCCCCGACCTGGCTCTTCCAGGTCGGTGAGACCGCGGACAGGTAGCTCGTGAAGATCCACGACGTGCCCGAGCCGTCGGAGCGATGGACNNACGATCGGCACCGTACCGCCGACGGCGGTCGGGAACTGCACGAGACCGTTGGTCTGCAACTCGGCGGCCGTCAGCGGGGCGTCTGTGGCGCCGAACTGGACGGTCTTCGCCTCGATCGCCGTGATGCCGGCGGTCGAACCGACGCCCTGGTAGTTCACCTGGACGGAGGCGACGCCCTGGTAGTCCTTGCCCCAGGCCTGGTAGAGCGGCTGGGCGAAGGTCGAACCGGCGCCGACGAAACTGTTCGCGGAGGCTGCGGGACTGCTGCTCGCACTCGAGCTGCTCGAGCTGTTCGAGCTGCCGCAAGCCGCCGCGGTCAGTGCCAAGGCGACAGCCAGCACGCTCAGTGTCGCTGCGTAGCGGAACCTTCTCGATCTCTTCATGTGGCGTCTCCTCGATGTCCCTGCAAGGGCGGCCAACGACCGCCTCACGGAATCTATCCACGGCGCGTTAGCGGAGTATGAGGAGGCGGTGTTTTTGGCGTGAGAGGGTTTCCGGCGCTCCCGCCACGCGATTCGGGGCGCGCGCCCGTGGTGGGGTTCCGGGCGCGCCGGGGTCAGCCAGGCAGCGTGATCGTGAACGTGCTGCCCAGGCCCGGTGTGCTTTCGACCGCGACGCCGCCGCCGTGGGCCACGGCGATGTGCTTGACGATGGACAGGCCGAGGCCGGTGCCGCCCATGTCGCGGCTGCGTGACTTGTCGATGCGATAGAAGCGCTCGAACAGCCGCGAGAGGTGTTCGCGGCGAATGCCCGGGCCGACGTCTTTGACCTTGATGGCAAGGCCCATCGTCTCGGTCGCGGCCGAGACCTCGACGCGCGAGCCTTCGGGGCTGTACTTGACGGCGTTGTCGATCAGATTGACGACCGCCTGTTCGAGCAGCGGCGGGTTGATCTCGGCGAAGAGGTGTTCGGAACAGTCGAGGGTCAGCGTGATGTCCCTGGCGGCGGCCTTCATCTCGCAGACGTCGAGGGCCACCTGGAGCACGTCGCGGATGCTGCCGTGCTCGAGCGAGATCCTGGCGCCCTCGGAGCTGCTCTCAAGACTGGAGAGGCTGAGAAGGTCTTCGATGATGGCGCTCAGGCGATCGGCCTGCCCGACGATGATGTGCAGGAACCGCTCGGCGTCGCGGCGATCGTCGAGAGCGCCATCCAAAAGGGTCTCGGCGAAGCCCTTGATAGTCGTCACCGGCGTCTTGATCTCGTGTGACACGTTGGCCACGAAGTCGCGCCTGATGGCTTCGTAGTGACGCATGCGGGTGACGTCGTTCAGCACGACGACGGCGCCGCGGCCGACGCCGGCGCCGTTACCGTCCCCGAGCTGGGCGCCCCGCACCTGAAGGTCGCGCGAGTCCAGATCGGTGTGCACGACGACGTTGCCGGCGATGGGCCCGTCCTCGGCCAGCACGGCGGCCACGAACTCCTGTAGCTCGGGGTTGCGCACGACCTCCTGGATGCTGCGCCCCTGGGCGTCGTCGGGGTCGACCGCGAGCAGGCGCGCCGCCGCCGCGTTGATCGTGATGACGCGCTCCTGCCCGTCGACTGCCAGCACGCCTTCGGTCATGCCGGCCAGCACCGCCTCCTGTTCGTTGCGTTCTTCGGTGATGGTCTGGATCGTCTCGCTCAGGCGCCGGCCCATGGCGTTGAGGCCGACCGCGACCTCGCCGATCTCGTCGGCCGTCGAGACGTGGATCTCGTGACTGAAGTCGCCGGCGGCAAACCGCGCGGCGCCGCGCTTGATCTCGCCCATGCGGCNNGTGCCGAAGACGATGCGCCGGGTCATGTTGTCGAGCGCCAGGTTGACCTGGGTGAGCGGCAGCGCCGTGCGGATCACCGCCGTGACCTGGTGGCTCGAGTCGAACACCGGGACGGCGACGTACAGCATGCGTTCCTTGAGCGTGTCGCTGAAACGCGCCACATGCGCCGTGCCGCCGGCGAGGGCGGTCTGCACCTCGGGGCGGGAGGGCGTGTCGTGATTGGGCATGGTGGCCGGGTCGGCCTCGGAGTCGGCGAGCACCTGGCCGGTGGCGCCGACGCTGCCGTCGGGCCCGGCGATCAGCGTGAGTCTCGTGTCGGCTCTGGTGCCGATCGCCTTGACGAGCGCCTCAAGCTGGGCGGGCCGGCCGAGCAGGGGTGTCACCTGGCCGCGAACGAGCTCGGCGCGCGACGTCAGGTCCTTGAAGGCCTGCGCCCTGTAGAGGTTGCCGGCGGTGCCCACGGCAAACCAGCCGACCACGCCCGCGCACAGGACGACGGCGACGAGATAAGTGATGTAGAGCTTCCAGAACAGCCGGGTGTGACGCATGACTCACTCGTCTTTGAGTCTGTAGCCTACACCCCTCACCGTGTCGATGTAGCCGCCGCAGGCGCCGAGCTTGCGACGCAGTGAGACGATGTGCACATCGACCGAGCGGTCGGTCACGAAGCGCTCGTTGACGTACACGTCGTCGCCCTGCGCGGCGTCGACGATCTGCTGGCGGGTGAAGACCCAGCCCGGCTTGCGGGCCATGAACAGCAGGATGCGAAACTCGGAGGCGGTCAGATCGACCGGCCTGTCCTGGACCAGGACCTGGTGGCGACCGGGGTGCAGGACAAGCTCGCGGATCTTGATGCTCGACTGGCTGTCATCGCCTTCGTTCTGATCGCGGCGCAGCACGGCCTTGACCCGGGCCGTGAGCACGCGCGGGCTGAAGGGCTTGGTCACGTAGTCGTCGGCGCCGAGCTCGAGACCGGCGACGATGTCGGCTTCGCCGCCTTTGGCGGTCAGCATGACGACGGGGATCTCCTGGGTCTTGGGGTCGGCCTTGAGCTTGCGGCAGACCTCGAGCCCGTCGACGCCCGGTAGCATGAGATCGAGCAGCACGAGATCCGGCAGCTTGAGACGGGCCGCGCTCAGGGCGTCTTCACCCGTCTCGACGCACACCACGCTGTAGCCTTCCTTGGTCAGGTTGTATTTGACCAGCTCGAGGATCTCGCGCTCGTCGTCTACGACGAGGATGGATTCCTTGGCCATGGCTCCCCTCACAACGTTGCCCCGGTACACCGCTGGCAAGTATAGCCCGGCTGTGTTAGGAGTCTGTGAGCTGGTAGTCCTGATCGGCGCGCCCGGGGTGCGGGCCGCCCCGCCGAAGCTGGAGGCGGCCCGCCGGGACGGTGCGTCGGTGTCGACGACCGCCGATGAGTGGTGCTGCCTACCGGGTGACTGCAAACTGGCCGGCGTGGTCGACGACCGCCCACACGGTGTGTGAGCGCCGATCGATGCCGAAGGTGCCGAGGCCGTACTTGGCCTTCCAGGGGCCGTGGACGAACCGCTTGGCACCGCCGACGTTCAGATCGACCGCGTTGACCCACTTGCCGTTTGCCTTCCTGGCGGCCAGCATGCCGTGCCCGTGGCGGTGCATATGGCCGTTGAAGCTCATCGAGAGGGCGTAGGTGTCGGTGTGGTCTCTGCCGACGTCGGCCAGACCCCAGAGGTTGAGGACGTTGCTCTCGAGGCCACGATTCGCGGCGCTCCAGCCGGTGTCGACATCCTTGGTGAGCTTGCGGCCGGCGGCGTCGGTGGCGACACTGCCGTTGACGCCGCCCAGGATCCGCGCGGTGGTGCCGCGGAAGTGGTCGACCACGCTCTTGTAGGAGTGACCCTGCGACACAAAGAATTCCTTGCCGTTGAGGCCGTAACCAAAGCTCTCGCGCTTGACGAAGGTCATCTTGGGGGTGGTGCTCAGCAAGTACTCTCCGCTCGTCAGCGTCGGGTCGACCTCAGCCGAGTAGTAGTCGACCGTCACGTTGGCGCCATCGACCGTGACGATGAAGTAGCCGACGCGGTTGAGCTCCTGGGCAAGCGGCGTCTCGCGTGTGGTGCCGCCGGCCACCAGCGTGTTGTAGATGTAGTCGTTGGTCTGCGTGGGATCGGCGGAAGCCAGCGTGCCGGTCGTCGAGACGGCCTTGGTGATCGGGTCGACCGAGCGCTGGGCGTAGCCCGCCGAGCCGAACGGGATGTAGAACTTCGAGGCGTCGGAGGCCGACACGATGTCCTGCACGCTCGACGCGCCGTCGGGGCTGGCGACGACGGCCCGGTTGTACATGTGGTCGTGGCCGCCGATGTAGTAGCGCACGCCGTTCTTGGCCAGATCGCTCACGAAGCTGTTCTGCAGCGCCGGCTGAGCCGTGGGGTCGCTGCCGAACAGCGTGTCGACGTGGTTCTGGGTGATGAGGCCCTTGTGGCCGAACACGAACGCCTGGGTGCCCTTCGGTCGCCCTGAGAGCTGCCCGTTCATCCAGTCCACGTCGTCGTTGTCGATGGCTTCGTGCGCCGTGGCGTTCGCGGTGAACTGATCGAGGAACACGAAGCGCGCGTTCTTGTAGTCGAAGGCATACTCGAGCCCCGCGAAGCCGCCGGGCGCGGCGGGGCTGGCGGAGATCGTCCCCACCTGGAACGGCCCACCCGACTTGACCGGGAACGGCTGGGTGAGCGCGTCCGGGTTCGTCACTGTAAACGCACCAGCGGGCGTTTCGTTCATCATCGCGTTCTGAGTCTGCGGGTAGATCTTGGTGAACTCGGCCGCCGCGACGGCGCCGTCGTCGTGGTTGCCGACCAGCGGGTAGAAGCCGATGCCGGCGTTGTAGAGCTCCTGGGCAAAGACCGCCCGGGTGTCTTCTGCCTGGGCCACCTTGGCGGGGTCGGGGGCACCAGTCTGGTCCACGAGGTCGCCGACCTCGACGACGAACCTGACGCCCCTGCCGATGAACTGCGAGTCGAGCTGCCGGGCGATGTCCACCGAGCAGGTATTCGGGTTTTTGCCGTCGTCCGGGGTGGTCCATTGCGTGTCCGCCTCTATGGCAAACGACCACGGCTTGGTGGTGGTCTTGGCGACGCGGGCGACCGTCTGAGTCGGTACGACGGCGCGGGCCGAAGCCTTCGAAGCGACCGACGCGACGGCCGCAGACGAACCGAGCAATGCAGTCAAAGCGACGGCCGCAGCCAGAGCCACGCCGCTTGCCGCCGCCGTTACCCGCAACATCCTGTTCACGTTTCCCTCCATCGTCTCTCCCGTACAAAGAGCATCTTCTTTCTCGACCCGCGCCGGGTGGCGCCTCGTCTGCGCCCTCCTTTCGCTGCTGACTAACGCTACCGACCTACCGCTGCATCGAGCCGGCCGAGAGCCGGCAGGCAGCGACAGGACGGGCCGGACCTGTCGCCGTTGCCGTGGCCCCGAAGGCCACAGGGCGAAAGTAACGCGCCGCAGCGAAGGGATGATGAGGGTTCGAAGAGAGGCCTGTTACGAGATGGGTGCCGGCCCCGGCGCCGTCCGTGCCGCTCCCCCGACGCTCGCTAACGCGAAGCTAACCCGCCTGGGCTATACGGTGCCTTGACAGCGAAGACGAGCGGGGTGGCAGTGAACAAGACGCGTGTCCTCATTCAGTTCGACCTCTCTGACCGCCACACCAGACCTTCAGGCGAGTTCCACGGCCAGACCGACCTCGACGGTCGATCATGACGTCGGAGGCCGACCCGCGTCGCGTGCGGCTCACTGAGCTCTATGAGCGAGGCCTCAGCTGCCGTGAGATCGGACGGCGACTCGGCATCTCGAGAGAATGGGTCCGGCTCCTGCTGGCACGCTACGAGATCCCCGCCGTGCCGATCTCGGAACGCCGCTACCTGGCGGCGGTCAGGGGGCGCGAGGCTGAAATCGCCGAAGCGTTCCTGCGCCTGCGCAACGACGCCGAGGTGGCCGGGCAGCTCGGCCTTCGCGAGCGCCATGTGCGGCGACTCGTCAGTGCCGAAGTGCCTGACGCCGCTCTGCTGCGCCGGCCGCGGCGGACCCCCGGTCCGCGCTACTCAGACCAGGACCTCATCGCGGCGCTGCGTGAGGCGGCGCCCAGCCTGGCCTCGCCGATGGGCCACGACGCCTATCGGCGATGGGCCCGAGGAAGGGACCGCGACGGGCGCCCGTGGCCGGGAACGCAGGTCGCCATGCGGAGGTTCGGCGGCTGGAGAAGAGCGCTCGTCAGGGCCGGCCTGCCCACCAATCGCGGCGGCGGTCCGCCGACGACCTACAGCCTCGACGACGTGATCGCGGCCATTGCCGCGGCCTGGCGCGAGCTCGGGCGCTACCCGAGCGTCGCTCGCTACGACGCCTGGCGGGCCGGGCGGGCCGGAGTCCCCTCACCAGCCACGGCTCGGCGCTTTGCCGCAAGCTGGGACGACCTTCTCGTCAAAGCGTACCCGTTTGTCCACGGGCTGTCGGTGGGTGTCGGCGAGCACGACCGCGCCGACTCCCGCGCCCGCGCCACGAGCCCCGCAACCTAGTCGGCCAGGTACGACCGCAGGGCTGCCTCACGCGACTCGCAGATCGCAAGCACGCGCTCCAGGCCACAGATCCTGAAGACGCGCGCGATATGCGGAAACGGACAGACTATGGCCGTCCGACGCGCACCCAGACGTCGGGCCGCGTAGACCGCCACGGCCAGACCCGACGCGTCGAGAAACGACACCCACGACAAGTCGATGACGAGCGCACCGGCGCCGTCGTCCAGGCAGCCCGCTACGGCAGCCCTGAAGCGCGGGGCAGTGAAGGCGTCGACTCGCCCCGAGGAACCACGACGGCGAGTCCTTGCGCCGGCCAGACGACGCTCAGGCTGAACGGGATCGCCGGCGAAGACGCCTGCCTGCTCGCGCACGCCGCGTCACGAACGATCGCATCGCGTGCGTCGCCGGCGGTCGTGGCCTCCATCCTCGCCCTCCTTCTCTGGCTTGCGAACCGCCGAGGCGGGTCGGCAAGGGACCATCATCGGGGATGGAGGTGAGAAACCTGTGTGCCTTTGGACAGATCGAGATGAGAGATCGACAAGCAGACGACGAATCGGCAACTCGGGCGTCGGACCCAGACCGGCCGAGGATGGTCTGGGTGCCGGCGACCCCGACGCCTCAGGCGACCCGCCTGCCGGCCACCAGCTCTTCGGCGCGGCGGAAGAGTTCGAGTCCCACGTAGCGACGCGCGGCGTGACTCGCGGTCTCGCCCGCCTCGTCGAGGATCAGGTGGTCATCGTCGCTCGCCGCGGCGTCGAACCTGTTGACGTCCACGTAGTCGACCAGATCGATGGCGCGGTGCGGGTCTGGGGCCCCGAGCTGGCGCAGCGTCAGCACAACCGTACCGTGGTGACCGGTCGGACTCTGGTGTCGCGAAACGACAGTCACGGCCGCGAAGCGAAAGGTCACGCCGGCGCACTCACACAGAGCGCCCTCGTCGCCTAGAGCAAGATCGGCGAGGTTTTTGTCGCTGAGCGGAAGTCCGCCCTTGTGCCATTGCGTCATGGTTCCCCCTCTGCCGACCGCGGTCAGACCATGCTCGTGCGCAGACGCTTCGCGCGGTATGGCGATACCCAACGGGGCGCGATGTGACACGTGAGGGTTCTCGTTGCCCTCGGGGGCGACCGTCGCGGGCGTGCGCCCCTCCGGCGCCGTCGGATCGCTGGTGGTGGCCCAGCGCTCGCCATGAGAGCGACGCCAGCGATAGAGCGTGTTCTCGGAGATGCCGTGGGCCCAGCAGAGCTCGGCGATCGTCGTATCGCCCTGCTCGAACTCACGCAGAATGGCCGTGATCTGGTCCTCAGTGAAGCGTGACTTTCTCAAGTCGGTGTCTCCTTTGCTCAAAGAGACTCTAGCAGGTCGAGTCGCCTGAGACGCGCCAGGCGCCTGCGGATGTGACGCCCGCCGCCACCGGCTCACGCGCCCCATGCAGTGCGCTCATGACCCCCTCACCAGGGCGTCCCATGCTGCGGCTGACGGTTCTGCGAGCCAAGGGAGGCAGCCGACATGGGAAACGAGACCCCAGACCACGCAGTGCGATGGCGCAACATCGAGCCCGGCGACCAGACCCGGGTCGCGGCGGTGATCGACCAGTGGTGGGGCGGCCGCGCGATGAGCGGCCGCCTCTCGCACGTCTTCTTCATCCATTTTCAGCCTACCAGCTTCGTCGTCGAGTGCAGCGACGAGTTGCTTGGCTTCCTTCTCGGCTTCGTCTCCCAAACGATGCCAAACGAAGCCTACGTGCACTTCGTCGGAGTCCACGCTGACTACCGTCGGCTCGGTCTTGGCCGGCGCCTCTACGAGCGTTTCTGCACGGCGGCCGGACTGCTGGGCTGCGACACTGTTCGCAGCCACACGTCCCCGCAAAACCGGCTCTCGATCGCCTTTCACACCGCTCAGCGCTTCAACATCGACCCAGGCGACGACGTCATCGACGGCGTTAGTGTGTGGCGCGACTTCGCCGGTCCGGGAGAGCACCGGGTCCGGTTCGTCAAGCATCTGGGGCCGGCCATGACGGTGGAGCGCTTCACACCGTGGGAGGCCTTCAGGGCAGCCCTGTAGCCACGTTCGACCCTACTCGAGCAGCCCGCGCAGGGCCTCTTCACGCGTTTCACAGATGGCGAGCAGGCGGTCGAGACCGCAGATGCGAAAGACGCGAACCAGGCCGCGGTGAGGCAGAACGAGAGCGACGGCGCCGGGGCCCAGCCGCCGCGCTGTCAGGACGATCACACCCAATCCGGCGCCGTCGATGAACGAGACCGCGCTCAAATCGACGACGACCCCCCGGACGCCCCCCTCGATGCCGGCCGCGACAACGTCGCGAAACCGGGACGCGGAGTGGATATCGACCTCGCCCCGCAAGACGACGACCGCGACAAGTTGCGTCGCGCGCACCAGGTGCACACCAAAGGGAAGCGCCGGCTGTCGCAACCACGCGACCTCGGGTAGCTTCTCCCCTTCGATGCCGAGGCTGGACGGGTCGGCTGCCATCGGACCACCCGCTTTCCATAGGGTCGGACCGCGCCACCGAGGTCGGATTCGCGCCGGTCTCTGAAGCCATGGTGGGCCACCATGGTGAGAAGCGCATGTGAAGCCGGAGAGATTGGGGTGAGGCGTCAAGTCTTGCCTGACACCATCCTCACGCCCGGCTCACGAGAATCTAACCACGGGTTCGCAGACTTGGTATGGAGGCTTGCAAGAGGATCAGCGGAGGTTGTCGTGATCACCCGCCGCATGCGTCGACGGCATCGGTTGCTCGGAGCCTACGTGCGCGTAGAGCTCGAAGAGCGAGGGGTGCCGTCCCACGAAGGGCGCGACCGGTCACAAGCGGAGCCGCCCCATATGCAGGCGCAGGCCGAACGAACCGGCGACGACGAAGTGGGTCGAGAAGACCGACCGGCGTGACGCGTGTCGGGCACAGGCGGTGCGCCGGTCCGTCGAGGCGCCCGACCCACCGACGGGAGGGCCCATGGCCGTAGACGAATCACACTTGATCGCGGTTTCCACGAGCTCCCGGGAACTCTCGCGGCCACTTCGCCGCCTGCTGCGGCGCTACGCCGCCAGGGTCGAGACGGTCCGCGAGGCCGAGTCCACCTACCATGACGTCGTGCTGACCGAGTCCCTGCGCCGCAACGGCAAGCTGAAGCGCGCATCCGCCAGGAGGATCGACGACGCATTCGGAGCCTTGATCGACGCGGTCGTCGACCTGCAGGGCAGCCAGGTCGAGGTCCTTTCGCTAGCCGAGAACGAGGGCCTGCCGCCAGATGCTCTCGGCGCCCTGGACGAGGCGTTCGACTCTGCCGACCAGGAGTACGCGGGCTATCTCGCGGCGCGCACCTACGAGCAGGTGCGGGTGGCGGCCATGAGGGGACGCCTCCGACCACACTAGCCGCAGCGACGCCTCGGCCAGGGGGGTGGGCTCGACGCCACGGTCTGGGCCGGCAGACCGGCGCTGGTCTACGACACCTTCGGCCCTCTCGACCCCGACCCAGCCAAGAACACTTCTCGCTCCTTTCGACGCGCCTGACAGGCCGGTGAAGATCCTTGGGCGCCCTCAGTCGAGTATGCGCTGCGGCAGTGTGTCACCTGAGTGTTAGGAGCTCGTCAGGAGGGCGCGGCCTGGCGACAGGGCAAGGGGGTCGGCCTGCAAACGACGGGCCTCACGTGACGCTCACGAAGTGGGGTTATGCTAGCCCCGCAGACACGGGAGAAGGCCATGCGCTTCAAAACGGTGAGCCGCGACAGGGGGCAGGTTCTCTGCCTGGACGCCTGCGCGCCGATGCCCGCCTCCCTGGCTTCGCCGGCCACGTGATGGGCGGGGACAAGTCGTTTGCGGCCCTTCCCCCGCTCGAGCTCGTGACGGTGCTCGCCTCGCTGGACCCGGGCCTCGTCGCAATCGCCAAGTCGATCCTGCAATCGGCCGACATCCCGTTCATCACATTGGGAGAGAGAGCCGAACGGCTCTGCTACTTCGGGCGCATACAGGTCAGTCGCGAGGACGCCGAAGACGCGCTGGCCCTTCTCAAGGATCTGCAGGAACAGACCCACCGATAGCACGAAAGCCAGCCACCGCCCACAGGAACGAGCCGGGAGGCCCTATGATGATCACCGCCGCCGACCTCAAGGATCGACGCATCGCCACGCGACACGCAGACGATCCCGGCCTTGCCGAGGTCGAGAGTCTCAAGGCGCGCCTGGCGCGCGCCCGCGACAAGCGCGTCCCGCTCTGCCTTTCGCGCGATGAGTTCCTCAGCATCTGCCGCTGGAAGCTGGGCGACCAGTACAGCCGCGCCGCCCGGCTGCTGGAGTCGAACTCGGAGAAGCGCATCAAGCGCACGACCCAGATGGCCTTCGCCTGCAAAGACAAGGACGCCGGGTTCGAGCTCGCTGCGCGCGTGACAATCCTGCGCCTGCTTCCCGGGGTTGGCATGGGGGTGGCCTCAGCCATCCTGGCATTGTGCTACCCCAAGAGATATGCGCCGGTCGACTCGCGTGTCTGGCTCTCGCTCTTCGAAGAACAGCGCAGCAGCTTCGAGCCCGCCGACTACGAACGCTGCCTGGCCCGCCTGAACGAGCTTGCCGCCGAGCTCAGAACGCTCGACCCCAAGGGCGCCTGGACGGTGCAGCTCGTCGGCTACTACGCCTGACAACCGCCTGAAGGGACGGCAGGAAGGCCTCCGCGGCTGTCGCGGGAGGCGGCGCTTGCCGGCCGCCGGCCGCTCTCAGGCCAGGATGGCTTCGACGACCGCCCGCCAGTCGCCGAGATCCGCGAAGAGGTAGTCGGGCCCGTAGGGGGCGAGCTCGGCCAGAGTGTGGCGCCCGGTGGCGACGGCGATGGCGCGCACCGCCAGGCCGGCGCCACAGAGGATGTCGGCCGGCGTGTCGCCGATGACGACGACCTCCTTGCCGGAATAGCCGTAGCCGGTGAGCCGCTGGGCGCGCTCCACGGCGATCGCGGGCAGCTCGGGCCGCAGGGCCGAATCCGATCCGCTGGCGTGGACCTTGAAGTGCGGCAGGAGCCCGGTCGGCGCCAGCTTCAGCGCGAGGCCGTCGTCGATGTTGCCGGTCAGCACGCCGAGCACGACGCGGCGGTCGCAGGCCAGGGCCGTGACCAGCTCGCCGACGCCCGGCAGCAGCTCGACCTCGTCGGGCGTGATCTCGTCGCGCAGCACCTCGACGTAGCGCGCCAGGCAGGTCGCCAGGCGGTCGCGAGCGACCGCCTCGGGCGTGCCCCAGCGGGTCGCCAGCTCGACGATGATGGCCGGATCGGTGCGCCCGTGAAAGCTGTAGCCGTCGAGCTCGCCGCGCACGCCGTAGGTGTCGGCGATCGCCCGGAAGATGGCGCGCCCGCCGGCGCCGTGGGCATCGATCAGCGTGCAGTCGATGTCGAATAAGACGAGACGGTGCACCGGCTACAGTCCCCCCGCCTGGCCCGGCGGCCAGTAGATGAAGAAGGCGTGACCCAGGATCTGGTCGCGAGCGACGGTGCCCCAGTAGCGGCTGTCGTCGCTGTCGGTGCGGTTGTCGCCCATCACGAAATAGGCGCCGGCGGGCACCGTGAACGGCCGCTGAAGGCTCCAGGGAGCCATCGCGTCGGGCCCTGGCAGCGTCGGCTCGCGCTGCCCGCCCACGACGCGCACGAAGCCGTCGGGAGCGGGGGCGCCGTTGACGTAGAGGCGCCCGCCGGCGACCGACAGCCTGTCGCCGGGCACGCCGATCACCCGCTTCAGCAGGGGGATAGGTCCGTGACCCGTGAAGACCACGACGTCGCCGCGATGCACCGCCCTGAAGCGATAGGTCAGGCGATCGATCAGCACGCGATCGCCGACGCGCACGGTGTTGGCCATCGACGGCGTCGGGATGACGAAAGGCTTGACCGCGTAGGCCTCGACCACCAGGGCCACGGTCACGGCCACGGCGATGATGACGGCGTACTCGACGATCGTGCCGACCAGACCGCGCCGATGCCGCGACCTGCCGCGGCGACGGTCGCGCGGCGGGCCGGGTTCGGTCATGGGGACTCCTTCGCTCTCGGGCGCTGGGACGCGCCAGGACATTCTACCCGATGCCGGCGGCGGGCCTCGCCGGCGTGGCGGGAAGCTATGCCTGCTCGTCGTCGCCCGCCGGCCGGTCGAGCACGGTGGTCGCCTTGACCAGCAACAGCGGCACGTCGGTGGCGTGGCGCACCTTCTCGGCCACGCTGCCGAGCACGACGCGCTTCAGCGTGCCATGCCCGTGGGTGCCCATCGCGATGAGGTCGCAGCCGAGCGCCTCGGCCTGCTCGACGATGTCGTCGGCCGGCTCACCGCCGCGGCCGACCACGGTGCGCACGGGAAAGCCCTGGTTTTCGATGCTCGGCGCTACCCTGTCGAGCACCGCGCGGGCGTCTTCGACCTCGTGGGTCATCGTGTCGCGGGTGTGAAAGTGGGCGACGCGCAGCAGGACGACCTCGGAGTGAAAGCAGATGGCGAGCTGGCGCACGTGCTCGAGGACCGCGTCGTCGACCGCCGAGCCGTCGAGGGGGAGCAGGATGCGCCGGTAGAGAGCCATCTCAGAGCCCTTTCGGAAAGAAGGTCTGGTAGAGCAGGAACACGTTCAGCCCGATGATGATAGCCGCCAGCAGCCAGCCCGACACCATGGTGCGGTTCCCCGAGCGCAGGTCGCCCATCACGCTCCTGCGCCGCGTCAGGATGAGCAGCGGGATGATGGTGAGGGGAAGCTGCAGGCTGAGCACGACCTGGCTCAGGATCAGCGCCCGGTAGGCGTTCAGGCCGATCATGATGAGCAGCACGGCCGGAGCGGCCATGACCACCATGCCGAAACGGTACAGACGGCTGTGGGGGTCTTCGGGCTTGCCGAGATAGCCGGTGACGACGTTGGCCGTGGCCAGCGACGACGTGATCGACGACGACAGGCCGGCGACCAGCAAGGCGAGCCCGAAGAGGAACTGCGAGAAGGGTCCGACCAGCGGCCGCAGGGTGGCCGCGGCCTGCTGGATGCTCGTGACCTTGATGCCGTGNNGTGTCGATCAGCTCGTAGCGCATCAGCCTGGTCTGGTCGTTGCCGCCAAAGTCCCACTCGCGCGACTGGATGGTGTTGGAGTGCAGGTAGATGTTGTGGGGCATGACGATCGCGCCGAGCATGCCCATGGCGATCACGATGCTGCCGGCCGGGAAGCTGGGGATGACCCAGTCGGGGGCCGCGGCCGCCATGTCGGGTCTGACGATGAAGATCTCGACGATGTAGGCGGCCGCGATGAAGGCCAGAAAGACGATGATCAGGCGCTCGAGCTGGTCGTAGCGCTGCCCGAGGATGGCCAGCACGACGAGCGCCAGCGTGAGTGGCGCACCGAGTAGGAGCGGGATGTGGAAGAGGATCTGAAAGCCGAGCGCCCCGCCCAGGATCTCGGCGAGCGAGGTCGCGATCAGCGCCGGCACCATCGTCCCGCCAAACAGCACGACGAGCGGTCGCGGGAAGTGGTTGCGCACGTTCACGGCCAGCGAGGCCCCGGTGACGATCCCCAGGCGCGCGGCCACGTGCTGCAGGAAGATCAGCATCAGCGTGCTGAGCGTGATGACCCACAGCAACGCATAGCCGAACTGGCTGCCGCCGGCCAAGTTGGTGGCCCAGTTGCCCGGGTCGATGAAGCCGATGGTGACGATGAAGCCCGGCCCCAGGTAGCGAAACAGCTCGCGCGAAAAGAGATCCGACAGGAAACTTCGCTTCAGGCCGCCCCCTC
This sequence comes from Actinomycetota bacterium, assembly GCA_003132645.1. Taxonomy (GTDB): domain Bacteria; phylum Actinomycetota; class Thermoleophilia; order UBA2241; family UBA2241; genus Bog-752. The sequence goes on along the minus strand of PKYM01000321.1, from coordinate 2,523 downwards.
CCTCAAGGTCCCGTGTGCGACATGACTCTACCCACTTCGCGAACGACTTGAGTCGGCTGGAGCGCCGGACCGGCAACCCGACTCGGGTCGGCCGGCGCGCCGGACCGGCGCCGGGACTCGCGCCGGCTGGGCTGCTGTGCTCGTACAACGCTCGACTCGGTTGCCCACGAGGTCGCCCCACGGGTATCATATGAACAGTTATTCATGTGTTCCCAGGACGGTTTGACAGAGATGACGGGCACGGCAAAGGCGATCGGCGGCGGCGGCGGCGGCGGCGGCGACAGCAGCAGCAGCAGCAGCAGCAGCAGCAGCAGCGAGGTAGCGTCTCACGTCGGCGCGGTGTCGATCGAAGGCGAAGCGCGAGTGCCCGCCACGAACCTCGGCGAGGTGGCGCTCACCGAGGCGGCGCGGATCGCGGCCCTGTTTCGCGTGCTGGCCGACACCAGCCGCTGCAGACTCGTCTATGCCTTGCTGCGCCGCGATGAGATCTGCGTCGGCGAGCTCGCCGACCACCTGGGCATGAGCGAATCCAACGTCTCCCATCATCTCTCGGTGCTGCGGGCACACGGCCTGGTGCGGTTTCGCCGCGAGGGCAAGCAGGTCTTCTATGCCCCCGACGACGACCACATCCGCCTCCTGCTGGACATGACGCTCGAGCACGTGCGCCACGGCGACGAGCTCGCCGCCGTGGGCGGCGACCGCCTCACGACCACGGTGCGCGACGACGCGAGCCGGCCATGACGACCACAGCGCTCGACCTGCCTGTCGTACTGCCGCGCGGCGCCGAGTGCACGGCCTGCGTCGAGGAGTTCGGTGACGGGCTGCGCCACCTCAAGGGCGTGCGCGACGTCACGGCCGACGTGCCGCGCGGCCTGCTGCACGTGAGCTTCGACAACGACCTGCTCGCCTACGACGACCTGACGCGCGACGCGCGACGCATCGGCGCCGCCGCACACTGCGCCATGCATTGCCCGCACGACGATCACGAGCACGGCCAGGACGGCCAAGACGGGCACGCTCATCACGAGCAGTGCAACTGCGAGCTTGCGATGGAGCCGCCCGGCGCCGACCGCTACGAGCAGCGCCTGACGCACGTCACCGGCCTCGATTGCGCCGACTGCGCGCTGCGGCTCGAGGGCGCCCTGCAGCACACCGACGGCGTGGTGAGCGCGACCACGAGCTTCGGCGCTTCGACCCTCAAGGTGGTCTTCGATCCTCAGGAGATCGTCTACGACCAGGTGCTCGAGCGCGTCCGCCGACTCGGCTACGACACGCTCGAAGGCAAACAGGCGCGCGAGCGCCAGGCCGACGGCGCCCCGCTGGTCTTCGACGTGCGCGGCATGGATTGCGCCGACTGCGCCGCGCGCCTCGAGTCGCGGCTGGGCGCACTCGAGGGTGTCGAGACGGTGCGGGTCGACTTCGGGATCGGTCGGCTGACGGCGGAGGTCACCCCCGGCGCGGCCTCGCCCGAGGCCGCGCTGCGCACGACCGCCGGCCAGCTCGGCTACGAGCTCGTGCCGCTCGCCGACGCCCGGGCCGCTGCCCGCGAGGCTGGCGGCGAGCGCTCGCTGCTCTTCGACGGACGCGCC
>PKYM01000321.1:0-920 GCA_003132645.1 Actinomycetota bacterium | reverse complement strand
CCGTACCTGTTTGCCGCGGCCATGGTCGCCGGCGGCTGGCTCACCGCCCGCGCGGCCTGGTACTCGCTGCGCGCCCGCTCCGTCGACATGAACGTCCTCATGACCATCGCCGCCCTCGGCGCCGCGGCGATCGGCCAGTGGAGCGAAGCGGGGCTGGTCGTCACCCTGTTCTCGCTGGGCAACCTGCTGCAGGCGGTCACCATGGACCGCACGCGCCGCGCCGTGCGCGGCCTCGTCTCCCTCACGCCGGCCGAAGCGCACGTGGTCGACGGCGACCACCTGCACACGATCGCCGCCGCCGACATCCGTCCCGGCGATCTCGTGCGGGCCCTGCCCGGCGAGCGTCTGCCGATCGACGGCAGCGTCGTCGACGGGCAGGCCGGTGTCGACCAGTCGCCGGTCACCGGCGAGTCGATACCGGTGAGCAAGAGCGTGGGCGACGAGGTCTTCGCCGGCTCGATCGTGCAGGGCGGCGCCCTCACGGTGCGCGCCGCGACGACGGTCGCCGACAACACCATCGCCAAGATCATCCATCTGGTCGAGGAAGCCCAGGCGCAGCGTGCCCCGCTGCAGACGACGATCGACCGCTTCGCCTCGAAGTACACGCCCGTGGTGATCGCCGGCGCCGCCGCCGTGGCCCTGCTGCCGCCGCTGCTCTTCGGCCAGCCTTTCAGCACCTGGTTCTATCGCGGCCTGGCCCTGCTCATCATCTCCTGCCCGTGCGCGCTCGTGATCTCGACACCGGTGAGCTTTCTGGCGGCGCTCGGCGCCGCTACCCGGCGCGGCGTGCTGATCAAGGGCGGCGCCTACCTCGAACGAGCCGGCGCCTTGCGAGCGGTGGCCTTCGACAAGACCGGCACTCTGACCACGGGCGTGCCGCGCGTGACCGACGTGATCTCGCTCGACGGCGACCAGGGCGA
>PKYM01000356.1 GCA_003132645.1 Actinomycetota bacterium | reverse complement strand
CTGCGCGGGAGGCAGCCCGCTGGAGCGGGCCAGACGGACCGCTTCAGAGCGGAACTCGGGCGTGTAGGGCGGTTTGGTCCTTGCCATGTGGACTCCCTTTCCGGGGACTGAAGTCCCCAATGCTCAGGTGTCCACAAAAGCGGGTCAACTCCAGCTTTGTCGCAGAAGCCATCCGCGGATATGACAAGACGGTGATCGATGATCCCGCCAACAGGTTTTCGTTGCCGCCTGTTCCAGCGTGACGGCCTGCTGGTGCGAGTGACTTCAGCTTTGAAGCGCAACAAGTGGATCGACCTGACTCGCGCGGGTTTGCCAACCGCCAGCCGGGACTCTCAGACGACGGGATGCGGTGTGCCGAGACGCGTTGGCGGGGCTGATTTCTCACTCACCCGCGCTTCTCGAATCGCCAACTAGCCCCAGCCGCGCCAGACTCTCCGCGGTGGCCACGATCGCCTCTTCATTCGACCGCGGCTTCCAGCCGAGCACGTGCCGGGCCTTCTCATTTGAAGCCCTGCGCACCTTCCCCACGTCCGGCGCGACCTGCCGCGCCGCCGCGTTGATCGGCGCGAGGAGCTTCACCAGCCAGTCGGGCAGCTCGCTCGTCGGCACGCGGGCCGCCGCGGCGCCCATGCGCGCCCGCAGCACGTCGGCGACGTCCTTCAGCGACAAGGGTCCGTCGGCGACCGCCAGAAAGCGCTGGCCCTTGGCGGCGGGATCGGTCATGGCGCGCAGGTGCAGGTCGGCCACGTCGCGCACGTCGACGATGTTGAAGAAAATGCGCGGCGCGCGCTTCAGCGCCCCGTCCAGCGCCTGCTTCACGAGAGCGACCGAGCTCGAGAGGTCGGGCCCGAGCACCGGCCCGAGCACGCCCACCGGGTTGACGACCACGAGCTCCAGCGCGCCGCCCTCGCGCGCGACGAAGTCCCACGCCGCGCTCTCCGCCAGGGTCTTCGACTTCACGTAGGGGCTCACCCTGGCGCTCAGATTGGTCCAGTCCTCTTCTGTGAAGGGCCGCTCGGTCGGCTTGTGGCCGTAGCCGATGGCGGCAAACGACGAGGTCATGACGGCGCGCGCGACGCCGGCGTCGCGCGCCGCTCGCAGCACGCGCAGGGCGCCCTGGCGGGCCGGCACGATGAGCTCGAACTCGTTCTTGGGCTGGGTCTGGGGGAACGGCGAGGCGATGTGCAGCACGTACCGGCAGCCGGCGACCGCCTCGGGCCAGCCGGCGTCGGCCAGAAGGTCGGCCGCGACGACCTCGAGCGCCTCGCCCGGCTCGGCGCCGCCGACCTTGAGGATGGCGCGCACGTCGGCCTCGCGGTCCAGCGAGCGCACGGTCGTGCGCACGCGGTAGCCCGCCTCCAAAAGCCGCAGAATGCAGTGCGCGCCGATGAACCCCGAGCCGCCCGTCACCAGCACCAGCTCGTCGCTCACCTTGACCTCCCGATTTGTACGGTGCTCACGCCGTCGTCTCGCCGACGCCCTCGGCAACGCTGACCACGACTTTGCCGCGTGCGAGACCCGCATGCACGTAGCGGATCGCCTCGGCGGCCTCGGCGAGGGGGTACGTCCTGTCGATCGCGGGCGTCACCTTGCCGGCCTCGATGAGCCCGCTCAAGACCTCCAGGTCCGCGGCGGTCAGCTTGGCGTTGAGCGCCTGCAGCTTCTGACCCACGAAGGCCGACAGCAGCGGCGCTCGCAGTATCTGGCGGCCGAACCCGCCGGACCACCGGTTCCCGCCTTCGCCGCCCACGATCACGAGGGTCCCGCGGTCGGTCAGCGCGCGCCGCAGCTGTGACACGGGCCGGTTCCCGGCAGTGTCGAGGATGATGTCGTAGCGCTGCGTACCGTCGGTAAAGTCTCCGCGGGTACGATCGATCACGTGGTCCGCGCCGAGGGACTGCACCAGGTCGAGCTTCGTCGTGCTGCAGACGCCGGTCACTTCGGCGCCAAATGCCTTGGCGAGCTGCACCGCGAACGTCCCTACGCCCCCGCCCGCGCCGATCACCAGCACCTTCTGCCCCGGCTGCACCTGCCCCTTGTCGCGCAGTCCCTGCAGGGCGGTGCACGCCGAGACGGGCACGGCCGCCGCCTGCTCGAAGGTGAGGTTGGCCGGTTTGGCCGCCAGGCGCTCGGCGGGAACGGACACGTACTCCGCGAAGGAGCCGTCGCCGGACGGCTTGCGGCCGTAGACCTCGTCGCTCGGCCGGAACCGCGACACGTGCTTGCCGACCGCTTCGACTCGCCCAGCGACGTCGTTGCCCGGCACGAGCGCCTTGGGCGCGCGCAGCCCCAGGCCCATGAGGCGCACCATGTAGGGCAAGCCTGCGGTCAAGTGCCAGACGCCGGGGTCGACGCCGGCCGCCTGGACGCGCACCAGCACGTCGTCGTCGCCCACCTTCGGCTTGTCGATGTCGGTCAGATGAAGGGCATTCGGCGAGCCGTACGCGCTCTGGACGATCGCCTTCATGGCTCTCTCCTCGTGGTCTGTAGTTTGCGCGGGCTCCGGTAAGGCTACGTGCTCTACACGATGACCGACCAACGTTCGCATGGACCCACGGGGGGTGAATCCTTCGCGATCGCCGTGAGTGGCCACAGCGACACTCGGCACCCGGTCGTCCCACCTCGTCAACAACTGCTCGATGCGCTCCAGCCGCGCGCCAGACCAGGCAGCGAGCTCTAACGCGCCGCTGCCGGCGCCTTCAACGCCTCGGCGGTCTCGTCCGCCCACTCACCGATCGCCCGCCAGTCCCGATCGTCGTGCGCTCCCAGGCCGTGGAGCGGGCTCGCCGGCAGCTTTGTGAGGAGCCGGTCGGCGAAGCGCAGCTTCGCCGGGTCATAGGCGCCTACGAACATGCGCGCCGTCACCGGTCTGAGCCAGGACAGCTCCACGAGTGTCTTGTCGAGCTGCTTGGCCGTCTCGGCAAGGTCGTCGGCGGCGCTCGTGGGGCCGAACGCGAAGATCGCGTTCGGCCTGGCTTCGAGCGCCGCCCTCTGGCTCTCGAGCCAGGCGCGCCCCTCCTTGAGCATCGCGCCCAGGTAGAACGGCGTGCTGAAGACGACGGCGTCGTAGCCGTCGAGCGAGCTCGCCTGCTTGACCGGTTTCACGTCGACGTCGAATCCCCGCTCGCGCAGGCGCGCGCCGACCGCTTCGGCCACCTCCGCCGTCGAGCCGTATCGCGTGACGTAGGCCACCAGCAACTTCCCGTTCATGACTTCTTCTGCCTCCTGCCTCTCCTCACCCTCCGACGATGCGTCGCACCGACTCGAGCAGTAGCGGCTCGGGGCGGCACGCCGGATCGTCGCGGATCATGCGCACAGCTTCGGTCCCCATGGCGACGAAGAAGGCCGCCGTCATCTCGGGGTCTGAGACATCGAACTCGCCGGCCGCCACACCCTCGACCAGCAGGTCGCGCACCATCGGCACGAACACCAGGTCGTTGATCTGCGCCGTGAGCTCGGGAATCTCGACCAACTCGGCGTTCGGCTGCGACTCGAAGAACGCCCGCGCGTCGGACAAGGCCACGCCGATCGCCTGCTGCACGCGGCCCAGGACCGTCGTGTCGGTGAGCAGCGACTCGACCCGGGCGCGCTGCCGGCGGGCGCCCAGCTCGGTCGCGTAACGCTGCAGGTCGGCCTTACTCGCGAAATGCTCGTAGACCGTCTTCTTGGAGATGTGCAGCTCGCGCGCCACGTCCTCGACCGCGGTGCGGCGGTACCCGTAGCGGAAGGCCAGTTCCATGAACCTGGCGGCGATCTCGTCTTTGCTGGCCGGCATGGCGTTCCTCTTTTGTGGAGTCGTCTTATCGCCTGCTAATCCTTGTAAACGAATATCGTATACGAGTACATCATCCGGCGCCGACACGCATTCTGTCAAGAGATAGCCGCGACTGAGTGACCTTGGCAGCTCTTCTGCTGCTCCTTGCCGCTCGGGTAGACTCCAGCAATGCAGATCATCCAGCCGTCCACAGCCGAGCAGCTCGAGGCGTTTCGAGGCCTGCTGCGCGAGTGGTTCGACTTCTTGGTGAACGACCGCGACATCGACATGGGCTACCAATCCATCGAGGCCGAGCTCGGGGGGTTGCCGGGTGCGTTCGGCCCTCCGCGGGGACGCATGTGGCTGGCCTACGACGATGCCGGCAGCGCCGTCGGCTGCGTCGCGCTGCGGCCCATGCAAGACGAGGGCGTCTGCGAGCTCAAGCGGCTCTACGTCCGACCGGTGTGCCGGGGCAAGGGCGCCGGCAGGGCGCTCGCCGTGCAAGCGATCGACGAGGCCCGCGCCATGGGCTACCGTCTCATGCGGCTCGATACGGGAACCTTCCTCGACGCCTCGCGCCGCCTGTATGCCTCGCTGGGCTTTGTCAAGACGGGGCCGTACTACGAGGTGCCGCCCGACGTGCTGCGGGTCACGGTCTTCATGGAGCTGGCGTTGGCCGTCAGTGACGGTGACAGGCGCGAGGGCGGCGGGAAGGACACCTTCTCATGATCGACACGACCGACATCGACCGCTGGCTCAAGCGCTACCGGGCCGCTTGGCTCTCCGACGACCCGGCAGCCATCGCCGCTCTGTTCACCAGCGATGTGCGCTACTACACCGCTCCTTTCAATGAACCGCTCGTGGGCATCGAAGCGCTGTCTGCCTTCTGGCTGGAGCAGGGGGAGTCGCGCCTCCCCTGGACGTTCGACTACCAAGTCGTCGCCCGGGAGGGCGACCTCTACGTCGTGCGGGCGGTCACGTGTTACCCGAAAGGCACGGCGGGAGCGCCGGGGGCTGAAGAGTTTCATAACCTCTGGCTGGTAACGCTGAGCGGCGACGGCCGCGTGCGCGAGTTCGTCGAGTACTTCATGCTCGCCGAGTAGGGATCTCGAAGGAAGCAGTCGCATCGGGTACAGAGGTGGCCCAGCGTCGCGTGACCTGTCATGTGGAAGAGCATAGGCTTCGGCGAAGGTTACACAGTCCGCATAATCACTGTTATGCCGCGCTCGATCGCTGGCGTGCCTCAAGCGTACATGCAGAGTCGTGGCGGTGTCGGAGATCCAGGAGCATCGGGACGAGCGCATGAAGGCAGTCGTCATGGACAGCTACGGGACGCCCGACGTCTTGGAACTGAGAGACGTGGCAAAGCCCACGCCCAAAGCCGATCAGGTCCTGGTCCGTGTGCTTGCCGCCTCCGTCAACGATTGGGACTGGGGGATGTTGCGGGGGTCGCCGGAGAATCGCATGCTCGGCGGTCTGCTCAGGCCGAGGGTGCATATCCTTGGCTGTGATATCGCCGGGCGTGTTGAAGCCGTGGGCGGAGATGTCAGAGCGTTCCAGCCGGGTGATGAGGTCTACGGCGATCTGAGCAGCAGCGGTTTCGGCGCGTTTGCCGAATACGTCTGTGCGCCGGAGGCCGGCCTCGCGCACAAACCGGCCGGAATGACCTTCGAGCAGGCCGCGGCCATCCCGCAGGCAGGCATGCTGGCGGTACAGGGCCTCATTGATGCGGGCCGGATCGGGTCCGGCCAGAAGGTGCTCCTGAACGGGGCAGGCGGGGGCGTTGGTACGTTCGCCTTGCAGATAGCCAGGCTCTACGGCGTTGAGGTGACCGTGGTCGACAAGCCCGGCAAACTGGACATGTTGCATGCCATGGGCGCGGACCACGTCGTTGACTACCTCAAGGAAGACTTCACCGAGGGTGGCAAGTGCTATGACCTGATCCTTGATGTGAAGACCAATCGGTCGCCATTTGCCTACGCACGGGCACTGAATCTCAACGGCACGTATGCCACCGTTGGCGGCAGCATCCCGCGCCTGCTGCAGACCCTGGTCCTGGGTCCGTTGCTGGCGCGGCTTCACCACAAGCACATGCGTGTCGTTGGCCTGAAACCCAACAAGGACCTCGCCTACATGAACGAGCTGTTCGAAGCCGGCAAGCTGCAACCGGTGTTAGACGGGCCGTACAAGCTGGCCGATCTGCCGGAAGCCTTTCGGCTCTTTGGCACGGGCGATCATAGGGGCAAGATCATCGTCACGATGGCGTGAACGCCGAGACGACGTACTGGAGCGCGGGGGCGCACGGCAGCCCTTGGCGGTTCTGGTCTTCCCCCGATTTGGGGGGTTGCGTGAATCCGCGACATAACAACCGGTTGCAGCGGACGGCGTTTCACGCCGCCGCTGAACCGGAGCGTTGGGTGACATTGCGGGGAGGCGTGTGGGGGCTTGAAGGTTCTTGCTCTTGTGGTAGCGCTCCTGTCGGCGACGTTCCTGGTCGCCTGCGGGGGAGGGAACGTCGCGAGCGGCGGTCTTGTCTTGCACATTGCCGTCTCGCCATTCGGCATCACTGTCGACGGGCAGTCGGTCAGCGTCGCGCAGCTCGACGCCCGACTGGCCGAACTGCAAAAGCAGGGTGGGCGGGTCTGGCTTCTCTCTGGCTAGGGCCCCACAGCGACTCCCTCGCCCAGCGCGCTCCTTTCGAAGAAGGAGCTCGAGAAGGCCAAGCGGCTCGAGCAGCAGGTGATCGCCCTGGTCGGTGACCACCATCTGCGGATCGTCTCTTCCAATATGCCGATCATGGGCTCGGTGTCATCATGTCCGGATCGCTGTTCGTCGGCGGCAGCTATCCGTCCCGGGCGGCGATGACGCAGCTACCGGCGCCTGCGGCAGACCGGCAATCCGACGATCCGGTCGACTCGGAGACCCGCTCGCGGCTCAATTGCATCTACCCTCTGGTCGCTGGTCTACCCAGCATCGCAATCGCATTGCTGCACTACCTGTGATCGCAGTGTGACTTCAACTCTGAAGTAAGACACTTCCGTCTCTGTCGTGAACTGCCCCAGTCGAGGGCGTTAGGCTTGACGACGTTGCGCGCAGGCGCGCGGGTCGTCAGTGGGGGTCAAGCCATGCAGCACGCAGAAGGCCGCTTCGCCGGGGCTCGCGGTCTGGAGCTCTACTGGCAGTGCTGGCGACCCGGTTGCGAACCGGCGTTGACACCGCGGGCGGTGGTCGCTCTCGTCCACGGTGTCGGCGAGCACAGCGGCCGGTACATGAATCTCGTCCGCCCGCTGGTCGACGACGGCTACGCGGTCTACGGCTACGACCAGCGCGGACACGGCCGCTCGCCGGGCCCACGGGTCTACGTCGATCGCTGGGCCGACTATCGCGAGGACCTCCGCGCCTTTCTTGACATGGTCGCGGAGCGGGCGCCCGGGTCGCCGATCGTGGTCTACGGCCACAGCATGGGCTCGCTGGTCGTGCTCGACTACCTGCTGGAGCATCCCAAAGGGCTCGCCGGCGCGATCGTGAGCGGTGTGGCTCTGCAGCCCGCGGGGGTCGGCAGGCCCTATCAGGTGATCATGGCCCGGGTCCTGTCGCGAGTGACGCCCCGGCTCACGGTGGACCTGGGGATCGACGCCGGCTCTCTGACCCGCGACCCCCAAGCACTGGAGGCGGCGCGAGCCGACCCTATGCTCACGTCGCGCGCGACCGTGCGCTGGGGGGCCGAGAGTCTCGCGACCGTGCGCCGCGTGAACGAGGGCATGGCGAGTATCGATCTGCCGCTGCTCGTGCTGCACGGCGGGGCCGATCCGCTGAACCGTCCCGCAGGGGCGCAGGCGCTGTTCGAGACGGCGTCCAGTCCGGACAAGACGCTGCGGATCTACCCCGGCGTCCACCACGAACCGCACAACGACCTCGGCCACGAGCAGGTCGCCACCGACGTGAAGGAGTGGCTGGCTCACCTGACGGTTCAGCTGCGTTGATCGCGCGTCGATATCCCTGAGTGAGGCTGTCTCCCTGGATGGGCCGTCGGCGATTGCAGGCGCGCCGCGGTCTACGGAGTATCTGTGCGG
>PKYM01000167.1 GCA_003132645.1 Actinomycetota bacterium | reverse complement strand
CTTTGTTCTGCATCCTGCTAGGAATGCGCTGAGATGGCGCTGCATCAGCGACACGGAGCTGGTGGTGCTCGAAGCTGTGGTGCCCGATAAAGGTGGTGGCCACAGGAAGGGCTGTCGCCACGCACGCAACCTAAGGCACACCTGATCACGCCAGAGGCCGCCCGCTGGCGTGGTCAGGCGCTCACCCGTTGTCGATTCCGATGTCGGTGAGCTTGATCTTCGTTTCGCGCGGGTCGAACTGAACCTGCTGCGAGGCGCAGACCGGGCACACCGGCTGGGGCGCCTCGGTCGGGAACTCCTCGCCACACAACAGGCAGGTCGCCGCGATCGGCGCGCTTGCGAAGTGCAGCGCGGCACCCTCCAGCAACTCGTCTCCGTCGGTCAGCATCTCGTAGTACATTTCGATCGACTCGGTCGTGAAGTCGGCCGCCGGCGTGATCGTGAAGTATACGTCTGTCACCTTGACCGCATTGGCCTGCGCGGCCGCCTCGCGGACGTGCTCGACGATGCCCTGAGTGATACCGAGTTCGTGCACGCCGTTCCTCCTCGCCTTTGGTCGATTGCTGCTTTCGTCGGCGTCGGGCGGTCGCTCTTTGCGTCCACGACCGCATTTTGATCTTACGCGCGGCTCTGGCGTACAGTCGAGCCGCCACGTCAAACGCTTGCGAGAGGACCCCCCGAGCGGAGCCAGCCGCTGTCAGCGAGGGTCGAACGCGAGCGGACAGTGCCGCGGGGGTTGATCGCATGCACGCAGCAGCGCGGACGGTGGATGCACGTAGACATGGCGGCAGCCGCCGCCACTCGACTCCCTGAGCTTTTCGATATTGGCGGAGCGTTCGCCGGTGTGGCAGAATCCAGGACATGCCACAGTGGCGTCCTACGGGGGCTCGCAACGCGTTCGTTACCGTTTCCGTCGCATTCGGGACGACCGGCGCCCGTGGGATTCCGAGGAGGGATGATCGTGAAGATTCTCATCGTGGGGGCGGGCATTGGGTGCCAGGCGTTTAGCAGGAATCTGAGGCGCAACCCCGGCCAGGTCCGATGCCAAGCCTGACGCCCACTGTTCGCGACGGGGAGGGTGATCGGCGCGGCGCGAGTGCTCACCGCCTGCGGGTGAGCGGCGTGGTGCAGGGGGTCGGCTTTCGCCCGTTCGTCTACAATCTGGCCTTGCGCTGCGGGGTGACCGGCTGGGTGCGCAACACTTCGGCCGGGGTCGAGATCCAGATCGAGGGCGGCGCCGAGGGCGTGGCGGCGTTTCGCGCGGCGTTGCCGCGCGAAACGCCGCCACGCGCCTTCATCGCCGCCCTCGACGATGAGCCCGCCGTGGCCGAGGGGTCGACGGCGTTTACCATTCTGGAGAGCGCCGCCGACCCCTCGGCCTATCAGCTCGTCTCTCCCGACATCGCCACCTGCGACGACTGCCGTCGCGAGCTGCTCGCCCCGTCCGACCGCCGCTACCGGTACCCCTTCACCAACTGCACCAACTGCGGCCCACGGATCACCATCATCGAGGATCTGCCCTACGACCGCACGCGCACCACCATGCGCTCCTTTGCCATGTGTCCCGCCTGCCGCGAAGAGTACGCGGAGCCGACCGACCGGCGGTTCCACGCCGAGCCTAACGCCTGCCCGGTCTGCGGCCCCCAGGTGACGCTGATCGACGTGCGCCCGAGGACTGCGAACGCCCACCTGCGCATCCGCGCCGCCGACCTGCTCGGCCGCGACCCCGGGCGGGAGGCCGGCGGCCGCGACGTCCTGGCGAGCGGCGGCTACGAGCCCATCGCGCAGACGGCCCGGCTGCTGCGCGCCGGCGCGATCGTCGCGCTCAAGGGCCTTGGCGGGTTCCATCTCGCCTGCGACGCCACCGACGGTGCGGCGGTGCGGCGCCTGAAAGACCGCAAGCGTCGCCCCCACAAGCCGCTGGCCGTCATGTTCGCCGACTTCGAGGCGATCGACGCGCACTGCCGCGCCACGCCGGCTGAGCGGGCGCTGCTGGCCTCGGTCGAGCACCCCATCGTGTTGCTGGAGTGGCGCGAAGCGGGAGCCGGCTTCGAGCCCGGACCCGAGCTGGGCAGCCCCCGTGAGGGCGAAGCGGAGATCAGTCCCGAGGTCGCTGTGCGCCAGAGCTACCTCGGGGCCATGCTGCCCTATACGCCGTTACACATCCTTCTGCTCGAGGCGGCCGGTCGGCCGCTCGTGATGACCAGCGGCAACCTCGCGGAGGAACCGATCGTGCGCGACATCGCCGAGGTCGAGCGCCTGGCGGGCATTCCCGACTACCACCTCGTGCACGATCGCCAGATCGCGGCTCGCTACGACGACTCGGTGGCGCTCGTGCGGCGCTCGCGGGCCCGTCTCGTCAGACGCTCGCGCGGCTATGCTCCGTTTCCGCTCGAGCTGCCCCGTGAGCTCCCTCAGGTGCTGGCCTGCGGCGCCGAGCTCAAGAATACCTTCTGTCTTACCCGCGACCGCAACGCGTTCCTGTCGCAGCACATCGGCGATCTCGAGAACCTCGAGACGCTCGAGCACTTCGAGGCCAGCATCGCGCTCTACGAACACCTCTTTCGGCTGACGCCCGAAGTCATCGCCTACGATCTGCACCCGGAGTACCTGGCGACCAAGTACGCTCTCGCGCGCCTTGGCGGACGCCCCGCGCGACTCGCCGATGAGCGCTCGGCAGCGACCTCCGACAAAGGTCGTTCGCCGGCGCGCGACCGATCCTCCGGCGCGACGCTGCTCGAGAAGGTCGCCGTGCAGCACCACCACGCCCACGTCGCTGCCTGTCTTGCCGAGAACGGACACACGGGCGCGGCCATCGGAGTGAGCCAGGACGGCCTCGGCTACGGCGCCGACGGGGCGCTGTGGGGCGGCGAGATCCTGCTTTGCGATCTCGAACACTACCGACGCTTCGCTCACCTCGAGTACCTGCCGCTGCCGGGCGGAGCGCTCGCCGTGGCTCGTCCGGTCCGCGTCGCGGCGGGCTGGCTGCTCGCGCTGCTCGGCCCGCAGGGCGTCGAGCGGGCTCGGCGGGCAGGTTTCGCGATCGCCGATCGGGAGCTCGCGGCCGTGGCGGCACAGGTGCAGTCCGGTCTGAACGCGCCCCTCACCTCGAGCTGCGGACGGCTGTTCGATGCGGTCGCGGCGCTGGCCGGCGTGCGCGACGAGGTGACCTACGAAGGACAGGCCGCAATCGAGCTCGAGATGGTGTCGGCGGCAGGCGCGGCGGCGTACGGCTTCGAGATCGACGAGGCCGCCGGCGGGAGCGGCGAGCCGCACATCGTGCGGCTCGCCGCGCTCCTCGACGGCGTGCTCGCTGACCTCGAAGCCCACGCCACGCCTGCTACGATCGGCTCACGTCTGCACGCCACCGTGGCCGCCATCACGCTCGAGGCTTGCCGGCGGGCGCGGAGCGAGACGGGCCTCGACATCGTTGCCCTGTCGGGCGGGGTCTTCCAGAATCGCCTGCTCAGCAACCTCTGCGAGGACGGCCTTTCGACCGCCGGCTTCAGCGTGCTCTCTGCCGCGCGTGTGCCGGCCAATGACGGCGGGCTCTCGTTTGGGCAGGCCGTGGTGGCGGGCTATAGTGTGTTGCGCAGACGGGGTCTGCTCGACGACCCGCCCAACCCCTTGGAGCGTTAGTCTATGTGCCTCGCGATCCCCATGCGCGTCGCTGCCATCGACGGCGCCGCGGCCACGCTCGAAGCGGAAGGCCTGACCCAGGCGGCGAGTCTCCTGCTCGTGCCGCAGGCCCGCGTAGGCGACTTCGTGCTCGTGCACGCCGGCTTTGCCATCACGGTGCTCGAGCCCGACGACGCCGCCGAACGCCTCGCGCTGTTCGAGGAGCTCGCCGCGCTGGCCGACGACGAGGTCGGGCCGTCTGCGGAGCCCGACAACCGCAGGCCGCACGACCCCTCCGTCTGAGTGTAGGCGGGTCGCCAGACCATGACGCCAGCCGTGCGCCCCTCCGACGCTGCTCGCGTGGCGCGCCTGGCCGCAGCCTTGGCGAGTGCGACCCACGGCGGCGCGATCTACATGGAAGTCTGCGGCACTCACACCATGGCCATCTCCCGGTTCGGCCTGCGCGAGCTGTTGCCCGCCGGCATGCGGCTGGTTTCGGGTCCGGGATGTCCCGTGTGCGTGACCGCCGTCGGTGACCTCGATCGGGTGATGGCGCTGTCGCGCCTGCCCGGCGTCACCATCGCCACCTTCGGTGATCTCGTGCGCGTGCCGGGCTCGCGCGGCAGCCTTGCGAGTGAGCGCGCCTCGGGGGCCGACGTGCGCGCCGTCTACTCGCCGATCGATGCGGTCGAAATCGCCGCCGCCCAGCCCGACCGCCAGGTCGTGCTCGTCGGCATCGGCTTTGAGACCACGGCGCCCACCGTCGCCGGCGCCCTGCTTCTCGCTCGTCAGCGGGCGCTCGCCAACTTCTCGGTCCTGAGCTTGCACAAGACCATGCCCGGCGCGCTGCGCGCACTGCTCGACTCGGGCGAGACGCGCATCGACGGCTTCATTTTGCCGGGGCACGTGAGCGTCGTGACCGGTAGCGACTGCTACCGCTTCCTGGCCGACGAGTACGGCGTCGGCGGCGTCGTCGCCGGCTTCGAGGCAGACGACGTGCTCGAGGCACTGCTGCTGCTGGCCCGCCAGAAGCGACCGGCGGTCGAAATCGGCTATCGGCGGGCGGTGACCGCGGCCGGCAACGCCGTGGCCCAAGAGATCATCGGGCGCGTGTTCGAGCCCTGCGACGCCGTCTGGCGGGGCCTGGGTAAGATCCCGGGATCGGGCCTGCGGCTGAACGACGAGTTTCGCGCCTACGCCGCCGAGGAACGGCTCACAGTCGACCCGGGGGAGCCCGAGGAGCCGGCCGGCTGTCGCTGCGGCGAGGTGCTGCGCGGCCTCATCGACCCTCCCGAGTGCGGTCTGTTCGCTGGCCGTTGCACGCCCGAGACGCCGGTCGGCGCCTGCATGGTCTCCAGCGAGGGCTCTTGTGCGGCCTACTTCCGCTACCGGGGTCTCGACCGACGAGACGACGCCGGTGCCTGACCGCGAGCGCATCCTGATCGGCCACGGCAGTGGCGGTCGACTCTACCGCGACCTCGTGCACGACGTCTTTCTTGCCCATTTCGACAATCCCGTGCTGTCGCGCCTCGACGACGCCGCCGCGCTGGCCTCAGCGGGCCGCATCGCGTTCACTACGGACGCTCACGTCGTGCAGCCGCTGTTCTTTGCCGGCGGCGACATAGGGCGGCTGGCGGTGGCTGGCACGGTCAACGACCTGGCGACGGCGGCGGCGAGGCCGCTGGGTCTCGCCGCCGCCTTCATCATCGAAGAGGGCTTCGAGTTCTCTCGTCTCCACGACATCTGCGCCGGCATGGCTGTCGCTGCCGCCGAGGTCCCGGTGGCGATCGTCACCGGGGACACCAAGGTCGTGCAGCGCGGTGCCGCCGACGGGCTCTACGTCACGACGACCGGCGTTGGCGAGATCGCCGTCGACCACGAGGTGTCGGCCGCGGCCGCCACGGCCAGTGACGTGCTGCTGCTGTCGGGCACGCTGGGCGNNGCCGGCGGCGAGGCGATCCACTTCATGCGCGACCCCACGCGCGGCGGGCTTGCGACCGTCCTGGCCGAGCTTGCCGAAGAAAGCAGGCTGGGCATCGACATCGACGAAGAGTCCATTCCAGTGTCGGCGGCGGTGCGCTCGGCCTGCGACCTGCTGGGCTACGACCCGCTCTCCCTGGCCAACGAGGGCAAGATGGTGTTCGTCGTCGCGCCCGACCGGGCCGAAGCGGTGCTCGGCGCGCTGCGCGGGCGCCCAGAGGGCGCCCGCGCAGCGCGCATCGGCGCCCTCACCACGGAGCACCCCGGTCGCGTGGCCTTGCGCACCGCCTACGGCACCCGTCGCGTCGTCGACATGCCGGTCGGCGAGCTGCTGCCGCGCATCTGCTGAAGATCGGTCCTGCTCGCGAGCCCCTGATCATCGTTCAATCGAGCGTGGTCAGCCCTTTGCGAATGGCGTATTTCACGAGATCGGTCACGTCGTGCAGTTCGAGCTTGCGCATGATGTTGGCACGGTGACTCTCGACCGTCTTTCTGCTCAGGCCGAGGATCGTCGCAATGCCCTGGTTCGTATTGCCTTCGGCGATGAGCTTGAGGACCTCTCGTTCCCTGGGCGTCAGTGACTCGACGTCGTCGCCCCCCTGCACGCTGCGCACGTAGTCAATGAGCTTGGCGGCGATCGGCGGGTAGAGGAATGACGATCCTTTGTAGACCTCGTGAATGGCTTTCACCAGGTCCTCGGTGGCGACGCGCTTGAGGACATAGCCTGCGGCCCCCGCTTGAATGATCTCACGCACGTACTCGTCGTCGTCGTACATGCTCAGGACGAGGATGCGCACCTGGGGATGCCGCTCACGGATCTTCCTCGTCGCCTCGAGCCCGTTCATATGGGGCATGACGAGGTCCATGATGACGACGTGCGGTTCGAGTCGCGACACCTGGTCGAGTGCCTCGAGCCCGTCGGAGGCCTCTCCTACGACGTCGATATCGGGCTCGCGCGCGAGGAGAGCGTGAATGCCCTGCCGCAGGATGGTGTGATCGTCGACGAGCAGCACCTTGATGGCTTCGGCTTCGTCGGCGGCGGCTCGCGATGTCATGGCTTCCCCACGCTGGGTGGCTCGGTTTCGAAGGGGATGACGACGTAGACGCGTGTACCCCGCCCTAGAGTCGATTCGATGTTCACAGTTCCTCCGACCAGCTCGACCCGCTCCTTGATGGACAGCAGCCCGAGCCCCCGCCGATCTGTGCTGTGGAGGGCGGCGTCGGGGTCGAACCCATGGCCGTTGTCGATAACGGCGAGATTGGCGTACCCGGGTCGGGTCTCGAGCCGGACGATGATCTTGGTCGCGGAGGCGTGTCGGACGGCATTGGCCAGCATCTCCTGTGTTGTTCGGTAGAGCGCGGTCTCGACCTCGCTCGGCAGTCGAGAAGTGGCGCCCTCGAAATCGGTGACGATCGTTGGGCCAGCGTCCTTCAGGTGCGACTGAATGTACCACCGCAGGGTCGGAGCAAGGCCGATATCGTCGAGCATGACGGGCCTGAGATCGTACACGAGCAGCTTGATCTCGTCGATGCTGTGTCCGATGAGCGCCGTGGAGTTGGCCACGTGCTCATGGGCGCCGAGCAGGTCGCCGCTTTGCAGGGCTTTCTCCGCCAGATTGAGGATCACCAGGGTCGCCGCAAGAGTCTGGCTGGTCTCGTCGTGCAACTCCCGCCCGATGCGGCGACGTTCATCTTCAATCGAGCTGAGGAGCTTCGCGGCGTACTGGCGCGACTCGTCTTCGAGGCGTGCGCACATGTTGTTGAAAGACAGAGCCAGCCTGCGCAGCTCGGGATCGACTGAGTCGACGCGCACTCGTTGCCGCAACTCGCCCTTGTGGGCGGATTCCATGGCACTGCTGAGCTCGCTCAGGCGGTTCCACGCGTGCCTGGACAGCGCGACATTGACGAGTGCCGTGACGGCGAGGCCGCCGACGACAAGTAGGCCACCGGTCGCGATTGCGGACTGTCCCGACAGGTGACGCGCGACGATGGCGGCGCCCGCGACGAACGCGGCGACGATGACGCAGTTGGCGAGGAGCATCTCTTGGGGAAAGGAACGGTTGCGCACTGCCGGCCGGCGTCCGTCGCGAAGCGCACCTGCCATGGCCGCGGTCTCCTGCGATCCGTTACGGGCGCGCGGTGGCGTGACGATCCGTGTTCTCGGCGGCTCCGCCTTCGACCCCCAGCGGCTGAGACAGTTCGAATGAGAACTCGGCCCAGGCTCCCTGCTCCGACCGTGCGCGGATGCGCCCGTGATGCAACTGGATGATCCGCCAGGCGCTGTACAGTCCCACCCCGGTTCCCTTCTTCTGCGCCGCGGTCGAGCGGAGACGAGAGAACCGCCGGAAGAGTCTGGCGCGGTCCTCGGGGGGGAAGCCCTGACCTTCGTTCCACACCGAGACGGCAAGTCGTGACGGTTCGCGCACGACGCCGACACGGATCTCGCCACCCTCGTTGCCGTATTTCACCGCGTTGCTGAGCAGGTTCACGAGAACGATGCGCAGAAGGCCGGAGTCACACTCGACGGCGGCGCACTCGTCGGGCAGGGAGAGCTCCACGTGCATGCTCCGCCGATCGATCTGGCTGCGCACGATGTCGATAGCCGGAAGGACCACCTCGCCGACCACGTCGACTTGGGCGTCGGCCTCGAGCACCAGCTGCCCGCCGTCGACCCGCGCGAGATCGAGGTAGTCCTGGGCAAGCTCGAGGAGGTACTGCGCCTTGCCGATCAGTCGTTCGAGTTTGTCTTTTTGTGGCTGCTCGAGCGCTCCCAGGTACCCGTCGGCCAGCAAGCGGGCGTCGGTGACGATCGAGGCGACGGGGTTCTTTATCTCGTGGCTCACGAACGCCAGCATCTCGAGATACGCGTGGTTGGCGGCCGTCAGCTGCTCGATACGCCACGCCTTCTCCGCTGCCTGGCTGAGCCGCTCAGAGATTGCCATCTCCAGTTCGACGTGGTGCGCAGTGTATGTGTACGCCTGGCGTGAGCTGCGAAAGAGGAATCCCAGAACTCGGCCTTCCACGATCAAGGGGCAGGTCAGGCTCGACCGCACGCCTTCGCCGACCAGGAGTCGCGTCGAGTGACTTCCGGGGTGAGCTTCGAGGTACTTGACAAGGTCGTCGACGATACGCGGCTTGCCTGTCTTGATCATGGGCTCCAGCGAGCTCCCGCGAAGATCGCCGGCGTAGCCGCGCGTGAGAAGGAGGGGTTGATAGTCCGCTCGCGCGTAGTGCGAGACGATGCGATGGCCGTCGTCTTCAACGAATGCAAGGCCGATGCGGTCGCAAGGAATAATCGAACGCGTGCGCTCAAAGAGAAAGTCGACGACATCGTTCAGGGAGAGCTTCGCGGCGACCTTCTGATTGACAGTGAGCAAGACGGCGCGCGTGCCGGCATTGATCTTGTGATTCCCGCGCTCGCGCAAGGGGTCGACATAGCGCAGCGTGGATTGCAGGCTCACCGCAACACCTCCAGACCCTTAGCGTCTCGACCGATGTGCTCGGGAAGGCGACTCCGGATGACACCCCAGAAGACCCGCCGAGGCGCTCCATGAGCCTTATCAACATACCGGTTGATAGGGGCAGACACAACGTCCCCGAAGCTCTCGGAAGCCGCGAGGGCTCGCCCTCCTTCAGACGCCTGGGGAGGGCGAGGCAATCGCGATTCGTCGCCGTTGCGCGCCGATTCCCTCACCTAGAACGGTATGGGTCATAACCCTGAGAAATTGTTGGGAAACAAATTGACGTTCTGACCCGGTGGTGATACACACTTCCGTAGGTAGAGAACATTTTCACAAACTACCTCGGAGGCGCGGGACACGGGCACGAGATGGGGTGTCTCAGCGCACTCGTGGGGTGCTGAGACGAAGCCGATGGGGGAGGCCCGATGAGGATTGGGGTGTACATCTGCCAGGTCGGCAGCGCGCTGGCTGACGAGGCAGCTCTCGAAGCCGTGGCGCACTACGCCGCGAATCTCCCGCAGGTCGAAAGCGTGCGACCCCTGGGCTCCTTGCCGACGATCGATCCCGACGCTCTCGCAGAGGAGATCGCGGCGGCGCGGCTCGACGCCATCGTGATCGCCGGCGACTCGCCGGGGTTCTTCAAGCCGGCGTTCACCAGGGCGATGGCCCTCGCCGACGCCGACCCCGAGCAGGTCCGGCTCGCCTCGTTTCGCGAACACGGGGGAGTGACGCAAGACTCCTCGGAACGTGCCAAGTCCATCCTGGCCTGCGCCGTCTACGGCGTTCCGTTTCCGCTGGCGGCGGTGCCCAAGGAGACCAGGACCAACGCGGCCACGCTCGTGATCGGAGCTGGGATCTCCGGCATCCAGACGGCTCTCGAGATCGCAGACGCGGGCAAGAGGGTCTATCTCGTCGAGCGGACCGGCACCATCGGCGGCCACATGGCGATGTTCGACAAGACCTTCCCGACCCTCGACTGCGCCGCCTGCATCCTGACTCCGAAGATGGTGTCGGTCGGCCAGCACGAGATGATCGACCTGCTGACGTACTCCGAAGTCGAGGCGATCACCGGCTCACCCGGCGCCTACAAGGCGACGGTGTTGCGCAACGCGCGCAGGGTCGACGAGGAGTCCTGCGTCGCCTGCGGGATCTGCTCCGACGTCTGTCCCGTTTCGGTGCCGAGCGAGTTCGACGCCGGCATCGCCACGCGCAAGGCGATCTACATACCTTTCCCTCAGGCGGTCCCGGCGGCCTACCTGGTCGATGAGTCTGCCTGCACGTATGTGCAAAGCAATGGCAAGAAATGCGGCGCCTGCGCCAAGAAGTGCCCCAAGGACTGTATCGACCTGGACGCGCACGGCGATGTCCTGCAGATCGAGATCGGCAACGTCGTTGTGGCGACGGGCTACGACGTGCTCGATGCCCACAGGATCGAGCAATACGGCTACGGCACCCACCCCAACGTCCTGACCGCCTTGGAGTTCGAGCGCCTGACCAATGCGTCGGGACCCACCGGCGGTCGCATCGTGCTCAAGACCAAGCGTCTCAACAAGCGCAAGAAAGCCGAGGAGTGGGTGTTCGACCCCGAGGGTCCCTCGCCGCGCAGCGTCGCCATCATCCACTGCGTCGGGTCGCGCGACGCCAACTTCAACGCCTACTGCTCGCGGGTCTGCTGCATGTACTCGCTCAAGTTCGCGCACCTCGTCAAAGAGAAGCTGCCCGACGCGACGTGCTACGAGTTCTACATAGACATGCGCGCCTTCGGCAAAGGCTACGACGAGTTCTTCCAGCGCATCAAAGCCGAGGGGACCTTCGTGATGCGTGGCCGATCGGGGACCATCACCGAGCACGACGGCCAGATGATCGTCAGGGGAGAGGACATCATCAGCGACAAGATGATGGAGTTCCCCGTCGACATGGTCCTTCTCGCGGTCGGCCTGGTGCCCGCCGCGCGGTCGGACCAGCTCGCCTGGATGCTTGGCATCCCGCGTGACGAGGCCGGCTGGTTCGCCGAGGCCGATTACAACGCAGATCCAACAGGCACCGAGCGTGGGGGGGTCTACGTCGCCGGGATGTGCCAGGCACCGAAGGACATCCCCGACACGGTCGCGCAGGCTTCTGCGGTGGCCGCTCGTGTGCTGAAGACCATCGTCACCGGCAAGGGTGTGGATAGCCTCGAGAGCCTCAGCCTCGAAGACATTGAGACGCGGGCCAAGAGCCTGGCGACGGTGTAGGAGGAGCCATGGCACTACGCATCAACCCCAAGCTCATCGACGAGCTCGAGGTGTACGGCGCCGAGGACGTGTCGAAGTGCTATCACTGCGGCAACTGCTCCGCCGTGTGTGTCCATTCCAGCGACCCGTACGTGTTTCCGCGCAGGTCGATGCGCAATCTGCAGATGGGCCTCGAAGACAAGCTCAAGGGCGGCCTGGAGCCGTGGCTCTGCTACTACTGCGGCGAGTGTTCCGAGCAGTGCCCTCGCGAGGCCGAACCTGGCGAAACGATGATGAGCCTGCGCCGTTGGCTCACGTCGCGCTACGACTGGACCGGCATCTCGCGGCTCTTCTACCGGTCGTGGCGTTGGGAGGTCGGTGCGATTTTGCTCGTCGGCTTTCTCACGGCTCTGGGGTTCCTGCTGTTCGGTTTCTCCCAGGGAAGCATCACCCACTACAACGGCTCGAACGCGTTCCTGCCCAGCTCGAAGATCCACGTCTTCGACTGGACCTTGGCCATGCTCCTGCTCGCTGTGCTGCTCAGCAACGCGGCACGAATGTGGTGGTACACGGTCGGACGTGACCGATCAGTCAAAGTGCCGATGAAGAGCTACATCACCAAGGCCTACCTGCTGCCCGCCCACTTCATTACCCAGATGCGCTACGCGAAGTGCGCGCGCAAGACGCCGTGGCTCACGCACCTCGTGCTGATGCTCAGCTACCTGACCATGCTCGTGCTGATCATGTTCTTCCTGTCGAAGATGGCCTCCGGTCCAAAGATCGATTGGTACGTGCACATCTTCGGCTACCTGGCGACCGTCGGGCTCGTCGTGGGGAGCGTCCTCTTCTTGCGCAATCGACTACGGAAGTCGTCGGCGCAGTATACGCACTCACACGAATCCGACTGGTTGTTCCTCGTTCTGCTTCTGGTCGTGACCCTGACCGGCATCAGTCAGAGCATCCTGCACCATAGCGGCGTCGACGTTGCCGCCAACATCATGTATGTCGTGCATCTCTCGGTCGTTGTGCCGATGCTCGCGCTTGAGGTTCCCTTCGGCAAGTGGTCCCATCTGGCCTACCGGCCGCTGGCCATGTACTTCGCGGACGTGCGGGCGGAGGGGCTCACACGGCGGGAGCCGGCGTCGGTGCCGTCCGAAGGCCTGCGGGCCGCGTGAGGGGGTGACCGTCATGGAAGAGCCACGCATCGGTGTCTATGTGTGCAACTGCGGCACGAACATCGCAAAGGTCGTGGATTGCGACGCGGTCGCTGAGTTCGCGGCGAAGCTGCCGGGTGTTGTCGTCGCGCGTTCGTACAAGTACATGTGCTCCAACCCCGGCCAGGAGATGATCGTGCAGGACATCGAGGAGCAATCCCTCGAGCGCGTGGTCGTCGCCGCCTGCAGCCCGCGCATGCACGAGCAGACCTTCCGGCGGGCGCTCGAGACGGCCGGCCTGAACCCGTATCTGTTCGAGATGGCCAATATCAGGGAGCAATGCAGCTGGGTCCACGATGACGGGGCGATCGCGACCGAGAAGGCGCAGGCCCTGGTCCACGCCGCAGTCAACCGGGTCGCTCGCCATGAGCCCCTGGAGCGGATGTCGGTCGACATGTGCCCCAACACGCTGGTCATTGGGGGCGGCATCGCGGGAATGACGGCGGCGCTCGAGTTGGCCGACGCAGGCAAACGCGTCTACCTCGTCGAGAAGCAGGATCATCTCGGTGGCAACATCGCGCGCGTCGACCTTACGGCGCCCTACCTCGACTCTGCCCGCGACATCCTGACCTACCTCGTCACTCGTGTGCTCGAACACGACAACATCGAGGTCATGACGGAGAGCCGTGTCGAGCGGCTGGACGGGTTCGTCGGTAACTTCAAGGCCACCCTCGGCAGCCTGGCCAACGCCGCCGACGGCAATGCTGCGGTCGATGTCGGCAGTGTCATCGTGTGCACCGGCTACAAGGAGTTCGACGCGGCGCGGATCACGCACTACGGCTACGGCAAGCTGCCGAATGTGATCACGTCGTTCGAGCTCGAGAGGATGCTGCGCCAGGGGCGCATCGAGACAAAGGAGGGCCGGCCGCCGCAGTTCGTCGCCATCGTCCATTGCGTGGGCAGTCGCAGCGAGGAGTACCACAGCTACTGCTCGCGGGTCTGCTGCATGACGGCCCTGAAGTACGCCCACGAGGTCAAGTCGGCGTTGCCGAAGAGCTACGTCTCCGACGTCTACGTCGACATGCACGCGTTCGGGAAGGGTTGCGAGGACTTCTACCGCCAGAGCTCAGAGGTCAAAACGCTGTTCCTCATGTACGGACGCGGCGAACATCCCGTGATCCGCAAGGCCGACCCCGGGGACGAGTGCGGCATGCTGATCGAGGTGAACGAGCTACTCTCCGGCGAGACGGTGGAGATCCCGGCAGATCTCGTCATCCTCATGGTGGGCATGGAGCCTCGCGAGGACGTCGATGACGTCGCCCACCTCGTCAGCATCAGCACCGACAAGGATGGCTGGTTCATCGAAAGCCACCCCAAGCTCGACCCCGTCGCCACCACGACGGATGGCATCTTCATCGCCGGCGCCTGCCAGGCGCCGAAGGACATTCCCGACACCGTGGCCCAAGCCCGTGCCGCCGCCGCCCGCATTCTCGCGAGGATAGCGCGCGGCAAGCTGGTGGTCGACGCCGTGTACGCGGAGGTCGACGAGGATCGGTGCTCCGGGTGCCGCGTCTGCAACGAGCTCTGCCCCTACGTCGCGATCGAGTACGACGAGACGAAGCGCCGCAGTCACATCATCAGCGCACTGTGCAAGGCATGTGGAGCCTGCGTGGCGGCGTGCCCTTCGGGAGCCATCAAGGCGCGGCACTTCACCGACGAGCAGATCTTCGCAGAGATCGAGGGGGTGCTTGAATGACGTTCGAGCCCAAGATCGTTGGTTTTCTCTGCAACTGGTGCTCCTACACCGGCGCCGATCTGGCCGGTACGAGTCGCATCAAGTACAGGCCCAACGTGCGTGTCATCCGCGTCATGTGTTCGGCCCGCATAGACCCGACCTTCGTCATCAAGGCCCTCGCCGAAGGCGCCGACGGCGTGCTGATCTGCGGCTGTCACCCCGGCGACTGTCACTACACCGAGGGCAACTACAAGACCATGCGTCGCTATCCGCTGCTCAAGCGCCTGCTTGCGGACTACGGCATCGATGACGAACGCGTGCGCCTCGAGTGGGTCAGCGCCAGCGAAGGCAAACGTTTCGCCGACATCGTCGATGACATGACTGAGCGTCTCTGCGAGCTGGGGCCGAGTCTGGTCAAGTCGGCGTTGGCAACCGACGCGGTTGAGAGGTGAGCGGTGGCTGCTAGAAAACTTCAGATCGCTCTCTACTGGGGCGCCGGGTGCGGCGGCTGCGACGTCGCCGTGCTCGACACCAACGAGTTCATCCTCGACATCGCGGCCGTCGCAGACATTCGCCTGTGGCCCATCGCCGTCGACGGCAAGTACAAAGACGTCGAAGCGATGGAGGACGGCGAGCTCGACCTCACCGTCTTCAACGGAGCGGTACGCAACTCCGAGAACGAGCACATCGCAAAACTCCTGCGGCAGAAGAGCAAGCTCGTGGTCGCCTTTGGTTCTTGCGCTCACATGGGCGGCATTCCCGGTCTCGCGAACTTCGTGACCAGGGAGGAGATCTTCACGGCCGCCTACCTGCACAACCCCTCGATCGAACCCGGCAACACCACGATCCCACACCCCGAGACCGCTTTCGACGGTTCGCAGCTCACCATCCCCCGGTTCTACAAGCGCGTGTACAAGTTGAACGACGTGATCGACGTCGACTACTACGTGCCGGGCTGCCCCCCGGCCGCCGATCAGGTGAAGGCGGTCTTTGAGGCGGTGATTGCTGGCGAGTTGCCGGCCAAGGGCTCGGTGGTGGGAGCCTCGGAGCGCGCCGTCTGCGACGACTGCCCGCGCGTCAAGAACGAGAAGAAGGTGAAGCACTTCTACCGGCCGTGGCAGATCATGGCCGATCCCGACGTCTGCCTGCTCGAACAGGGGATCCTGTGCGCGGGGCCGGCGACGCGCTCGGGGTGCGGGGTGCGCTGTCCGAGCAGCGGCATCCCCTGCCGCGGCTGCTATGGTCCGCTCCCCAATGTAGTCGACCAGGGCGCCAAGTTCCTGAGCGCCGTCGTCTCGATCATCGACAGCAAAGACCCGAAGGAGATCGAGGAGATCATCGATGGGCTGCCGGATTTCGCGGGCTACGCCTACCGGTTCGGCCTGCCGTCCTCGCTGCTGCAGAGGAGTGTGCGGACATGACCAGGAAGATCAGCATCGATCCGATCACCCGCCTCGAGGGTCACGGCAAGATCGAGATCTTCCTCGACGACGACGGCGCCGTCGAGGACTGCATCTTTCAGATCCCCGAGCTGCGCGGCTTCGAGCGCTTCGTCGTGGGCCGGCCGATCGAGGAGCTGCCGCGGCTCGTGACCCGCATCTGCGGCGTGTGTCCGGCGTCGCACCACATGGCCAGCGCCAAGGCCGTCGATGCCTGTTTCGGCGGCGAGGTGGCGCCTCTTGCCGTCAAGTTGCGTCAGATGTACTACAGCGCTCACTTCCTGCACAGCCACATCGCCCATTTCTACGCTCTCGCCGCCCCCGACTTCGTCGTGGGACCCGACGCCGACCCTGCCGAACGCAACGTGCTGGGCGTGGTCGCCAAGGTCGGTCTCGAGATCGGCGGCGCGGTGATCAAGNNNGAGCTCGAAGAGATCAGGCCGATGGTCGACGAGCTCTACGAGTTCACGCAGTTCTCGCTCCAGTTGTTCAGGGACGTCGTGCTCGCCAACCCGACCTACGTGGACATCATCGTCAACGGTCCCTACACCCTCGATGTACAGAACATGGGCCTGGTCGATGACAACAACGCGCCGAACTTCTACGAGGGTCAGGTGCGGGTCGTGGACTTTGAAGGGAAGGAGCTCTACCGGTACGAGGCGGTCGAGTACGCGGACTACGTCGCCGAGCATGTCGAGCCCTGGAGCTACCTCAAGTTCCCCTATCTGAAGAAGCGCGGCTGGAAGGGCCTCGTGGAGGGCATCGACTCAAGCATGTACTGCGCAACGCCGCTCGCTCGGCTCAACGTCGCCGATCGCATGGCCAGCCCCAAAGCGCAGGAAGCCTACGAAGAGATGTTCGCGACTCTGGGTGGCCATCCGTGTAGGGCTTTGCTTGCCAACCATTGGGCACGACTGGTGGAGATGGTGCAAAACGCCGAGGCCCTGAAGGCGTTCTGTGACGATCCAGAGATCACCGGAGACCAGTTCAGAGTCATCCCTCAGCAGGTCACCGGCGAGGGAATCGGCATCGTGGAGGCGATGCGCGGAACGTTGACGCATCACTACACCTGCGACGAGAACGCCATCTGCACGAGCGCCAACCTCATAGTCGGCACCACCAACAACAACGGGCCCATCCAGATGGTCACAAAGAAGGTCGCCAGTGCGCTGATCGGCCCAGGCAAGGCTCCCGACCAGGGGATCCTCAACATGGTGGAGATGGCGTTCAGGGCCTTCGACCCCTGCTACAGCTGTGCAACGCACAGTCTGCCGGGCCAGATGCCGCTGCAAATCAAAGCCTTCAAGCGAGGACAGCTCGAGTGGGAACTAAAGCGCAACTGCTAGACGCCCAACTCACCACCGCGGCTGCTGCTGACGCCTCGAGTGTTCCACGCCGTCCCGAAGCGCCGAAGACCCTGGTCCTGGGGATGGGTAATCCGATCCTCTGCGACGACGCGGTCGGGCTTCGCTTGGCAGCCGAATTCCGGGCGCGCTCGACAGCCTGCCCCGGACTCGTCACGATCTTGGAGTGCACGGTGGGCGGTCTCAACCTTCTGGACGTGGTCGCCGGGTTCGACCGCCTGATCGTGCTCGATTCGATCAAGACCGTGGGAGGCGCGCCCGGCAACTGGTATCACTTCCGGGGCTCCTCGCTGCAGGAGACCATGAACCTGAGTAACGTCCACGATGCAAACTTCGCCACGACCCTCGAGCTGGGCAGACGCATGGGCATTAAGCTGCCGACCGACGATGACATCCATGTCTTCGCCGTCGAGGTGTCCGACAACCTCTCGTTTGCCGAGAGCCTGACACCCGAACTCGAGGAGGCGCTCCCGCAACTCGTTCCTGAGATTCTGGCGGAGGTCTGCGATCTGATCGCCGCGCCGACCGAATGACTGTCGCTTCCAGCTCCTGGGGTCGAGCATAGGGGTACCATCCTGTGCGCGGCCGTCACTGCCCGTGCCCATGCGTTGTGGCAGCAGAATGTCGGCATCGCGTCGGCAAGCGCGGACTCGAAGGGCGGGAGGAGGCTCGAGAATGGCCTATTGGGAGCGATGTCTGGTGGGCCGCCGGGGGGTCGAACCCCGGACACCCTGATTAAGAGTGGTATCAACGCGGTGCCGTACTAGGGTCAGTTGTGCGCAATAGTGCTGCACGGTGCGGGTTTTGAAGGGTCGTGTCTGCGTTCTGGTGCTCAACTGTGCCTAGTCGTGACGAGGCGTCTCGTCCGGTCATGAAAATGCCC
>PKYM01000081.1:7639-14222 GCA_003132645.1 Actinomycetota bacterium | reverse complement strand
TTCTCGTTGCGCGCCACGCAGCTCGCGCAGGTCATGCCGCTGATGGCGAGCGTCTCGGTCGCAGTAGGCACGTCGTAGCCAGCCTGCTCGATCGTGGCGGTCAGCCGGCCGATGTCGATCTGTGCCGGGTCGAACGTCACCTGAGCCTTCTCGGTGGCGAAATTGACGTTGGCCGCGCTGACCCCGTCGAGGCGGCGCAGCGCCTTCTCGTTGCGCGCCACGCAGCTCGCGCAGGTCATGCCGCTGATCGGGATCTCCACTGTCGTCGTGTGGTCTGCCATCGGTCCTTCGGGTCGCCCTGGTTCGGCGCTGCCGGTGCTTGCCCGTCGCGTCCTGTATACCGCATTCAGTATCATACCAGACTAGAATGGTCGGCTTTCACCCGCTCGCGCGCTGTGCGCCAGGCGGGTACACTTCGCTGGCCGTGGCCGGCGCGCGCCGGTCGCAAACCACCATGGGGCAGGGAGCGGGCGTGCCGATCTGGGACGAGCAGGGCGAGACGATGAGTCGCGACCGGCTCGAGGCGCTGCAGGTCGAGCGCCTGCGGCAGACGGTGGCCGCCTGCCACGAGCGCGTGCCGCTCTACCGCGCGGCTCTTGACGAGCGCGGGATCGGCCCAGCCGAGGTCACCTCGCTGGCCGACCTCACCCGGCTGCCCTTCACGACCAAGGACGACTTTCGCACGACCTACCCGTTCGGGCTGTTCGCAGTGCCGCTCGACGAAGTGGTCGAAGTGCACTCGTCGTCGGGCACGACCGGCACGCCGGTGGTCGGTGGCTACACGCGGGCCGACCTCGACACCTGGGCCGAGCTGGTCGCCCGCTTTGCCTCGGCCGCCGGTGTCGTTCGCGGTGACGTCGCCCAGGTGGCCTTCGGCTACGGCATGTTCACCGGCGGCTTTGGCCTGCACTACGGCTTGCAACGCGTCGGCGCGCTGGTCGTGCCGCACTCGGCCGGCAACACGCAGCGCCAGATCCAGTTCATGCAGGACTTCGGCACCACCGTGCTGATCTGCACGCCCTCGTATGCCCTGCATCTGGGCGAAGCCGTCGCCAGGGCCGGCGTGCGCGAGCGCCTCGCACTGCGCCTCGGGCTGTTCGGCGCCGAGGCCTGCAGCGACGCGCTGCGGGCGCGTATCGAGGAGCGCTGGGGCATCTCGGCGACCGACAACTACGGGCTGACCGAGGTGATCGGGCCGGGAGTCGCGGGGGAGTGTGAGTTTAAGGACGGCATGCACATCGCCGAGGACCACTTCATAGTCGAGGTGATCGACCCGGTGAGCGGCGCGCCGGTCGCCGACGGCGAGCCCGGCGAGCTCGTCATCACCTCGCTCACCAAGCAGTGCTCGCCGGTGCTGCGCTACCGCACCCGCGACCTGTCGCGCGTCACGCGGGAGCGCTGCCCCTGCGGCCGCACGACCGTCCGCATGCACAAGGTCATCGGCCGCACCGACGACATGTTCATCGTGAGCGGCGTCAACGTTTTTCCCTCGACGATCGAGTCCGTGCTGTTTCAGATCGAGGGGCTCGAGCCGCACTACGAGATCGTCCTGCAGCGCAAGGGCGCCCTCGACACCTTCATCGTGCGGGTCGAAGTCGACGAGAAACTCTTCAACGGCTGGCTCGACGATCTGGTGGCCTTCGAGCGTCAGGTCACCGAGACGCTGCGCTCGGCCCTGCTCGTGCGCCCCAAGGTCCAGCTCGTCGAGGCCGGCTCGCTGTCCCGCTCCGAGGGCAAGGCGCGGCGCGTGATCGACGAACGAGAGAGCGACTGACCGATTCACCCATCGCGTCGCATGCGTCGCACGGGCCACCCACCACGCTCAACTCCGCCGACCCGCCGGACGCCCGTTTCAACCGCTTGCCGTCCGAGCACATCACAGCGAGAAACCGCGCGTGAGAACCGCGCGACCGCCGACAAGGGACTCGCTGATGGCAGTACCGTTCAACATCCATGGCGCCGGCGTGCCGGCGCCGGGCAGCATCGACCGCAGTCCGACGATCCCGCCCGATGACGACCTTTTCGACGCCTACTCCAAAGCAGTGATCGGCGCGGCGAAGAAGGTCAGCCCCTCCGTCGTGAACATCGAGGTGACCGTGCCCGCGCCGCCGAGCCCGGGGCCGCGGCGTCCGGGGCGCCAGACCGGCCCCGCCGGCCCCGACGAGCGCCCCGGTGGCCGCCCCGACAAGCGCCCCGGCGGGCAGCCCCGCGAGCGGCGCGGCACCGGTTCTGGATTCATCGTCACCCCCGACGGCTTCATCTTGACCAACAGCCATGTCGTGCACGGCGCGGGCTCGATCACCGTGACCCTCGAGGACGGCCGCGACGTCGCCGCCCAACTGGTCGGCGACGACCCCGACACAGACATCGCCGTGATCCGCGTCGCGGCGCCCGACCTGCGCCCCGCGGCGCTCGGCGATTCGCGCGCCCTGCAGGTGGGGCAGCTCGTGGTGGCCATCGGCAACCCGTACGGCTTCCAGACTACCGTCACGGCCGGTGTCGTCAGTGCCCTGGGCCGTTCGCTGCGCGCCGAATCTGGTCGCCTCATCGACAACCTGATCCAGACTGACGCGTCGCTCAATCCGGGCAACTCCGGGGGTCCGCTCGTCACCTCCTGGGGTGACGTCATCGGCGTCAACACCGCCGTCATCCTGCCGGCCCAGGGGCTCTGCTTCGCGATCGCCGTGAGCACCGCCGTGTTCGTCGCCGGCAAGCTCATCCGTGACGGGGTGGTGACGCGCGGCTACCTGGGTATCGCGGCCCAGAGCGTGCCGCTGCACCGCCGTCTGGTGCGCTTTTTCAACTTGCCGGTGGAGACAAGCGTCCTGGTCGTGGGGGTCGAGCCCGACAGCCCGGCTCAGCGGGCCGGCCTGCGCGAGGGCGATCTGCTCATCGGCTACGGCGCGCACGACGTGCCCGACGTCGATGCCCTGCACCGGATCCTGACCGAGGAGGCCGTCGGAGCGCCGGTCGAGATGACGGCCATCAGGGGGACCCAGAAGCTGACGCTGGGGATCGTGTCGGCAAAGGCGGCCTGAGCGGGCGCGCACGAGGGGCACAACGGGAACGGAGCCTCGATCTTCGAGGCTCCGTTCAGTTCTTCGGAGGCTTCCTCTCCCCGCGATTTGGTCTCCAGTACCTTTATCGGGCAGGCGCCCTTGCGGTGAGATAGAACAGCCGTCTACGAGCTGTTTGCGGACGCTGTCTAAGGTCGGTCGCGCCCGCCGCCGCGACCGAAGAAGACCACGCCCCGCGGGTGTCGCGGCGCCAGGGCAAAACAGGCCAGCACGGCGCCGAGGCCATCGGGCAGCTCGCCTGCGCGCGGTCTTCCGTCGGCTCCCTCGACGACCAACTCGCGGGCTGCGACGGGC
Source organism: Actinomycetota bacterium (assembly GCA_003132645.1). Taxonomy (GTDB): domain Bacteria; phylum Actinomycetota; class Thermoleophilia; order UBA2241; family UBA2241; genus Bog-752. Next base: position 10,851 of record PKYM01000081.1, on the reverse strand, counting down.
GGCTCGGCGCCCTCGGCGAAGCGCGCGTCGGGACCGAGCAGCAACTCGTCCGCGACGCGTGCCAGAGTCAAGCCGCCGGTGAGTACGCCGGACGGCACGATGAGGGTGACGGGGCCGGCATGCTCGCCGAGGACGCGCCCGACGAGCCCGGTGTCGAGCGGCGCGTCACGTGGCAGCGAGACGATCAGGTCGAGCGCCGAGCTCTGCGGCAGGCGGGCGACGGCCCGGCCCAGCTCGGCGGCCGCGGGCGTTGTGGCGTAGCGGTAGATCGGCTGGCCGAGCACCGCGACGCTCTCCTCGCGACAGATCAGCGCCAGAGCCGGCCGGCCGCGCGCCGCGCCGAACGCCCGCAGGGCGCGCTCGCGGCGCGCGTCTGCGACCTTGAGCTCGACCACCGCCAGGACTACCAGGGCGGTGAGGAACAGGTAGAGCAGATCGAGGAGAAGAGACAGGGTGCTGCGCGCCGGCCGGGCCTACAGGCCTACGATGTCACGCGCACGAGCTCGAGATAGCTGGTCGAGCCGTCGAGCACCTTGCGCACGCCGTCGTCGTGGATGCTTTCGACGCCGCGCGCCCGCGCCGCCGCGCGCATCTCGCCGACGGTGGCGCCGACCGAGATCATCTCGCGCAGTTCGTCGTCGACGGTGAGCACCTCGTAGAGCCCCAGACGCCCGTAGTAGCCGGTGCCGAAGCACTTGGGACAGCCGACCGGCGAGTGGACGGTCATGCGCGATCCCGGCGCCTCGCCGAGACCGAGGTCGCGCCAGCGCTCAGCGCTCAGCACCTCGGTGCGACGGCAGTGGCGGCACAGCCGTCGCACGAGCCGCTGGGACACGATGCAGCGGTAGGCGGCGGCCACCAGGTAGGCGGGCAAGCCCATCTCGATGAAGCGGCCGATCGAGGAGACCGCGTCGCCGGTGTGCAGCGTGGTGAACACGAGGTGACCGGTGATGGCGGCGTCGGCGGCCATCTTGGCCGTCTCCAGGTCGCGCACTTCGCCGACCATGATCACGTCGGGGTCGGCGCGCACCAGGGAGCGCAGCGCCTGAGCGAAGGTGAGGCCGATGATCGGCTTGATCTCGGTCTGCACGATGCCGTTCAGCTTACGCTCGATCGGGTCTTCGACCGTGTAGATCTTGCGCTCGCGGGACTTGATCAGCTCGAGCGTGGTGTAGAGCGTGGTCGACTTGCCGCTGCCGGTCGGCCCGCCGATGACGATGCCGCCATCGGCGCGCCTGATGGCCTCTTCGTACCTGGCCAGGCTCGATTCGGCGAACCCCAGCGAGACGAGTGTCGGCGGCAGCGGCGCGACCTCGAGGACGCGGACCGTCAGGTTCTCGCCGTAGAGGCTGGGGATCGAGGCCAGGCGCATGTCGACTACGTCGCCATCGGTCGTCTCGAAGCTCGCGCGTCCGTCCTGGGGCAGACGGCGCTCGGCGATGTCCATGTTGGCCATGATCTTCAGACGGCTGATGACGCCGGCCTGCAGCTCGACCGGATACTCGCGCAGGTCGTGCAGGACGCCGTCGACCCGGCAGCGGATCGCCAGCGCGTCTTCGCGCGGCTCGATGTGGATGTCGGAGGCCTTCATGCCGACGGCGTCGATCAGGACCGAGTCGACGATCTCGATGATCGAGGCGTCGAGCGCGCCCGGCACCTCGTCGCCGTGCGCCTCGCCGTCGCTGCCCTCGATCTCTTTCAGCTTGCCGCGCTTGCTGGTGAAGATCAGCAGCGCCTCGTCGAAGGCGCTTTCGGTACAGATGGCCGGCACCACGCGCTTCTTGGTGCGCAGGCGGACCTCGTCGATCACGACCACGTCGAGCGGGTTGGTCATGGCGATGACGAGGCTGCCGTTGTCGTCTAAGCGCAGGGGTAGCAGGCGGTGGCGCACGATGAAATCGCGGGGCAGCAGGCCGACCGCGGCGGGGCTGGGGGTGATGGCCCGCAGGTCGACCACGGCGAGGTGCATCTGGCCGGCGAGCGCGTGCACGAGGTCGTTTTCGGAGACGAGGCCCGAACCGACCAGGACCTCGCCGAGGCGGCCGCCGGCTTGCTGTTGGCGCTGCAGGGCTTCGTCGATCTGTGGCTGGGTGACGAGGCCGCTCTCGAGCAGCATCGCGCCGAGCTTGAGGCGCCCGGCGCTGCGCTTGTGGCGGCGGTCGATCGCCGACTCGAGCTTGCTGCGCAGGTCCTCGACGCGGAACGGCTTGGTGACGTACTCGGCGATGCCCAGACGGTGCGCCTGCTCGAAGGTCTCGAAGTCGTTGGTGGCCGAGAGCACGATCACCGGCGCCGAGCGCAGCTCGGGCGTCGAGTTCATGAGCCGCAGGACGTCGAAGCCCTTGACGCCTTCGAGGTCGATGTCGACCAGCAGGGCGTCGGGCGGGGCGTCGCGCAGGGCCTTCAGGGCCGCCGGCGTGCCGGGGAAGGTGTCGACTTCGAAGGTGTCGCCGAAGTAGGCCGCAAGCTCGTCGAGCAGGTCCATGTCGTCGTCGAGCACGACGAGGCGTTTTCTGGACGACTTCGACATCGATCCCTCCAGCCCGGGGGCATCCCCTACGCAGCATCGACAAGTATAGTCGCCCGCTGCAGTTTCGCCGGCTTACCCGGGGGTGGACCTTTGGACGTGACTTGAGAAAAAAGGGCCGGGCCGGTTTGGGGCCTTCGCGTGATGCGGGCTGGTGGGTACAGTCGAAGGAGACCGGCCCGGCAGGGAGAGGGAAGCGATATCCGGGCGTGTAGCCCGATCCAGTGTCGTAGTCGGTGGTGAGACCTCCGTGGCAGTCCCCCTTCATATCGGCAGCGCAGGCCGGCTTGACAGGGGGTCCACAAAAAAACCGTTGCCTGCTACAGGAACACCGCGACGGGCCTCTGCTATACTTCCGCCGCTTGCCGGTCCTCGTCAGGCCTTACAGGAGACGCCCGGTGTTCAAGAAGATCCTCATCGCCAATCGCGGCGAGATCGCCGTGCGGGTCATCCGCGCCTGCCGCGAGCTCGGCGTGGCGACCCTCGCCGTCTATTCGGCGGCCGACGAGAGCTCGCTGCACGTCTCGCATGCCGACGAAGCCGTCTGCATCGGGCCGCCGCCCGCGGCGCAGAGCTATCTCGTGATGGACAATCTCATCATGGCCGCGCTCACCCACGGCGCCGACGCGATCCACCCCGGCTACGGTTTTCTCGCCGAGAGCGCGGCCTTCTCGCGGCTGTGCGC
>PKYM01000081.1:0-7604 GCA_003132645.1 Actinomycetota bacterium | reverse complement strand
ATCGGCCTGCCGGTGATGGTGAAGGCGTCGGCGGGGGGCGGCGGCAAGGGCATCCGCATCGTGCACGAAGCGGATGCCCTTGCCGCCGCCCTGCGCCAGGCGAGCAACGAGGCTCAGTCGGCCTTCGGCAACGGCGCCGTCTACGTCGAGAAGTACATCGCCAGCCCGCGCCACGTCGAGATCCAGGTGCTGGCCGACGGCGCCGGACACGCCATCCACCTGGGCGAGCGCGACTGCTCGATCCAGCGGCGCCACCAGAAGCTGATCGAAGAAGCGCCTTCGCCGGCCGTCTCGCCCGAATTGCGGGCGCGCATGGGCGAGGCCGCCGTCGAGGCTGCCCGCGCCGCCGGCTACAAGGGCGCCGGCACGGTCGAGTTCCTGCTCGACCCCGCGGGCCACTTCTACTTCATGGAGATGAACACGCGGGTGCAGGTCGAGCACTGCGTGAGCGAGATGGTGACCGGCATCGACATCGTCAAGACCGGCATCCGCATAGCCGCCGGCGAGGGGCTGCCGCTGCGCCAGAGCGACGTCACGATCAGCGGGCACTCCATCGAGTTTCGCATCAACGCCGAGGACCCGGCGAACGGGTTCCTGCCCTCTCCCGGGACCGTGACCGTGTGGTCGCCGCCGGGTGGCCCCTGGGTGCGGCTCGACTCGCACGTCTACCAGGGCTACGTCGTGCCGCCGTTCTACGACAGCCTGCTGGGCAAGCTCGTGGTCTGGGGCCGCGACCGCGACGAGGCCATCGCCCGCGGCCGCTGGGCGCTCGCGCAGTTCCGGGTCGCAGGCGTCGCCACGACCATCCCGTTCCATCGCCGCGTGCTCGACCATCCGCTCTTTCTGGCCGGCACCGTCTCGACCCATTTCATCGACGAAGACCTGGACGGCGATCAGGCGAACGGGGTAGAGGGGGCCGCAGAATCCGGGCCGAACGTGCGGCCCTAAACCCGTAAGACCCAGGGCTGCGTGAGCGTCGGCTGCGGCGGGGCCGGGGGGCTCGGGGCGCGCCTCGCGAACCAGAGTACGGCATCCGCAGCTTGCGCTGCGGATAGACCTCACGCTCGGAAACGCCCCGAGCCCCCCGGCCCCGCCTTCGCCGACTCCCGGCCGATGGCCCCGCCTTCGCCGGCTCCCGGCTGCGCCAAAGCGACTCTCCAGCCAACTCGCGGGCCGACATGCGGGCCCCTACATGCGGCCGGAACGAGGCGCTTGCCCATTCCGGACCGGCGGCTGCGCCGGCGGCGTGCTGCACCGCCGGGCGTGGAGGCGTCGGCCGCCGGGTAGATTCAAGGGCGCGTGGGCGCGCGTCCGGCGCGTCCGACCCGACTGGAGGCGCTGGTGTCACTGCTCACAGACGACGAGACCGCCCGGCTGCGCGAGCTGTTCGAGCGTGACCTCAGCGGCGATGTGACCCTGGTGCACTTCACGCGGCACGCTAGTCGCCTGGCGGTGCCCGGTGAGGTGCCTTGCGCGAGCTGTGCCGACACCGTCGCCGTGCTCGGTGAGCTGGCCGCGGCGAGCGACCATCTCAGCCTCGAGGTCCACGAGATCGAAGCCGAGCCCGGCCTGGCCCGAGAGCATGGCATCGACAAGGTCCCCGCCACGAAGATCGTCGGCCCCGGCGCCCGCGGTGCGGTGCGGCTCTTCGGACTGCCGGCGGGCTACGAGTTCGCCACCCTGATCGAGGACGTGATCGACGTCGGTGCGGCGCGTGATGATTTGAGCGACGACGCGCACGCCGCTCTGGACGCCCTCACGCGCGACGTCCACCTGCAGGTTTTCGTCACACCCACCTGACCGCACTGTCCGTCCGCGGCGCGGACGGCCCACCAGCTGGCCATGGCCAGCCCCCGAGTGACCGCCGACGTGATCGTCGTCAACGACTTTCCGCAGCTCGCCGAGCGCTACGAGGTGATGGCGGTGCCCAAGGTCGTGATCGACGACACGGTCAGCTTCGAGGGCGNNCCGTGCCGACGACTCGGCGACGACGGAGTGCCCGCGGGAGCTGCCCACGCTCAGAGCGGTCCTCGTGCTGGCGCCCCATGGTGAGCCCTGGACCAGTGACCGCTTTGGAAGCGAGTATCCTCGTGCGGCGCTGGGATAGCAGGCCCGGCGGACAGAAGCGCGGCGCCACCGTCGGGCCGTTCTCCCCACGCGTCCGGGACAAGCTCACATCCCAGAGTCGACGGACCGACAAATGGCGTAGAGTGGGACTCGTCACGATAGGCAGCCCGAGCGTGGCCTAAATGAACCGATACATGAGCGGGACCAGTGATTGCTCGCTCGTACAGGCTGCGCCCGGCCGTATACGCAGACCGCAGAATAGTAGTTAGACCGACACAACTGGAGGGTTCGCGATTGGGTGCATGGGACTACGGCGCGCTTGACAATGACGCCGCCCTCGACGTTCTTGCTCGCTGGGAGGCGCTCTCCGGCTTGTCGCTTGACGCAGCCGTCGCGAACTTCGCGGCGCGCTGGGGCGACGCGCTCAACTACGGCGACGCGACGACCAACATGGAGGTCATCGCCCTCTCCGCACTCGTCCGCAAGGCGGGCCACCATCTCCCCAAGCCCCTGCGCAGTGCCTGCGAGGACGCGCTGAACCGCGAGCTGACTCCGAGCGCACTCGAGTCCTGGGNNGCCGCAAGCCGCGCCGCCCGAAGGCGTTCAAGGCCTCGCAGATCCAGTTCGCCACCACGCCGGCGGCCCACGACGAGCTCATGCGCCTGGCCGCGTATGTGCGGAAGGCCGGCTACCTCGGCCTGGCCGACGTCATGTATCCGCCACCGCCGGGCCTGAGGCCGGAGCAGACATTTCGCCTCCACACCTCGGATCCCTCACCCGGCCTGGCCCCCGCCTTCCTTCGCGCCCTGCACGGGCTCGTCCGGGCAGGTCTTGCTGAGGCGGACACGAACCTTGCCGATCAGGCGCTGCGCGAGCGCCGCATGATGCTCGCCTGGTACCTCGGGCTGGTCTCGCTGATGCCCGTGGAGGAGATCGAGGCGCTCGTTTCGCGGGTGGAAGGCAAGGGCTGGTGAGAAGTGCGGTCTAACAAGTGCATCAACCTGGCGCGCCCACGCGATACGCTTCCCTGTGAGCGCAGCGCGCGCAGGTCATGCGCCAACCGTTAGACCAAACTCAGTCACGGAGAGCTGGTTGAGCGTCAGACTGCTATCTATCGCGCTGGTGACCGTCGTGGCGTCAGCAGTCGTAGTCGCGGGGTGTTCAGCCCCGAAGCCGGTCCAGGCTCTGTCGCCGAAAGCGTCTCCTCGAGTCACGACGGCGTCGAGTCTCGCTCCCACGATCAGACTCGGTCGAGTCGCCTCCACCACGTCGCGGAACTGGTCCGGCTACTGCGTCACGGGTCGTCGTTTCAAGAGCGTCTCTGCGACGTGGATTCAGCCTCCCGTCTCGCTCAAGGGTAAGCCCTGGCGGGGCGTCGACGTCTGGGTCGGCCTCGACGGGTGGAACGGTCCCACCGTGGAACAGGTTGGTACCGAGGCTGACTGCCAAGGTGGTCAGACGTCTTGGACCGACTCGTATGGCTGGTTCGAAATGTATCCGCAAGACCCGGTCGACGTTGTCTGGGCTCACGTCTCTGTTGGCAAGGCTCGGATGGAGATTGGCCCAGGAGACACCATCTCTGCCACGGTCGTCCGCCTGGGTCCCCGTCGCTTCAGGCTCACTCTGGTCGATTTGACGAAGGGTGAGCGCTTCTGGACCGTGCAGTCCAGCGCCGCCGCCCACTGTGCGAGCGCGGAGATCATCGTCGAGACGCCTGATAAGAACGGCGAGGAGCTCGCTGCCTTCAAGCCCATCCGCTTCTCCAAATGCACCGTCGATCGTCGTCCGCTGGGAGCGTTTGTCAGCAAGCGCGTTGCGGTGTTCTCAGGCGGCCGTCAACTGACTGGCGCGTCTGCGCTGAACGCCGACGGCAGCGGCTTCTCCGTCGCGAGAGAGTAGCGCCGTCAGGAGTGTTGGTCTAACAGGCGCATCGTTAGCAGGCTCGCAGGAGGGTTGGTCTATCGAGCGCGTCGAGCAGACCGGTCCGAAGGCTTCGACGAGACACCACGCGCAGCGAGCCGGCAGCTCAGGCGCTCCAACGTCCGGCGGAAGCCTTTGTCTACCGTGACCTCAGGCCGGGTATCATGCAATATGATTATCTGATGCACGCGCCAGGAGATGCGACATGTCAGATGTGACCGTCACGGAAATCGCGCGCCACTTTGCCGACTACCTTAATCGCGTCGCCTACCGCCGCGAGTCGTTTACGCTTGTGCGCGGGAAGAAACCCCTCGCGGAGTTGCGGCCGCTGCCTGCAGGCAAGCGGCTCTCGGAGCTGCCCGCTCTGTTTGCGTCCTTGCCCCGTCTGTCTTCGTCCGAAGCGACGGATTTCGCCGACGACCTGTCCAGCGCGCAAGCCGAGTTGGCACACGCGGAGGTTCGTGACGCGTGGCAGTCCTGATCGACGCCAGCATTCTGATCGAGGCCGAGCGAGGCAGGCTTGAGCTAGGATCGCACGTCGCGCGCCACGCCGACGAAGAGTCCTTCCTGTCTGTCATCACCGCCAGTGAGCTCCTTCACGGCGTGCATCGGGCAACGCGACCGGACGTGCGAGCGAAGCGCTCCGCCTTCGTCGAGGGCATCCTCGAACGCTTCCCGCTGCTCTCCGTGGATCTTGCCTGTGCGAGGGCGCACGCGCAGATCTGGGCCGAGCTTCGCCAAGCCGGCACGATCATCGGCCCGCACGACCTCTGGCTCGCCGCTACCTGTGTGGCCCACGGACTGACGATGGTCACGGCCAACATCCGCGAGTTCGAGCGCGTTCCTGGGTTGGCGGTCGACGTCTGGTCGGAGGCCTAGCCGACCTTACATCGTCGTTCGCAGCGGCGTGCGGCACTGATGCGTCGGTCGCTCACAACTGAGAATCCGGTCTGTCACCACGTTCGGGGTTGACGTCGGGCAGCGGGCTGGAGAGTCGGCGGAGGCGGGGCCGGGGGTTGAGGGACGCTTCGGAGCGTGAGCGACATCCACAGCCTTGGCTGCGGATCCCTACTTCCGGTTTCGCGGAGCGCGTCCCGGGCCCCCGGNNCCCGCCGCAGCCGACGGACCGCGCAGGCTGGAGCAACGTCGCCGTGCGCCGCGAGTCGGTTCAGACAGGGTCCTCTTCCGCTCGCACGCCGAAGCCTGCCGCCGCGATCTTCTCGAGCAGCTCGTCGGCCGGCGGCTGCAGAAGCGCGTCGACTCGTGCGGGGTCGTCGCCGCGTGCCGAGAGCGTGATGCGCAGGGTCACCGCCGGCCCCATCACCTTGGCGCGTGATTTGACGTAGACCTCGGGGTGGGCGCGCTCGACGGCGCCGAGGATGTCGGCGATCGCCGACTCGTCCTGGAGGTCGACGACCAGCGTGCGTTCCTCGTAGTGAGCGACGCCGAAGATGCGGTCGAAGACCTGAGAGAGCGAGTGCTCGACGATGGCGGCGAGCTCCTCGGGCACGCCGGGAAGCGAGACGAACGTCGTGGGTCCGCGCTCGAGCACGACCCCCGGTGCGCCGCCCACGGGGTTCGGCACCGGGGCGGCGCCCTGCGGCAGGTGGGCCATCTTGAGGCGGGCCTCGTTCATCTCCGCGAACGGCACGAGGCCCGCGGCCGCGAAGCCCGCGTAGGCCGCCCGCACGAGGCGCTCGGCGTCGGGGTGCAACTCGAGCTCCACTCCGAGACCGAGCGCCAGCCCCTCGAGGGTCATGTCGTCGGCCGTGGGGCCGAGGCCGCCGACCGTGAAGACCAGGGCGGGGGCGCGTCGCAGCACGCCTCGCACCTCGGTAGCGATCGCCTCGAGGTCGTCACGGACCAGCACGACGCGCGTGACGGCGCCGCCGAGGGCCGTCACCTGACGGCACAGCAGATGGGAGTTGGAGTCGAGCACGTCACCCAGCAGGACCTCGTTGCCGGCCGCGACGATCTCGGCCGTCGGTGTCTGCGAGCCCGGAGACGCCGGATTCATCGGATGTCCGTGCGTGGACGCGGGGCCGGGATCGTGGCGGTCATGGCACTCCTTTTGCGATGGCTCGGCTCCTCGCGGTCGGGTCGCGATCGCGGTGGCGCTCGCGAGGACGAGGCGCGTCGGGCGAGCAACGGCTGCCCGACAGGGGTATCGTACACTCGGCTGGCGGGACCGGCGGTCGCGACCCGTTCGCGCCCGGCAGTCGTCGACCCTTCGCGCGTCGAAAGGACACGCTCTTGCGACCCATCGCCATCGTGCAGCACGACGCTCTGGGATCGCCGGCGCTGATCGGCGAGTATCTGCGCGATGCCCGATTCGAGCTCGACATACGGCGCCTCGACTGGGACGACCCGCTGCCCGACGCCGGCGAGCTCGACGGCCTGGCGGCGCTCGTCACGATCGGCGAGCCGGCAGGTAGCGACGACGAGAGTCGGGCGGTCCTGGCCGGCGAACGCGAACTGCTGGCGGCGGCGTTGGTCCGCGAGGTGCCTGTCCTGGCAGTGGGTGTGGGCGCCCGCCAGCTCTGCCTAGCGGGCGGCGGCGACGTCTATACCCGAGCCGGCCTTTGCCTGGGCTGGGAGCCGATCGAGTTCGCGGCGCGCGACGAGTTCGTCTACGACATTCACCCCCGGCCGCTCGTCTTCTCGTGGCGCTCCTCCGTCTGCCGCCTGCCCGACGATGCCCTCCTGCTGGCCGACACAGCGGCCGAGCCGCAGATCTTCCGCTTCGGCGAGGTGGCCTGGGGAGTCGCGTTTCACCCCGAGATCGACAAGGACCTGCTGCGCCGCTGGTTCGACACCGACCCGGCGCTGATCGAGGCCACCTATCCAGGCGGACTCAAGAAGCTGCGCAAAGTGAGCAGACGCGAGATGCTGCGTTCGGCCATGCTCTGCGGTCAGCTCATGGCCAACTTCCTGGCCGCCGGTCGCGTGCGCGAACGCTGACGCGACAGGCGAGCCGGCTGTTCGTGGGACGCCGGGCTGGGGACTTCTCGATTTGAGGAGGAGGCGGGGGCTACTCCGCTACGGGCAGGAGGAGCTCGATCTCGTTGCGCTGGCGGTAGAACTCGATGTACGGCCGCGACTCGTCAGTCGCGGCGGTCTTCTCCAGCGCCGTGAACGTGGGGCCGATCCGCTTGTAGACCTCTGGCGGCTCGCCACGAAGCCGCGCCCGCAGATAGCGGCCGCCGGGAAGGACGCTCGACTCCAGCACGAGCGCAGATGGATCGTCGCCCTCTCTCACCTGGACGCACACGCGGTACTCCCCCGTGGAGGCATCGTACGCGCCGAAGAACTTGCGACCACGAAGACCGACGAGCGCTTCCAGGCGCTCCCAGCCGCGACCCATCGCTGCCGGCTCGTCGTCGGTGCGCAGGCACATCACGTGGGTTTCGGCGCGCTCGACCAGCGCGGTCGCCACGTCGTCAGGAACCTGTTCGTTCATCCTGGACACTGTAGCTTGTCAGGGCCGCTCTTCTCCGCTTCTCCGAAATTTGGCCCAAGAAACCCCGGGATCTGCCTGAAAAAGGGCAGCCCCAGAGGGGGGTCTGGGGCTGTGAAAGGAGCCATGGGTGGTACCTGGGGGGGTACCGTGCGGCCCA
>PKYM01000107.1 GCA_003132645.1 Actinomycetota bacterium | reverse complement strand
AGCCGGCAATCGACCACCACGGCCTGACAGCCGCCCTCGCGCAGGACGGAGGCGAGCTTCTCGGTCGTGGTCACCCAGGTGCGACAGGGCTGCCAGCCGGCGCGCCGCAACGTGGCGTCGATCGCGCGCGCGTCGCGCGTCGCTTCGATGACGAGCAGGACCCGCGGAGCGCTCACGAGGGGCTCGACCACGTTCGTCAAGTACCCCGCTTGAACACGGTCGGCGCCACTCCGGACGCGCGCATGGTTAGTCCGGCGCGGCGTACAATGAGCAGAAGATTCTCTTACCCGCATGAAGGAGTCGTCGGTCGCCACAAGGCCTACGATAAGTACGCCGAGGTCATACTAAGTAGGTCGTCCGTGGTGCTACGTACGGACAAGCGGTCACAAAGGTCGGCCGACGAGCCGCGTGCGGCTAAAGCCACCGACATCGGCGAGGCAAAGGAGCAAGCGACATGGGCAGTGGGGTTTTCGCACAGGGCCGGTCGATCGTGGCGCGCCTGGAACACGGCGGCGACCTTCTCGACGAGATCGTGGCGCTGGCCGAGCGACACGGGATCGAGGCGGGCGCGCTGCAGGGCCTGGGGGCCCTGCAGCGCGCCCGCCTGGCCTACTACGACCAGACGGGTAAGACCTACGGCGAGTTCGCACTCGAGCAGCCACTCGAGATCACGGCTCTGGCCGGCAATCTGTCGCGGCGCGACGGCGAGCACGCGGCCCACGTGCATCTGACGCTGGCCGCAAGCGACGGCCGCGCCTTCGGCGGCCACGCCGCTCCCGGATGCGTCGTGTTCGCCTGCGAGCTGGTCGTCACCGAGCTGCTCGGCCAGCCTCTGGAACGGGTGCACGACGAGGTGACCGGCCTGCCCCTCTGGCGCGGACTGTAGAGCCCGCGGGCGGCCGGCGGTCTGACGGGCCACCGGTGGCGTCACGCGGCAGATCGACGCGCGCCGCGGGTGCGACCGGCAGATTCCTTAGTCGCCGGTCGCCTCGCGGCCTTCGACCGCGAAGCGCTGAGACATGCGGGCGATCACGCCGATGCCGCTGACGACCGCGCCGCCGTCGTCGAACACCGGCTGAGTGCGGAGACTGATGATGCCGCCGCAGGCGCCGGCCTGCAGGTAGGGCCCGTCGTAAGACGACTCCTCGCCGGCCAGGGCGGCCTTCAGGGCCGGCGCACAGGATTGGTCGCCGAGCCCCCTCAGATCGACCCCGGTGAAATCGTCGCGCGACCTTCCGGTCATGCTCATGAAGGCGTCGTTGCAGGCGGTCACGTGCAGGTCTGGATCGAAGATGAAGATGCCCACCGACGCCCGCTCGAAGAAGGAGCGATACAGACGCTCCGAGCGCGCCAGCTCCTGTTCGGCCTGGCGCTGCTCAGTCATGTCGCGCACGAGCACCACGGCCGCGCCGTCGGGCAGCGCCACGTGGCGGCCCTCGAAGTAGGCGAGCCCCGCGGTCGGGGTCTCGAGGCCGATCTCGAAGGTCTGGACTTCGCGTGACAGACGCGCGGCCGCGATCGCCTTGCGCATGGCGCGAGCGAAGTCATGGGGCAGGAACTCTTCTGGGCGGCGGCCGACGAAGTCGTCCGACGTGACGAAAGCGTCGAACCCCGAGCCGATGTTGTAGTCGACCACGAGCCCGGCCGCGTCGAGCATGAAATACAGGTCGGGCAGCGCGTGGAGCACGCCGTGGAGCTCGTCGGCGACCGCCGCATAGAGCGCTTCGGCGCGTTTCTGGGCTGTGATGTCGGTGACGGTGAGGACAGCGCCGGCCGGGCGGCCCTGATCGTCGAGGGGCAGCGGGTGTGCGCAGACCAGGATCCACACCGGCTCGCTCTGACCTTGGAGGTGCGCGCCGACGACCGTCGGCGGGATGCTGCGCCCGGCGCGCAGGTCGGCGAGTGCGGGAACGCTGAACTCGTCGAGCGGTCGGCCGTCTTCGGCAAACGACGCGGCCGACAGCCACTCGGCGTCAACGACCGACCGGCCGACGAGCTCGGACCTGGAGAGGCCCAGCAACTCGGTGGCGGTGCGGTTGCAGTCGACGATGACGCCGTCGGGATCGCAGATCAGCACGGCGCTGCCGATGGCGTCGGTGTGCCGCTCGATCAACCTGTGCTGCACGGCCGGCCCGTCTGGTGGCTCGCTCATGTGACAGTCGCCCCTTTGCCGTCGAACTAGTGCGAACGGCGGAAACCGTCGGACCGCTGGCAGGCCAAAGCTTCGCACCCCTAGCGACAGTAAACACCCGAGCTGCGGCACGAGCCAACCCGTACGAGATGGTTCGGAGAGGTCCGCTGCCGCGAGAAGCGGCAGCGAAGGAGGCCAGAGTGGTGTCGGAAGGGGGACTTGAACCCCCATGAGGAAATGCCCTCACTAGGCCCTCAACCTAGCGCGTCTACCAATTCCGCCATTCCGACACACGTGTCCGGGCGCCAAAGCCCGGACGAGGGAGTATAGATTGCAGTTACGGCTGGGTCAACGCGCTGCGGACCGCACCGCAAGGCGGCAACGAGGCGCCGCGGGCCACGCCGCAGACCGGTGACGACGCGCCGCGTGCGGGCCCGGGATACCGAGCCCGCACGCTCTCGCTGTGCCCGTCGGCGGCGCCAGACGGAACGGACTTGCCTCGTGGGTACCGGCGGACCAGCCGCCGCGCACCCGCACCGGGGCCGCCCCGGCGAGGACCGCTCAATGGCGCCACAGTGCGCCGCCGACAGACTGGTGAGGCGACCGTGACGAAAGCCAAGAGCCTTCGCCCATCGACTATAGGACGACGGTGGCGTCGTGACAACGTAGACGTTTGCCGGTAACGGATGCGCCTCGAGGCAGCGCGGCGGTAGACTTGGATAGCAGCATGGTCGGAGGTCAGATGGCTCACACGAGAGCGGCACGCGTCCTGGTCGGCAACTGTTCGTGGACCGATCCCACGCTGATCGCCTCGGGCGGTTTCTACCCGACCGGCGTGACGAGCGCCGCTGGGCGCCTGGGGTTCTATGCCGCGCAGTTTCCGATCGTCGAGGTCGACTCCACCTTCTACGGTCCGCCGAACGAGCGCGTGGCCCATCTCTGGGCCGAACGCACGCCGCCGGGGTTCGTCTTCGACGTCAAGGCGTTCGCCCTGCTCACGGGCCACGGCGCGACGCCCGAGCGGCTCACGCCAGACCTGCAGGCCCTCGTGCCGCCGCCGACCGCCGGCAAGCGCAACGTATACCTGCGAGACCTGCCGCCCGAGGGCGAGGCGCTCCTTTGGGAAATCCACCGCCGGGCGCTGGCGCCGCTGCGGGCGGCCGGCAAGCTCGGTGCGGTGCTGTTCCAATTTCCGCCCTGGTTTCGGGCCGGCCACGAGAGCCGCGAGCACATCCGCAAGGCCGCCGCCGAGCTGCACCCCTACCCCATCGCCGTCGAGTTCCGCGGCGGCGGCTGGCTCGCCGACGAATCGACCACCGCCCGGACGCTTTCGTTTCTCGAAAGCGAGGGTGTCGCCTACGTCTCCGTCGACGAGCCCCAGGGCTTCCCCAACAGCACACCGCCGCTCGCCGTGGCCACCGCCGACCTGGCCGTCGTGCGCTTCCACGGCCGCAACCGCGACACCTGGCAGATCCGCGGCCGCTCAGCGTCGGACAGGTTCAAGTACCTCTACGACGAGTCCGAGCTCGGCGAGTGGGTGCCGCAGATCCGCTCGCTGGCGGCCCGCGCCGCGAGCGTGCACGTGCTGTTCAACAACAACTACCGCGACTACGGAGTGCGCAACGCCCGCCAGATGACGTCTCTGCTCGGCCTCACCGGCGGCCGACCGGCAGGACCAGACGAGCGCCGTGAGCCCCCGAGCGCCGACGGCCGCCGCGAGCCTCCCGGGCAAACGCGGCTCCTGTAAGACGCCGGCGGTCCGTCGTTCGCCGGCCACGCCCGCCACGCCCGCATGCCGTACGCGGCCGCCTCAGAGACCACTCCCGGCGCAAGAACGCCGCCGGCCAAAACCGCTATCATTGTCGTGGCAGGACGGTCGTGGCGAGGGGATGCGATGGAGGTTCCGGGCATGGCGCGCGATGAGCGACGAGCGCTCGAGCACGAGGCTGTGGGATTGCTCTCGCGCCTGCTGCAGGCCGACACCACGAACCCGCCCGGCAACGAGACCCGCGCCGCCCTCGTGCTTGCCGAGTACTTCGCCGCCAACGGTCTCGACGCGCAACTCGTCGGCGATCTTCCCGACCGTCAGAACCTGATCGTGCGACTCGCCGGCACGCGCCCCGGACCCACGCTGGGGCTGCTCGGACACCTCGACGTCGTGCCGGCCGAACCCGATGAGTGGGCCTGGCCACCGTTCTCCGGGATCGTGCGCGGCGGCTACGTCTGGGGCCGCGGCGCGACCGACATGAAAAATCAGGTGGCCGCCCAGGCCGTCGCCGTCGCCCGGCTCGCGCGGCAAGGCGCGGAGTTCTCCGGCGAACTGCTCTTCATGGCTACCGCCGACGAAGAGCGCGGCGATTACTGCGGCGCGCGCTGGCTCGTCAGGCAGCGCCCCGAGCTGGTGCGCTGTGACCTTCTGCTGAACGAGGGCGGCGGCACCTACTCGGTGGTCGACGGCGCCCGGCTCTACCCGCTGACTGTCGGCGAGAAGGCCTTCGCCGACTTTCGCATCACGGTCCACGGCCGCGGCGGCCACGGTTCGGTCCCGCTCCACGACCTGAACCCGAACGAGCGCCTGGGCAGGGTGATCACGGCCCTCGCCGACCACGAGTCCGGGGTGGCCGTCGCGCCCTTCACGGCCCGCTACATCGACCGCCTCGTCTCCGACCCCGCCCTGCGCGAGCGCCTCAAAGACCCGTCGCTCGCGCGACCCGCCGTCCGCGAGCTGCACCGCCTCGACCCCGAAGCGGCCTACCTGATCGAACCGCTGCTCGGCTTGACCTTCTCGCCCACGATCCTGCACGGCGGCGGCGAAGCGCTCAACGTCATCCCCTCGCACGCCTCGGTCGACATCGACTGTCGCATGCTGCCCAGCCAGGGCCCCGACGATGTGCGCCGCGAAGTCGATGCCGCGCTGGCCGGCATCGACGGCTGGGAGTTCACCTGGACCGACCTCACCGACTCCAACGAGTCACCGGTGCCCACGCCCCTGAGCGAGGCCATCGAGCGCGTCATGGACGACCTCCTGCCCGGCTGCGAAGTCATCCCGCTGCATCTCACCGGGTTCACCGACTCGCGCTGGTTTCGCGAGGCCTTCCCCGACATCGTCGCCTACGGCTTCTGCCCCTTCGTGGCCGAGGACACGGCGACCATGGGTGGGCGCGAGCACGCCAAGGACGAGCGCATCGCCGTCGAGGACGTGCCGTTCCAGGTGCGTTTCTTCGAACTGCTGGTCTCCGAGCTGCTCCCCTGACGTGCGACCGCCACGCGTGACAGCGACATGACGCAGGAGGGCAGGACCGCGGCCGACCGTCGGCCCGCCGANNGACGCCCTGGGCGCTCCCGCCGAGTTCCTCACCCCCGTGCAGGTCCGCGAGCGCTGGGGCGTGCTCGACGAAATGGTGGGCGGCGGCTTTCACGGTGTCGAGCCCGGCGAGGGCACCGACGCCACCGAGATGATGCTGGCGCTGGCCGAGAGCCTCGTGGCCGGCGATTTCGACCCCGGCGACGTGGTCGGCCGCTATCGCACCTGGTTTGCCGCCGGACCCCGCGACGTCAGCCTCACCACTCGCACAGCCATGCTGGCGCTGGCCGCCGGCACGCCCTGGGAGCTGGCCTCGCGCCGCGCCTACGAGATCCTCGGGTCTCCCACTCCGGGCAACGGCAGCGTCATGCGCTGCGCCCCGGTGGCGCTGCGTTTCTACTTCGACAACGACGCGCGACGCCGCGTGTCGCTGGCCGATTCCGCCCTGACGCACTTCGATCACCTCGCCGGCTGGTCGTGCGTCGCCCTGAACGAGCTCCTGGTGGCGGCGATGGCCGGCAGGCTCGAGGAGAGCCTGCCGGCCATCGCCGCCTCGCTCGACGCCGAAGACTCGCGTATCTCCCAGGCTCTCCGCGAGGCGACCGACGCCGAGCCCAGCGAGATCCACGCGGGGGCCTTTGTGCTCGACTCGCTGAAGGCGGCCGTCTGGGCGGTCCTGCACACCACGACCTTCGAGGGCACCCTCGTCGAGATCGTCAATCGCGGCGACGACTGCGACACGGTCGGCGCCGTAGCGGGCGCCCTGGCGGGCGCCCGCTACGGCGCCGACGCCATCCCCGCCCGCTGGCTCGAGGCGCTGCTCGTGCGCCAACGGGTCACGGCGGCGGCCGACGGCCTCGCTGAGCGCGCCGCGACCTGACTTGCGCAGCCGGGCCACGCAGCCCTGCCTTCGCACCCACGCCCACGGTTTGACCCCACAACCCTTCCCCACAGCCCTTCCCCACAGGCAGGGCTCGCGCCGCCGCCGCCCGGCCGGCGCCGTTCCCGATGTGATAGACAGTGCAGTCAGTCCGCGAGAAAGCCGCGTCACGAGATGCGGCAGACCGTTGAAAGGAGTCCTCCATGCCCAAGCACGACGCCAGGAAGGGCGCCGCGTCGGCGCGTAAATCGGCCGCGAAGACCACCACCGGGCCGGCGCACACAGCGGCTGCGAAGACCGCGAGCGCGTCGACACGCGCCGCGGCCGCCAGACCCGCCGCGACAGCCGCGCCGCTCACCAGAGCCAAGCTCATCGCCGCCCTGAACGACGACCTGGCCAAGGAGTTCCAGGCGCTGATCCAGTACGTGCAGCACGCCGCGGTCATCACCGGCCCGCAGTACGACGCCATCCGTGCCGAGCTTGCCATCCACTCCAACGAAGAGCACGCGCACGCCATCTCCCTGTCTGAGCAGATCGACTTCCTCGGCGGCACGCCGGGAGTCGAGGTGGCCACGGTGCACATCTCCGACATCGCCAAGACCATGCTCGAGCAGGATCTGGAGGGCGAACTCGACGCCATCGCGCGCTACAAGGCGCGGATCGCCCAGGCCGAGCAGCTCCAGGAATACGGCCTGCGGCGCGCCCTCGAGGACATCCTCATGGTCGAAGAAGAGCACGCCCGCGACCTGCAGAACGCCCTCGACCTCTAGTCCGGGCGCCCGCGTTCCTGGCGGCCTGCGGGATCGGCAAGCTGGGAGGGGTCGGCGGGCCGGGCGGCTGCGCCGGCCTCGCCGGGCCCGTCCGGCGCCGACCCTTCACGGTAGGAGCGCGCCTGCACGTCGTACATGCGGGCGTAGCGTCGGTTCAAGGCCAGTAGTTCGGCGTGGGTGCCGCTTTCGACGATGGCGCTCTGCTCGACGATATGGATGCGATCGGCCATGCGCACGGTCGAGAAGCGGTGGGAGATCAGGAGCACCGCCTTGCCCGGGGCCATCTCGCGGATGTGTTCGAAGACGCGCCACTCGGCGATCGGGTCGAGCGCGCTCGTGGGCTCGTCGAGCACGAGGATCTCGGCGCCGCGTACGAAGGCGCGCGCCAGAGCCACCTTCTGCCACTCGCCGATGCTGAGCTCCTCGCCGTCCTTGAAGACCTTGCCGAGGACCGTCGCAGAGCCGTCACGCAGGCCGGTGATCGCGGCGGCGGCTCGGAGTCGCGGGCCGCGGCCTCGATCGCGGCGTCGTCCGGGTCGAGCGCGACGTTGCCGATCCAGATGTTCTGCCGTGCGGTGAGCTGATACTGGGCGTAGTCCTGAAAGATGACGCTCATGGCGCGCCGCAGATCGACGAGCCCGAACTGCCGCAGATCGCAGCCGTCGATGGTAATACGGCCCTGCTGCGGGTCGTAGAGCCGGCAGAGGAGCTTGACCAGCGTCGTCTTGCCGGAGCCGTTGGCCCCCACCAGCGCCGTCACTTCACCGGGGCGCACCGCGAACGAGACGTTGTCGATGGCGCTGCGGTCGGTGTCCGGGTACGAGAAGCTCACGTTCTCGAAGGCGATGCCGGCCGCCATCGGGCGCGGCACCGGGCGCGGGTCGGACGGGTCGTGCACGGTGCGCTCGAGAGTCTGGAACTCGTGGAAGTAAGTGAGAAACAGGTTGTCCTCGTAGAGGCCGGCGAGACCGCCGAGCACCTGCTGCAGCGAGCTCAACCCCACCTGAAAAGCGCCGTAGTACATGATCATGGCGCCGATCGAGAGGGTCCCCTGCACGGTGCGCCAGGCAATGTAGGCGAAGGTGCCGAAGATGGCGGCCACCGCGGCCGCGCCGCTGGCGAAGTCGGCCAGCGAGCGCTTGGTGACGATCGCAACGACCTGCGGGGCCGCGCTCAGCCGGCGAGCGTCGGGCGCGGGCGCCCGACCCTGGCGAGCGCTACGTACAGCGCCCCGCCCACGAGACCGGCGACCATGATCAGGGCCCAGGCGGGGCGACCGCCGAGGCGGTCCATGGCGGCGCCCGTCACGAGCGGGGCCAAAGCCTGTCCGCCCACCCAGACGATGCTCCAGACGCCCATGTAGCGGCCCCTCTCGGCGTCGGTCGCGAGCCCCATCGCGATGCTGGTCGACAGCGGCACGAAGACGATCTCGCCGAGGCTGAACACGACCATCAGGGCAAACAGCGGCCAGCCGGCCGCAAGGAACGCAGCCGCGCCGATGCCGAGGCCCAGGAGGGCGCTCGCGAGGGCCACGAGCAACAGCCGGTCGTGGCGCTGCAGCACCCGCACCACCGGGTACTGCAAGGCCACCACGACGATCGCGTTCAAGGCGAGCAGCAGCCCCCAGGTCGCATACGAGACGTGCAGCACCTGGGTCAGAAACACGGGGTAGATGGTCGAGATGTGGCCGTAGCAGAAGAGCGGCAGCAGGGTGATGGCGCAGAAGGCCAGAAAGCGCCGGTCGGCGAGCACGCGCCGATAGCCGGCCGGCTCGTGGACCGCCTCGAGCACCACGCCTGGGGCGCCCTCGGTCACGGTCTCGGCGACGAGCGGCCCGCGACCGGCGACCGCCCTGTCGGCGGGGCGCGTCTCCTTGAGCAGCAGGGCGAGGAGCGCGAACAGACAGCCACACCCGGCCGCCGAGACGCCGAACAACACAGAGAACGGCAGGCCGGCGGCAAGCGCGAAACCGGCGATCATCGGTCCGAAGACGACGCCCAGATTGAGAGCGACACGGACGATGCCGAAGGCCTCGGCGATGCGTTCCTGCGGCACGAGGTCGCCGACGATGGCGTTGGTGGCGGTCAGAAACAGCGGCCAGCCGACTGCTCCCGAGGCAAGCACGATCGCCACGATGAGGCCGACGTCGTGTACCACGGCGAGCGCCGCGGTCAGGATCGCCGCGCTGGCCATCGACAACAGCACCACCCCCCGGCGTCCGTGCCGGTCGGCCCACCAGCCGCCCGCGATCTGCAACGGCAGGCCGATGATCGCCGACAGACCGAGCAGCCCCCCGACCACCCCGAGCGACAGGTGGATGCGATCGTGCAGGTAGATCGCCAGGAACGGAAACACAAGCGACGAGCTCGAGAGGAACACCACAGTCGCCCCGACGATCAGCCAGAACTGTCCCGGAAACACGCGCGCGGCGGAGATCACGGCCCGTGACCGGCCGCCGCGCGCCGCCGCTACGGGCATCAGTCGGCCTCGGCGGCGACCGGGCCGCGAGGCGCGGAGGCCCGCGGCACGACCCTCCCGCGCAGCAGCAGGAACAGGACGGCGCCGGCCAGCCCCACGAAGAACACGATGCCGAAGGTCTGCCGGCCGCCGAGCGTCTGCATCGACCAGCCGCCGAACGCCGGCCCCAGCGAGGCGCCGCCGTTCCAGACGACCGTCCAGGCGCCGTTGTAGCGGCCGCGGATGGCCTCAGGCGCCAGGTCCGAGACGATCGAGGCGGCGACCGGCCCAAGCAGCAACTCACCCAGGCTGAGCACGCAGACCAGCGCGTAGAGTTCCCAGCCGGGCTGGGCGAACGCGGTCCCGCCCAGCCCGACGGCCACGAACACACTCGACACGGAGAGCAGCACCATGCGATCGACGTTGCGCACGGCGCGCATCACGGGGTAGCCGAGCAGCGCCACGACCGCGGCGTTCAGGGCGAGCAGCAGGCTCCAGGTGCTGGTCGGCACGTGCAGGAAGCGCGTGATGAAGATCGAGTACATGGCGCCGAACATGCCGAAACAGAAGACGGGCAGGACGGCCACCGCGCAGAACCGCCGAAACCGCCCGTCGCCCAGGACGATCGCCCAGCCGGTGCGTCCGGCCGTGTCGACGTGCCGGCCGGGGTGGCGGGCGCTCTCGGGCCGGGTCTCGTGGATGAAGACCGCGGTCAGCACCAGAAACGACAGGCAGCCGACCGCCGCGGCCACGAACAGCTCGCGAAATGACGCCCCAAGCGTAAGCGCGAGGCCGCCGATCGGCGGCCCGCCGACCACGCCGACGTTCATCGCGGTGCGCAGCACGCTGAAAGCCTCGGCGCGCTGCTCCTCGGGCAGCAGGTCGGCCGTCATCGCGTTGGCGGCCGTCTGGAACAGCGGCCAGCCGAAGGCCCCCTCCATGGCGACGAGGATCGCCACCTGCCAGGCGTGGTGGGCCCAGGCGAAGCCGAGAAACCACACCGTGGCGCTGACCGCGGCCACCAGCATCATGCTCTTGCGACCGAAGCGGTCGGTGAGCGTGCCGCCCAGCACCTGGACTGGCATGACCGCCATGGTCACCAGGCCGAACACCACGCCGATCACGGTCAGCGAGATGTGCAGCGTCTGGCTCATGTAGATGCCCTCGAACGGAAAGCCGAGGGCGGCGGCGCCGGTGTAGACGAAGGTGCCGGCGACGAGGATCCAGAACTGCCGCGGGAAGGCGCGCAGGTCGTGGGCGAGCCGCGACGCGGCCCCACGCAGGCCGGACCACCGTCTCTTCAGTCGTCCCAAAGTCACCTGCTTTGCACGTCGGTCACGGGACCGTCTGCCGCTCGCGCTTTCGAGCTTCGGCTCGCCGGCAATCGTAGCGGAACGCCGCGGCGGCCGCGAACGTCACCGCGGCCCAGGGCTCCGCCTCGCGGCACGCCGAAGGTCCACCCTGGTCGCCCGCGACGCCCCTCCAGCCGTCGTGGTAGGCTCGTGACCATGCCCCGTCCGCCCGTCCAGATCGTCGTCGTCGACACCGAGACCACCGGGCTCGACCCGACCCGCGATCGGGTGATCGACATCGGCGCCGTGCGCCTCGACGCCGACCTGAGGGTCGCGGCCACCTGGAGCACGCTGGTCGATCCCGGACGCACCCTGCCCCTGCAGATCACCCGCCTCACCGGCATCGCCACGGCCGACCTGGCCGGCGCCCCGGCCTTTCCCCGAGCCTACGTGGAGTTGTGCGAGTTCGTCGGCGAGGCGCTCATCGTCGGCCAGAACGTCGCCTTCGACCTCGCCATGCTGGGCACGGCGGCGGCGCGCTGCGGCGCGCCGCCGTTGCGCGCCCGCACCTTCGACACGCTGGCCGCGTCCCTGCTGCTGTTCCCCGAGATCGACCGTCACGGGCTGGCCTCGATGGCCGTCACGCTCGGCCTGGGCGAGCCGCCGCACCGCGCCCTGCCCGACGCCCAGGTCACCGCCGCCCTGCTCGACGCCCTGCGCCGCCGGGCGGCGACCCTGACGGCCGACGAGCGCCGCCTGCTCGAAGCGGCCGGCTGGGAGCCCCTGGCGCTGCTCGACGCCCTGCGCCCGCCCGCCGACCCGCCGGTGCCCGAAGC
>PKYM01000062.1 GCA_003132645.1 Actinomycetota bacterium | reverse complement strand
TCTGCGGCGCCGCTGCCGAGGTCAAGCGGCGGGCACGTCTCGAAGGCTCAGCCTGACCTTCAAGCCGTCCGTTTCTGCGATACACTGGCCGCCGGGTTCGGTTGAGCGCCGGGCTTGTTGACGGCTGCCAAAAGGAGAGACGTGGACGGCGCATGGCTGTCGTGATCTTGCTGGTCGGAGCGGCGGTCAGTCTCGTCGCGAGCGCCGTGCTCGTGACGAGACTGGAGCGGCTGGGCCAGCGGCTGGGAGCGCCCGAGGCGATGCTGGGCCTGGTTACGGCCCTGGCCGCCGATTCGCCCGAGATCTCGGTGGCCGTGGCGGCCGTCGCCAGCGGCCGCAGAGACGTAGGCGTGGGCGTCGTGCTGGGTTCCAACGTGTTCAACCTGGCGGCTCTGCTCGGTCTGAGCGCCGTTGTCGCGGGGCGCATCGTGCTGCACCGCCGGGTCGTGATCTTCGAAGGCTGCGTGGCCGTCTGGGTGGCCGCCATGGCCGCCGCGACGATAGCCCACTGGGTCACGCCGCGAGTCGGCCTGGGACTCACGCTGGTGGTCTTCGTGCCCTACGTGATCGTCTCTGCCCTGCCGGCACGGCGCCGCAGCCGGCTGCCGCTGCCGCGCGCCTGGCGAGACTGGCTGGCCTCGGCCGTCAACGAGGAGGAGCTCGAGCTGCTCGCGGCCATCAACCCCCCGCGGGGGAGCTGGAAGGACGGCCTGACCTCCGCCGCCATGCTCGCGGTCGTGATCGCCGCCAGCACCGCCATGGAAAGAACGGCATCGTCGCTGGGCGTGCGCTGGGGGGTGGCAAGCATCGTGGTGGGAGGCGTGGTCCTGGCCGCCGTGACGAGTCTCCCGAACGCCGTAGCGGCCGTCTATCTCGCGCGGCGTGGCCGGGCCTCCGCCACCCTCGCCGAGGCGATGAACAGCAACACCCTCAACGTGATCGTCGGGCTGCTCGCGCCGGCAGTCGTGGTCGGTGTCGGGCGGCTGTCGCACGATGACATCGCAGTCGCCGCCTGGTATGGCGGTCTGACGGTGCTCGCTCTCGGCCTGGCCTGGGCGGGACGCGGCCTCGGACGCCGCGCGGGCGCCCTGATCATCGCAGTCTATGTGGTCTTCGTGGTCGTCCTGGTGGCGACCACGTGAACGGGTTCACCTCTCCCTCGCCGCGCGACCCCCGGGTCCTGCTGCTCGATCGGGCCCTGCTGCTCGTCACCGTGTCGGTCGCCTGGGGAGCCGTCGCCGGCATCTATGCCGTGACCATCGGTTTGCTCGACGGCAGCCTCGGCGTCCTGGGTGTGGGGCTCGGCGCGCTGGCCGATCTCGCCGGCTCCGCCGTGCTGATCTGGCGCTTTCGGGCCGAGCGCCGCGAACCGCTGACCGCCGGCCCGTCCGAAGCGCGCGCCGCGCTCGTGGTGGCCGGCGCCCTATTCACGGTGGCCGGCGTACTCGCAGTCGAGGCCGTCCACGCCCTCTCGCAGGGCACGAGCCCCAGGGCATCCCTGCCGGCCATGGCAGGCGCGGCCGTCACCGCCGCGGTGCTCGTGCCGCTGGCGATCGCCAAGCGCCGCACCGGCCGCGCGCTCGACAGCACCGCGCTCGCGGGCGACGCCGCCCTGAGCGCGGTCGGCGCCTCGACGGCGCTACTCGCACTCGCCGGCCTGCTGGCCTTCCGCCTTGCCGGCTGGTGGTGGGCCGACCGGGTCGCGGCCCTCGTCGTGGCGGCCGTCGCCGGCACCAAGGGGTACCGCCTTGCACGCGGAAGACGCTGACGGAGTGGCGACACCCGGCGGGGTCGCGAAAGTCAAGAGCGGAGTGCGAGAGTCAGGATCGGGGCACCCAGATCCAGACGAGCACCGGGAATAGAGAGGGGGCGGGCGGCGGAGCTCGAATGAGCTCCGCCGCCCGCCCCGTGCGACGATCCGCCGGTCCCGGACGGCTGTCCTTCTGAGACCGTCCTCCGTTCACGTGGACGTCCTCGTCGTCAGGCCGTCGTCGTCAGGCCGTCAGGCCGCCCGACGAGTGACCGTCTCGGTCTCCTCCTGGCTTGTCATGGTCTGTGGCACGCTGCCGCTGGCACGACGCGCCGTGCTGATGCTGCCGACCCACCCGCCGGCGAGCGCGGCGATCACGCCGATGGCGCTGAACAGCAGGTAGTAGCCGCCGTACTTCGCGGCCGCGCTCGTGGCGCGGGTCAGTCCGACGCCTGCTGTGCCTGTCGCACCGACGACGGCCTTGGCCGCCGCGCTGCTGTCGAGGCCGAAGCCCAGCATCCCGGCGACACCGAGCGTACTCAGTACCGTCATCGCGGTGACGCTGAGGCCCCAGACGACCAGCCCGTGCCAGAGGGCGCTTCGCACGCTGTGCACGTTGGAAAGGCGCGACGCCACGATCCCGCCCACGAACAGCGAGATGACCGCGGACACGCCGATCCAGATGGCGACGCTGGTCGCCGAGCTCTGCAGGGCGCCGATACTCGTCAGTTTGGCGAGCCCGAAGTTGCCCCAGACGCCCAGGGCGCTCAGCGCGAGCTGCACGGCGATGACCACGAAGGCCGCGGCGAAGATGCTTCCCCAGCTTACCCGGGTGGTCCACGTCGACACAGGGGTCGAACGCTGCAGCGTCGACGTATCTACGAGACTCGTGTGCTGCTCGGATTCGGGCCTTTCTGCCCGTTGTTCATACATGCTCAAGGACACCTCCTCGTCCCCGTTTTACCTGCATATGCAGGCATATATGGACATAGTTACCCAACGTCACGATTTCTAACAGGGTGAAAGAGAAAGGCCGTCGTCGGGACGATCGGGGAAGCGGTCGGCGGGGCGGGTGGCCGTGCGGCCACCCGCTCCGCCGGTCTGTCGTTTCTAGGAGCGCGAGCGCTGGCGGGCGGGCCGGTTTCGGCGGCTCGACCGGGGCGGCGCGGCGGCCTCGGGCTCGGTACTCGGTTTGGACGCCG
>PKYM01000108.1:4855-5710 GCA_003132645.1 Actinomycetota bacterium | reverse complement strand
GCCATGGTGCGCAGCCCCTACGATGCTACCGGCGCGGCTCAGATCAGCCGCGATGGCAGAACCGCCTTCGCCACCGTCGACTTCACCAAGCTGGCGCAGAACCTGCCGTCCGCGGACATCAAGCGCGTCATGAGCCTCGCGCAGGCCGTGCGGGCTCCCGGTCTGCAGGTCGAGCTCGGCGGCAACGCGATCGCCGAAGTGAGCCACACGCCACCGGCAAACAGCGAGATCTTCGGCATCATCGCCGCCGCGATCATCATTCTGATCGCCTTCGGATCGTTGCTCGGCATGGCGCTGCCGCTGGTAACCGCCGTCACGGCGCTCACCAGCGGCACGGTCGCGATCGGGCTGCTCTCGCATGCGATCAGCATCCCGGCGATGGCGCCGACGCTCGCCACCCTCATTGGTCTCGGCGTCGGCATCGACTACGCGCTGTTCATCGTCACCCGACACCGCGACGGCCTCAGGGCCGGACTCTCGCCGGAAGCGGCGGCGGTGCGGGCCCTCAACACCTCCGGGCGCGCGGTGCTCTTCGCCGGCGGCACGGTCTGCATCGCGCTGCTCGGGCTGCTCGTGCTGCGCATGGGCTTCCTCGACGGCATGGCCTATGCCGCGGTGATGATCGTCGTCTTCACCATGGCGACGGCGATCACCCTGTTGCCGGCGATGTTCGGCTTCATGGGCGTGCGCGTGCTCAGCAAGCGCGAGCGGCGCAGGCTGGCCGCCGGCGAGCTCGGCGACGGCCACGAGACGAGCCGCTGGGCGCGCTGGGCCGGCCTGGTCGCTCGCCGACCGCTGATCATGGCGGCGAGCGCCCTGGTGATCATGCTGGTGTTCGCCGGCCCTGTGCTCTCG
>PKYM01000108.1:0-4821 GCA_003132645.1 Actinomycetota bacterium | reverse complement strand
AGCCCGGCCGACCTGGGGGCGCTGACGCAGCTCGCCGCGAAGCTCGCCACCATCCCCGGCGTCGCCGCCGTCGCCCCCATGCCCGCGGCGCCGGGAGCCAAGGTGGCGCTCATCCAGGTGATCCCGACGACCGCGCCGCAGGACACGGCCACCAGCGACCTCATAAAGAACTTGCGCACTACCATCATCCCGCAAGCCACGCAGGGAACCACGCTGCACGTGTATGTCGGCGGCATGACAGCGATCTTCGGCGACTTCGCCACCGTCATCACGGGCAAGCTGCCGCTCTTCATCGCCGTCATCGTCACCTTGGGATGTCTACTGCTCTTCGTCGCCTTCCGTAGCCTGCTCATTCCGGCCACGGCGGCCGTCATGAACCTGCTTGCCGCCGGTGCTGCGTTCGGGGTCGTCGTCGCCATGTTCCAGTGGGGCTGGCTCAGCGGGGCGCTCGGGCTCGGCAAGGCGGGCCCGGTCGAGGCCTTCCTGCCCGTGATCATGCTGGCGATCCTCTTCGGGTTGTCGATGGACTACCAGGTCTTCCTCGTCAGCCGCATGCACGAGGAGTGGGTGCACAGCGGCGACAACTCGCGCGCCATCAAGGTGGGTCAGGCGACCACCGGGCGCGTCATCACCGCGGCCGCGGCGATCATGGTCAGCGTCTTCGTCGCCTTCGTCTTCGGCGGCGAGCGCGTGATCGCCGAGTTCGGCATCGGGCTGGCGGCGGCGGTCGCCATCGACGCGATGATCCTGCGCACCGTGCTGGTGCCCGCGGTCATGCACGTGCTCGGCGCCCGCAACTGGTGGCTGCCGAGCACGGTCGACCGGCACCTGCCCCACCTGGCGGTCGAGCCGACGTCCGACGCAGTGCCTGAGGAGGCCTAGGAGGCCGAACTCGTCGAGGCGTCGCGCGCCTGGCTGCGCTAAGCGCGTCGCGGCGCCTCCGTGCCTTGCGCGTCGTGCCGCCTCCGTGCCTAGCGTGTCTTGGTCGGCTTGTACTCGCCGAGGATGCCGAGCTCCTGGCGCCTCAGCGACTTCTTGCGCGTGTCGACCCTGCCGCGACCGAAAGCGTCGACCCTGCCCCAACGGCCGGGGATGTCGAGCAGCTCGACGTGACCGATGCCGACCGGCAGGACGGGGTCGACGATCAGATTGTCGCCGATCGGCTCGAGGCCGAGCATCGTGCGCACGAGCAGCAGCGGCGCGCCGGTCGACCAGGCCTGCGGGCTGCACGCCGTGGGGTACTGCACGGGATACTTGGTCAGCTCGCGCGGGTAGCCCGCGAACGCCTCCGGCAAGCGTCCGTCGAAGAAGTCCGCGGCGTCGAACATCGCCGCCGCGATACGGGCCGCCTCCTGCTTGTAGCCGTAGCGGCGCAGACCCCAGGCGATGATCGAGTTGTCGAAGGGCCAGACGGTGCCGACGTGGTAGCCGATCGGGTTGAAGCGGCCCTCGTCGTCGGCCAGGCTGCGCACGCCCCAGCCGGAGAACAGGTGCGGGCCCATGAGGTGACTGACGACGGCCCGCGCCTTCGACTTGTCGACGATGCCGCTCCACAGCAGGTGGCCGATGTTCGAGTTGAGCGAATCGACCTGGCGCCCGTCGGCGTCCAGGGCGACGGCGAAGAACCCGCGATCGCCGATCCAGAAGTCACGATTGAAGCGGCGCTTGAGGCCGGCCGCCTCTTTCTCCAGTCGGTCGGCGAAGGCGGCGTCACGCCACACGAGACGGGCGAGGCGGGCGCCGCGCATCTTGGCGTCGTACGCATAGCCTTGCAGCTCGCACGTCGCCCGCGGAAACCCCGGCAACGAGCCGTCGTGATAGGAGATCGAGTCCCAGGAGTCCTTCCAGCTCTGGTTCTCGAGCCCGGATGTCTCGTTGCGCCGCTGATACGAGATGTAGCCGTTGCCCAGCCGATCGCCGAACTCGTCGATCCAGTTCAGCGCGGCGCGCGCCTCATACTCGAGCTCACGTACCAGCTTGGTGTCGCCGGTCCAGCGCTCGTACTCGTCGAGCAGCACGACGAACAGCGGCGTCGCGTCGGCCGAGCCGTAGTAAGGCGAGTGGGGCCGCTCCTCGAAGGCGGTCAACTCTCCGAAGCGCATCTCATGCAGGATGCGACCGGGCTCTTCCTCGCGGAAGTCGTCGACACGCGTGCCCTGGCGTTGCCCGAGCGCGCGCAGCGTGGTCGCCGCGAGCTCGGGCGTGAACGGCAGGGTCTGCAGGCTGGTGAAGATGCTGTCGCGGCCGAACATCGTCATGAACCAGGGCAGGCCGGCGGCGGGCAGGCTCTGGCCGGGAAACGCCACCGGCTCGAAGCGCAACGCCGCCAGATCGACGAGGCTGCGCTGGTAGGTCGTCTTGAGCCAGGCCCAGTCGCATTCGAGACGCGGCGCATCGCCGACCCACTTCTCCAGGCTGTGCTCCATGATCGGTAGCGCCTTCTTGGCGTTGCGCTCGTACTTCGTCCGGTCGAGATGGAAGCCGAGTCCGCCGCTGGCCGTGATCACGTGCAGGTCGGTCGTCCA
This sequence comes from Actinomycetota bacterium, assembly GCA_003132645.1. Taxonomy (GTDB): domain Bacteria; phylum Actinomycetota; class Thermoleophilia; order UBA2241; family UBA2241; genus Bog-752. The sequence continues at coordinate 2,296 of PKYM01000108.1, read as the reverse complement.
CTCGCCGTGAGGCTCGACGTGCGCGGCGAACGTCAGGCCGTGCTCGTCGATCGCGGCCGGCGCCGTCGCCTCGATCCAGGTCTCGCGCTTGTACGTCTCGCGCTCGTACCCGAGCACGAGCCGACCGTCGGCGACACGCGTGGTGTAGCTGCCCTTCTTCGCAAGCGCGTCCTTGACCTCGAACAGGTCGGCGAAATCGCAGTCGGCTTCGACGCGCACGGTCAGGTCCACCGGCTTTTCGTCGTGGTTGAGGATCGTCAGTTCCTCGTGGAAGCCGTTGCCCACAGCCCGCTGCCGGATCACGGAGAGCTTGGCGTCGATGTAGACGGTGCCGGTGCCCGGGACCAGGAAGAAGCGTGTCTCGAAGTACTGCAGGTCGTCGGTCGACAGCGCGTTCAGGCGCTCGCCGTTGACGGTGAGCACCCACTTCGAGAGAAAGCGTGTGTCGAACGAGAAGAGTCCGGTGGCGTCGAGCAGCGACGGCTCGATGTCGCCACACTTGTCGCTGACGACGAACGTGTTGCCGTCGAGGACCTGCACGAGTTCGTAGCTCACGGCCGCCTCTTCGCGTAGCCGGCGACCGGGCGGTCGTCTCCCTGCTCGCCCGAAGGTCCGGGGAAGAGGCGCTGGAAGAAGAGGAACAGACCGACCTTGCCGTCCATCGTGACGGCGTCGCGCAGCGCCGCCGCCGTGGCATTGACTTTGCCGGCGGCGATCCCGTCGAAGAGCGCTTTCTCGGCGTGGATCACGCAGTCGGCCGCGGCACCCTTGCGGGAGACGGCGACGTCGCCCTTCTTCACGGTTACATACCAGCGCTGCGTGCGCTTGCCCTCTTTGAGATCGAAGCGCAGCGTGCCCGACTCGCTCTGCAGCAGAGGGGTGTGCCCCTGCGCCGCGAGCCCCGCGAAGAACTCCCTCGTGGGATCGGCCATCGCGCTGCTCACAGTCCCTTGTTCCAGCGCGACATGCCACCGTCGACGCAGTACGTGCTGCCGGTCACGTATGCCGCTTCGTCGGACGCCAGGAAGACGGCGACCGCAGCGACCTCCTCGGGCTCGCCGAGCCGCCCGGCCGGGATCACCGCCTGCAACTGCTTCAGCAGCTCGCCGTCGCCCAGGGTGCGCTTGTTGATCGGCGTGGCGATCGCCCCGGGAGCGATGTCGTTGACGGTGATGCCGTGCGGTGCCAGCTCCTGGCAGACGGCGCGCATGAACATGCGCATGCCGCCTTTCGAGGCCGCGTAGGTCGCGAATTCGAGGAACGCGACGTCCTCGTGGATCGACGTGACGTTGATGATGCGGCCGCCGCCGCCGCGCTCGATCATGTGGCGGGCGGCCGCCTGCGCGGCGAAGAAGGCGCCCTTCAGATTGACACCGAGGACGAGGTCGAACTGCGCCTCGGTGACCTCCGCGAAGGGTCCGCGGATCTCGACGCCGGCATTGTTGACGAGGATGTCGAGGCGCCCGAGCGCGTCGACGGCAGCGTCGACGAGCCGCTGCGCCTCGCCGGGTGACCCTATGTCGGCCTGGATCGCGGTCGACCTCCGTCCGAGCTTTTCGAGCTCGGCGACTACTTCGTCGGCCTCGTCCTTCTCATGGTTGTAGTGCACGACGACATCGGCGCCCTCACGCGCGAACACCTCGGCGATGGCACGCCCGATGCCGCTCGAGCTGCCCGTCACGAGGGCGCACTTTCCGGCCAGTCTCATTACCTCGGCCTCCTCTGCCTGCGGTGATCGTGAGGGCTGCGCGGCAGCGGGCCCGCTGCCGCGCAGCCCTCACGGCCCTTATTCCTTTTCACGGCGCCGCGGCAAACGCCACCCTCGGCGCCGGCCACGACTGGCAGGGCATCGAGTCCTTGGCGGAGAGCATCGCTCGAGAGCTGGCGCGGTGGTTCGCGCAGTGTTCCGCGCGTCGCGATATGATGTCGCCATGTCCGTTCCCCTGCCCATCGTCCAGGCCAAAGGCACCTATCGCGAGATCGGTCGGCAGATCGGCGAGGCAGCGCGCGCGCAGATCCGGCGCTCCCTCGCCTACTACGAGACGAACATCGAGTGGCTCGCGGCGATGTCGTTTGCCGAGGCCGAGCGCGCCTCGCTGGCGCTGCTTCCCTTTGCCGAGCACGACCTTCCCCAGCACGTCGAGGAGCTGCAGGGACTGGCCGAGGGCTCCGGCGTGCCGTTCGCGAAGCTGCTCGTGCTCAACTGCGGCGAGGAGATCCTCTGCTCGCCGCGGCCGGGCGACGGACACTGCACCTGCATGGCGGTGACGGTGGCCGGCCGCACCGTCGTCGGCCA
>PKYM01000247.1:7498-14100 GCA_003132645.1 Actinomycetota bacterium | reverse complement strand
GTGGCGTCGAGGTCGCGGCGGTAGGCCTTGCCGGGGCAGATCACGTAGACCGGCGGCTCCTGCGATTCCATGGTGCGCACCTGGACCGGCGAGGTGTGGGTGCGCAGCAAGAGGCTACCGAAACCCTGACCCTCTGGCGGCGCGCTCACGTCTGCCGCAGGAGACCTACCGGCCGCGACGGGCGCATCGACCGCGGGAGACGTGCCGGCCGCAGGGGACGCGCCGGCCGTCCACACTGTGCCTTCGTCGATGAAGAAGGTGTCGTGCAACGAGCGCGCCGGGTGGTCGGGGGGCGTGTTCAAGGCGGTGAAGTTGTAGTAGTCGAGCTCGATCTCGGGACCCTCGGCGACGGTGTAGCCGAGGCCGATGAAGATGTCTTCGACCTCGCGCACCGTGCGGCTGATCAGGTGCCGATGGCCGAGCGGCAGCGGCGCCCCGGGCAGCGTGATGTCGATGCGCTCGGCGACGAGCGCGGCGGCCAGCGAGGCGCCGCGCAGCTCTGCCTCGCGCTCGGCGATGAGGCGCTCGAGCTCGACCCGCACGATATTGCCCAGCTTGCCGACCACCGGCCGCTCGGCGACCGGCAGCGTGGCGATCGAGCGCAGGATCTCGGTGAGCCTGCTCTTGCGGCCCAGGAACTGCACGCGCGCATGCTCGATGGCGTCGGCATCGGCCGCACTCCCCGCCGCGGCCGAGGCTTCGGCAAACAGTGCGGCGAGCTCGGGCGTGCGTGCCCTCAGGTCGTGCAGCTGGGCCTCGTCCATGCTTACTCCTTCCGCGGCGCTGAGCCGCCGGGCGCGGGGTCTTCAGGCGCCGCGCCGTGCGGCTCGCCGCCGCCCCCCGAAAGCGCCGGCCCGGCGGGACGGCGCGAGAGCTCATACAGCGCGATGGCGCCGGCAACGCCGGCGTTCAGGGACTCTACCCCCGGGCCGGTGGCCCCGGCCAGAGGGATGGTGACAAGATCGGTGACGCAGGCCAGCGCCTCGTCGGACAGTCCGGCGCGTTCGGCGCCGACCACGAGTATCGCGGCGCCGCCTCGTGCCGAGTCGCCCGGCGGCGCGAGACGGTCGATCGGCGTGCCGCCGTGGGCGACGAGCCCATAGACGACCCCCGCGCCGAGCTCATCGATGGCCCGCTCGAGCGTCACGTCCTGATAGAGCGGCAGCTCGAACACAGCCCCCATGCTGGCTCGCACCACCTTGGGCGAGAACAGATCGACCGAGCCGGTCGAGGCGACGAGGGCGGCGGCGGCGAACGCCGCCGCCGCCCTCACCAGCGTGCCCATATTGCCGGGATCGGCCAGCCGGTCGGTGTAGACGGCCAGTGCGGCATGGCCGGAGCCAGTCGCAGCGCCGGCAAGCGCTGTGCCGCCAAGCGCTGCACTGCCGGCGAGCGCCGCATTGCCGGAGAGCGGGTCGGCGGCCGGCGTTGAGGCAGGCACGTCACGTCGCGGCGTCGGTGAAAGAAGCGAATCCAGCGGCGGCGCCACGGGGATCGGAAAGACGGCCATGAGGGCGGCGGGTGTCTCGAGGGTCGATAGTCTGGCGGCGACACGGGGGTCGATCGTATAGACGGGAGCGTCGCCGATCGGGTGCTGGGACTCGGAGAGCCCGGCGATCACGTCGGTCGCGCCGGCCGCCACGAACACCGCCTGGGCGCGCAGACCGGCGACCAGACCGGCCATCACGAGATCGTCGCCTTCGACCAGGAAGGCGCGTTCGCGTTCGCGGTACTTGCGGACGTGCAGCGACGCCGCTCGCTTGACGAGCGGGTTCTCAGTGCTCGTGAGGGCGGCTAAAACCCCACGCCGTCGACCTGCCTCACGGACGGCGGTCGCCCTACGCGGCCTGGGCCGCGGCGGTGAGCGCCGTCTTGGCCTGCTCGACGAGCGAGGCAAACGACGTCGGGTCGGCGACGGCCATGTCGGCCAGCACCTTGCGGTCGAGCTCGATCTCGGCGAGCTTCAGGCCGTGCATGAAGGTGTTGTACGAGAGGCCGTGCTCGCGGGCGCCGGCGTTGATGCGCACGATCCACAGCTTGCGGAACTCGCGCTTGCGCACGCGGCGATCGCGGTAGGCGTATTTGAGACTGCGCTGGACCTGCTCTTTGGCGCGACGGTAGCTCGAGTGCTTGGCACCGCGGTACCCCTTGGCCTGCTCGAGAACCTTGCGGTGCTTCTTGCGCGCGTTGATGCTTCGCTTTACTCGAGGCATGTCGTACTACTCCTTGATATCGGTGAGCGGGGCGCGGCCTTGGCGGCGGTCCGCCGGCCCGCTCCCCTCAGTCCCTCAGCGTTTGCCGAGGAGCGTGAGGACTTCGTTGCGGTCGCTCGGGCTGACCAGGTCGTTCTTGCGAAAGCCGCGCTTGCGCTTGGAGGTCTTCTTCTCGAGGATGTGGCTCTTGAAGGCCTTGCGACGCACGATCTTGCCGCCGGCGCTCAGGCGGAAGCGCTTCTTGCTCGCGCTGTGGGTCTTCATCTTTGGCATTCGCACCCTCTCCTTGTCACTTCACGGGCGCCAGCATCATGATCATGTTGCGGCCATCGAGGTTGGGCTTGGACTCGACGACCGCGAGTTCCTTGACCTCGTCGGCCAGCCGCATGAGGAGCTGCTCACCCCGTTCGGGATGTACGAGCTCGCGGCCGCGNNACCTTGTCTTTGTGCTCGAGGAAGCGCACGACATGGCCCTTCTTGGTGGCGTAGTCGTGGTCGTCGATCTTGGGCCGGAACTTGATCTCCTTGATGATGATGTTGCTCTGGTGCTTGCGGGCCTGCTTTGCCTTGAGCTCGAGCTCGTAGCGGTACTTGCTGAAGTTCATGATGCGGCAGACAGGGGGGTCTGCCTGGGGGGCTACCTCGACCAGGTCGAGGTTCGTCGACGCCGCGTAGTCCTGGGCTTCGCGGATGGTCTTGATGCCCATCTGCTGACCCTTCTCGTCGATGAGACGAACGCGGTCGGCGTAAATACCATCATTTATGCGGATACGGGTGTCGGGCCCCCTGGGCCGATCCCTGTCACGCGGATAGAACGGTTTTCCCATAGAAAAAAGGTCGCCTAAGCGGCCTACCGGTCTCCTTCCTTCTTCATGGACCCTGTCGACCAGACGGTGCAGGGTGAGAAGCGGTCGCTTCTGCTCATATAGCGCAGCGCAGTATACACGACACCGCAAGCAGCGTCGACAACCTGCGACCGCGAGATGACCCGAGCCTCGTCATGGGGTCACGGTACCCACGGGACCGCGCATCGGAACGCTGCCGCCGATGCGCTTTTGGGCGGCGCGGCGGGGTTCGCTCGCACCTCGCCGCGACAGCCCGTGCCGGCCGCCTTTGTGGGGCGGCCGGCACTGCTTGCAAGAGGGCAACCGCGTCAGTCGCTGATGCGTTCGTCGGCGTAGGGGATCGGCTGTCCCTCGCCGGGCCACGTCTCGGGCTTGCGCCTGAAGAACTCGGGCTTCCAGATCCACATGATGATCATGAGGATCACGCCGACCACCATGGTCCCGACCCCCATCAGGAAGATGCCGCCGATGCCGTGGAAGCTGGTATAGCTGTTGGCCGGGTTGTAGTCGTCGTAGACCACCTTGACCAGGATCAAGGCGAAGAGGATCGCCCCGAGGGTCGGCGCCACGCCGATCAGCAGGAAGTTCTTGACGCTCTTCAAGAGCTCCTTGCGGTAGTAGACGGTGGCCGCAAGGCCGGTGCCGCCGTAGGCGATGCAGACCATCATGCCGAGCGCCGAGATCGCGTCCCAGATGGCGTTCGCGTTCCACACGGTCACCAGCACGTACCACAGGATCGACAGCGCACTCAGGATGACCGTGCCCCAGAACGGCGTCATGTACTTGGGATGGATGCGGCCGAAGATCGCCGGCAGCGACTTGTGGGCCGCCATCGAGAGCGTCTGACGGGTGAGAGGCAGCATGGTCGTGAGGGCCGACGCGGCCCCCGAGGTGAGGAGGCAGAGAAAGACGAGCCTGTCCCAGGTGCCGCCCATGACGTCTTTGGCGAGCGGGCTGAAGACGTCGGTCTGGTTGTTGGCGAGGAAGGCGGCGCCATGGTAGCACTGCATGGCGGCCGTGATCACGACATACATGAGGACGAGGATGATGGTGTTGAGCACCGCCGAGACGCCCGGCATGCGCGAGGAGTCCTCACTCTCTTCGTTGACGGCAAGAACGGTGTCCCAGCCCCAGTACAGGAAGACGGCCAGTACCACCCCGGCGGCGAGCGCGTGGGCCGAGACATGCGTGGTGAAGAACCACGACAAGCGGATCGGGGCAAAGCCCTTGGGGTGTGTGGCGTAGCCCTTGATCAGCGCCCAGACCGTGAACAGCACCATCGGGATGATCTGCAACGCCATAAGGACGTACTGCGCCCTGGCCGAGACCTTGATGCCGACCGCCACGAAGACGCCGACGATGACGATCCAGGCCACACCGCCGACCGTCGTCCAGAGGGTCGAGTTACCCGCCGCGTTCATGCCGACCATGTAGAACATGTACTGGGCAGCGATATACACGAGGTTGGACATGACGATGACCGACGACGCCACGGCCGCGAAGCCGATGATCCAGCCGAGCGGCGCGCCGAAGGCGCGTGAGGTCCAGATGAAGGTCTCGCCGCAGTCGGGATCGGCGCGGTTCATGTAGTAGAAGCCCGAGGCCACGAGCACCATGGGGATGAAGCCCACGATGAAGATGAACGGGCTGTGCAGGCCGACGGTGGCTATCGCGGCCAGAATGCCGACCGTGGCCGCCAGGCTGTAGGCGGGGGCGACCGAGGCCACACCGATCACGACGCTGGCGAACAGCCCGAGGGCGCCCGAGCTCAGGCCTTTGGCGCTTTCGTCGGGCCCCTGCGGCGCCCCCCCACCAGCCGTCGTGGTGCCAGGAACTGATGTGACTTCCACCATGCCTCCCTTCCGCCGGCCTTGCGCCGACGTCGTTACCCCAGAAACACGAAATCGGCTGACGCTCGCGTTTGTCAAGGAAACGGCGACAGCCCCCCTTCAGCGCCCTAGACCGGCCGCGCCTCCCTTCGCGATGCCGTCGGGCAGGTCATCCGTGGCCGCGAAGCGTCGTGGAGGTCGTCCGCGAAAGCGCACGCACTGACCGTCCAAATGGTGCTCGCGGGGAGAAAAACACGACGCTCCGAGCCCACAGATGCGTGCGAGGCTAGTACAGAGCCCTGTAATGTCAAGACAAGAAAACCGGGGCGGCGGCGCCCGATTTCGCCCGCCGCCGTCAGCATGCGGTATCCTGAAGACTATGCACCCTCCTCGCCACCCCCGCACATGGCGACTCTGACCTCGCTGCTGGGCTCGTTTCAACCGAGCTCAGGCCGCAACCATCTGATCGCCTTCACCCTCGGTCTGCTCATCACCTTCCTGGGCATCCGCGCCAACACGCGCCTCATCCGCGCCAACGTGCGCTGGTGGTTCCACGACCTGCGGCCCGGCGGGCTGCACATCCACCACATGGTGATCGGGGTCGTGGTCATGGTGATCGCCGGCCTGGTCACGATCGCCACCAACCCGCAGGGCTTCTGGGGCATCGCCACGGCGCTCGCCTTCGGGGGCGGTGTGGCGCTCACGCTCGACGAGTTCGCCCTGCTGCTCCACCTCGAGAACGTCTACTGGCAGGAGCAGGGCCGCATCTCGGTCGACGCCGTGATCGTCACCATCACCGCGGCGCTGCTGTTTCTCGGCGGGCTGCAGCCGTTCAACGCCGCCGACGCGACCCCGCTGGCCCGCCTCGGCGGCTGGGTCATCACCATCCTCGTCATCGTCAACGTGACGCTGGCGATCGTCTGCTTCCTCAAGGGCAAGCTCTGGACCGGCGTGTTCGGCTGCTTCGTGCCCGTCGTCGCGACGGTCGGGGCCTTCCGCCTGGCGCGCCCCGGCTCGCCCTGGTCTCGCCGCTACCGCGACAACCCGGGCAGGCGCGAGCGGGCCGAGCGCCGCGATCGTCGCGAGGCGGCCATGGTGCGGGCTTGGCGCAGGTGGTTTTTCGACCTCATCGCCGGCAAGCCGCACATTCCCCCGGTGCATCTGGCGTCCACCGCCCTCATAGCAGCCACACACGACGTGCCGCAGAGCGCGCCGGTCACCAGCGCGCCCAGGCCCAAGCGCGCTTAACCCCGAGCTCGTTTGACCCCGAGCTCGCCTGCCACAGAGCGCGCCGGACAACGGATGTGCCTGGAGCCGCTCGGAAGCGCGCCCCCTCAGCGAGGTGCGGCCACCACCTTCGCCTCGAGATCGAACACAAAGCGCTGCTGGGCCGCCACTATCTTCTCGCGTGCCTCGTCGAGTCCATACCAGGCTGCGCGGTCGACCTCGGGGATCTCGATCAGACGGCCGGACTTACGCGGCCACTCCAGCTCGAAGGTGTTGCTGACCAGAGTGGATGGGTCGACGTCGCCCTCGAAGGCCCAGGCGTGAACGATCTTGTGGTTTCGGTATTTGACCGCGCCGAGCGGCTCGTAGGGACCCCACGGCTCGAGCCCGGTCTCCTCGGCGAACTCGCGCCGGGCCGCGGTGAGGAGATCTTCACCGACGATCACCTCGCCCTTGGGGATCGACCACACACCGAGGTCCTTGCGCGC
>PKYM01000247.1:0-7491 GCA_003132645.1 Actinomycetota bacterium | reverse complement strand
GTCTTGCGGTAGAGGACCATCGTGTGGTCGTCGTGCCAGAACTCGCGCTCGTAGACGAAGCCCAGACCTTCCATCACGCGCCGCGAACGGACGTTGTGGGGCACCGTGTCGGCGATGATCTCGGCGCGACCGAGGTCGTCGCGGGCCACCTCGAGCAGCCGCCGACCGATCTCGCTTGCAAAACCGTGGCCCCAAGCGTCGAAAGCCAAAGCGTACATCAGCTCGATCGCCTCGGGATCGCCAACGACCTCGCCGACGTCGGGATCGACCCGATGGATGCCGGCACGGCCCACGAAGCGGCCGGGCGGCGCCGAGCCGGGCGACGCGGAGTCGGACGGCGCTGAGCCGGATGCGGCGTCGGACGGCGTGCTCACCCCGTCGACCTCGAACCACGCGTAGAGCCCGAAGCCGTGGGCCTCCCAGTGGCGCAGCTTCTTGTCGAGCCACTCGCGGTTCTCCCGCTCGGTGATCTCCTCGTCGCCGGCGCCCAGCCAGCGCACGACGCGCGCGTCGCGATGGAACGACAGAAAGAGCGGCTCGTCGGCCGCCGTCAGACGGCGACCGACGAGCCGCTCGGTCGTAAGGACGTCCGGTCCCTGGCCTGAGACGCGCATCGCCACGATCGCTCCCTTCATCCGACAGGGATGCGTCCATTCTTGCAGAAAGCGACGCAGTCGGGGCTGCCGGACGCACCGACGCCGAAGAGTCCCGATGCGATCCGGCCATCCAGGGAGGTCACATGGCGCACAGAAAGCGATCCGCGATGAGCTGGGCAGGCGCGGGGGCGCTGCTCGCGACCCTGGTCCTGCTCGTCGCAGCTCCGGCTGCCATGGCGGACGGCGGCTGGGTCTACACCGGGCAGTTCGGCTCACCAGGCGCCGGCAACGGACAGTTTGGCGACGATATCGGCAACGTCGTCTACGACGGCCACGGCGTGCTCTACGTCGCAGACCACCAGAACAATCGCATAGAGAAGTGGAGCACCGACGGGACGTTCCTTTCCGCCTGGGGCAGCGCGGGCACCGCAAACGGCCAGTTCGAGGCGCCGTTCGGCCTCTCGTACGGCCCCAGCGGTCACGTCTTCGTGACCGAAGAGGGAGGCACCCGCGTACAGGAGCTCGACAGCTCTGGCAACTGGCAGGCTTCGATCCCCGGTTTCAACGATCCGCTGGGAGTCGCCGTCGACTCCACGGGCACGATGTGGGTGGCCGACAGCGGCAACAACGCGGTCGACAAGTACGACAAGTTCGGCAACCTGCTCCTGCAGGCCGACTCCTCGCCGTTCGGCACGTCCCTCGACTTTCCGACCGGCATCGCCGTCAACAGCGCGGGTGACGTGTTCGTCGCCGACACCTCCAACGACCGGATCGTCGTCTACGACTCGTACGGCGACGCCATGCTTCAGTGGAATGCGGACAGCCCCTGGACGGTAGCCGTCGATCCGGCCGGTCACGTCTTCGTGGCCGGGCAGGCTGACGGTGTCACAGAGTACAACCGCGCCGGCAACACGATCACGACGTTCGGCCAGGGACGCTTCACCGGCCCCGTCTATGGCCTTTCCGTCGACGGCAAGGGTCACCTCTGGGCGACCGACGGCTGGGGAAGCCAGGTCGAAGAGTACGCCTGGGACGAGCCCGCCATCACAACGAGCGCCGACGGCGACTGGCACTCGCAGGACACCGTCGTCACCTTCTCGGCGAGCGACCCCGTGTCGGGCGTGAAGGAGCTCGACTACTCGACCGACGGCGGCACCACATGGGCCCAGGACGACAGCGTCGCCGTGGCGGCTCCCGCCGACCACAGCAACGACGGCGTGCACGTCGTCGAAGTACGCGCGACTTCCAACGACGGCAACACCAAGACCGTCACGTTCCGGGTGAAGATCGACACCCGGCCGCCGGTCGTGACCGCCAGCGGCCCCTTCGACTACTGGGTGACGGGATCGCAGACGGTCTCGTTCGCGGCCAATGACGTCGGCTCGGGGATCGGCGGCATCTCCTACTCGCTCGACGGCAGCCCTCCGCTGCCCGTCGGAGACGACGGCACGGTGCTGGTCTCGGGCGCCGACGGCCAGCACACCATCAGCTACTGGGCCGACGACAACTGCGTCGATCTCGCCAACACGAGCGCGGTGCAGACCGCCGACATAGATCTCGACTCGACGCCGCCGGTCGTGGCCGCGCTCAACAACGTGACCGTGACCCACGGCAAGAAGGCGAGCTTCCGCTACAGCGTGCACGACGCGCTCTCACACGACTGCTGGGTCGAGATCCAGATCTCGAAGAAGGGCAAGCTCGTGAAGCGCGTCGAGGTCGGCGCGCGACCGTCGAGCTCGTCGAAATCGCAGACCGCCCGCTGGACGTGCAAGCTCGCGCGCGGCACGTACAGCTGGAAGGTCGCCGCCATAGACATGCCCGGCAACACCGGCTTCTCGCCCAAAGCCAAGAAGCTGGTCGTGAAGTAGCGGCCGACCACTCAGAGACGAGCCGCTTACTGAGGCGGGGGCGCGAACGCGCCCCCGCCTCACTTCTGTCCGGCGCGCCGCGACAAGACCGCCATTCCCGGTGCGCCGCTCGAAGACCGGCGACCGCAGCGCCATTACTACGGAGCGGTCAGTTCCACCGTGACGAGGCGGTAGCCCAGATCGAGCTCGTCGAGTTCGAGCAGCCCGCCGAAGCGGCGCTCCCACTCCCCGCTTTCGAGGTCGGCGGCGAGACCCGCGAGCGGCGGCCCGGTCACCTTGGGCCCGAGCTCGCAGAAGCTCGAGATACCGGTCTGCACCGCAGGGTCGAGGTACGCCTCAGGCCGGCGCCACCAGGCGCCCAGAAACCCGTCGCTGCAGTCGTGCACAATGAGGACCGGATCGATCATGAAGCCGCGCTGCGGCTGCAGGCCGGCCACAACATGAGGCAGGCGCGGGAAGATCGCCCGGTCGCGCAGGCGGATGGCGGGCAGATAGTCGGTCGTGAGCCACAGGGCGTCGTCGAACTCGGGGTCCCAGGTGAGCAGCACGACGCGACGGCGGGCGACCCAGCGAAGCTCGCGCAAGCCCGCGGTGACGTCGGTCCAGTGATGCAGGGTGAGCACGGCCATGCCGGCATCGAAGCTCGCGTCGGCAAACGGCATTGACTCGGCGGCGGCGAGGACACAAGGCGCGGCCGCCGGCGGCCGCGCCGCGATCATCGCCGCCTCCGGCTCGACGGCGGTCACCTCGAGGTCGTGAGGCTCGTAGGCGCCCGTGCCGGCGCCGACGTTGACCACGGTGCGCGCGTCGCCTAGCGCCGCGCGGATCTGGCGAGCGATGCGCAAGTCGGGCCGCCGGGTGCGTCCGTAGTCGGCGCCGATGACGTCGTAGCGGGTGTGCTCTCGCCCACGCCGCGCCACGTCCGCCTCAGCCCCGAGTAGCGCGGGCGGTCTCGCCGCCGGGGTCGTCGAACGACGGCGCGCTGATCTCGAAGGTCCGCACGACCGTCTCGAGGGTCGCCCGGTTGCGCACCAGGTCGCCGGGCGGGTCGACGCTGAGCATGAGCTGAAGGGTCTGGTGTCCGGCGTAGGCGACCCAGGCCTGGACGTGGCCCGCCGTGGAGCCCTGCGTGGGAGCCGCGAGCGGCGAATCGGGGGTGGGCGGTGGCCCGCCCGCCTCACCGGGAACGCTCGCGGCATCGTTTGCTCCGACGGCGCCGGCCCGGTCGGGCACCACGTAATCGCAGTGCATGGCCGGGTGCCCGCTCAACAGGGCGGCCCTCCAGGGCGCGTGGATCGTCCAGCCGTTCTGCTCGGCGGTGTGGGCCGCGTAGCGGTTGTGAATGAGGAGGTGTTCGGCGAGCTCCTGGGGCGAGGTGTCGTAGCCGACCTCGACGCGGGTGATCGACAGCACCGCCTGGGCGCCACCGGGATCGCGCGTGGCGAGGTAGGCCGACCTGACGTCGCCCGGCATGCCGACCGGCAAGTCGAGCCTGGGTCCCGGCACGAAGGAGTCGTCGATCTCGAAGCGCACGCCGAGCTCGGTGTTGCCGTAGACGCGCAGGCGGGCGCCGGCGCCGGAGCTCACCGGCGGTCCCGAGCGATGAGTATCAAGAGCTGTGCCGTTCCATCAGGTGCTGTGCCGTTCCATCAGGTCGATGATAGCGCGTCGGGCGGGGCTTTGGGCGGAGCTTAGCGTGCGGCGCCGGGCGCTGGTTTGAGCGCGGCGTCGGGCGCGCCCGCTCACTTGCGGCCGTAAAGCAGTCCCATGCTGCCTACCATGAAAGGCAGGCGCAGCGCCCGGGGGATGAACTCGGCACGACCGGTGTCGAGAAACTCGACCTGCCCGACTCCCCAGCTACGCACCGCGGCCAGGAGATCGTCGATCTCGCCGTAGGCGCCCTTCGATCGAAAGAGGTCCTGAAAGGCGAAGGTCCCGCCGGGCTCGAGTACGCGCAGCGCCTCCCTGAGCACCTCGCGCTTGTCGCGCGCGTCTCTGACCTCGTGAAAACAGAGGTTGCTGACAACCGCCGCGAAGCCGCCGTCGACGAAGGGCAGGGCCGCGGCACCCGCCTTGACGAAGCTCACCCGCTCGGCGACCCCCTCGCAGGCCGCGTTGGTCTCGCAGACGCTCTGCGAGTACTCCCAGCTCTCGCCCCAGAAGTCGACGCCTGTCACGACCGCCCGCGGGAACCGGCGCGCGAGCGCTACGGTCAGCGGTCCGTTGCCGCAGCCGATGTCGAGCGCCTCTCCCTCCCCGTCCCACGGCAGGTGGTCGAGGACGAGCCCCTGGACGCGCGCCTGCACGGCGCCGTTGCCGACCGCCAGCAGATGGCGAGCGTAGGCGAAGTAGGCGGCCACGAGCGCCACCAGCACAGCCGCCGCCAAAGCCACGCCGGCCAACCAGTGCAGCACGGCACCGTGCGGGCCGACGACGTGCAGGCCGACGGCCAGCACCACCAGCACGGCGGCCGCGATAGCCGGTACGACCACGAACCTCGTCGAGACCCAGTTGCCATACTCGGGGCCGCTCCCGCAGTCCAGCTGGGCGGCGGCGGCGCTCGTGGGCTCGCTCTCCACCGATCTCCCCCCCGATCTCATTGCGCGTAGCGCTCCATCAGGGCCACCACGGCGCCCGCCAGCCCGGGTCGCTTGCGACCCAGCTCGGCTGCCTTGTCGCTCGACTCGAAGGCCCACTCCGCCAGGCGCACCATAGGCCAGCGCAGAGGCTCGGGCGGCAGGGACCCGGGCGGACCAACGACGGGCAGATGCACCCACTCGTCGTCGGTGGCCAGCACGAGTCCGGCGAGGATCTTGCCCCCGACCTTGGTCGAGGTCAGGCCGTGGCCCGAAAAGCCGAGCCCGGCATGCACGTTGCCGGCGACCGACGACTGAAAGAACGGAAGACCCGACCTGGTCATGTCCATGGGCCCGCTCCAGGCATGCGCGAACCGTACCCCGGCGAGCTGCGGGAAGAGCCAGACGAGGCCGTGAGCCGCCAGCGCCGCGAGGCGTTGCGAGCCGAGCGCACGCCCGGCGATGCCGCTCCCATAGACCATCGCCATGCCGCCACCGCCGATGGCGATGCGGTCGTCGTCGGTGCGGCGCAGGTAAAAGAGCATCTCACGGCGATCGGCCAGGCCCATGTGGCTGGTCCAGCCGATCTCCTGCAGCAGCTCGGGGATCGGCTCGGTCACGACCATGTGTTCGATGCCCACAGCAAAGGCGCGGGCGAACTCGGGCTCGCCGGCGGCCCAAGCGCCGTGGGTCAGCACGACCTGAGCGGCGCGCACGGCGCCACCGGCGGTCTCGACGGTCGCCGGCATACCGTCGCCCAAGGCCACCATGCGCGAGCCTTCATAGATGCGCACGCCGCGCTCCAGCACGACGCGCCGCAGCTCGCGGGCCAGCCGGGCGGGCTGCACGGTGGCGAGATCGGGCGTGAACACCCCGCCGCTGAGGCGCGGCGAGTCTGCGACGCGCCGCGCCTCAGCGGCGTCGACCGCCCGCAGACGCTCCCCGAAGCCGCGCCGCTCGAGCAGCGCCAGCGTCGCGACATCGGGCTCGGGCTGCCAGTCGCCGGCCTGACCGTAGAGGATGCCTTCATGGTGGAACTCGATATCGGCGCGGTGGCGCTCGCACCAGCGCCCCAGCTCGCCCACTTCGTCTCCGAGCGCGATCGCCCAGCGCAGGCCGGCGTCGTCGCCGAAGCGCCGGCAGAGCTCGCCGGCAGAGACCCACGATGACGAAAACAAGCCGCCGTTGGCGCCGCTGCCGCCCGCCCCGCAGACCGCGGCCTCGAGCACGACGACGTTCAGCGCCGGCTCACGCTCGGTGAGCTCGTAGGCAGTCCACAGTCCGGCGAAGCCGCCGCCCACGATACAGACGTCGGCGTCGGTGGCGCCGGTGAGCGGCGGGCAGGGCTTGCCCGGATCGGCGGACAGCGCCTGATCGAGCCAGTAGCTGCGCGTGCCGACCGGCGGCACCTGCGGCAGATCGGCCGCGGCGGCGCGTCTCAGCATCCCCATGCCAGTGACCCCATCCCCGTGACCCCCCGGCTCGCCCTCCAGCACGCCCAGTATGCCCCGCATCGGAGGAGGGCTCACCTGCCCTCGGCCGGGCTCGATGCGGGCGTGCGTGGGCGATCTACTCGTGATAAGTCTATATCCGGGACAAGGCTCAAGGCACCATACGGCGCGGCGCCGGAAACGCCTGGGCCGCAGGTGGTGTACGAACCCTCAGCCCACTGTGTCCGGCAGCCGCCGCTCAGCCACCTCAGCGGTGACCTCGCGCACGAACTCCTCGAGCGACACGTCACCCTTCTCGTCGCCACGGGCGCGCACGCTCACGGCTTTGGCATCCTCTTCGCGGTCGCCGACGACCAGCAGGTACGGCACCTTCTGGAGCTGGCCGTCGCGGATGCGCTTGCCGACGCTCTCGGAGCGGTCGTCCAGGTCGGCCCGCAGGCCGGCGACGCGCAGCTCCTCAACCACGCCCGTGGCATACCCGGCGTGGCGATCGCTGACCGGCAGCACGAGCACCTGCACCGGCGCGAGCCAGGTCGGCAGGTTGCCGCCGTAGTGCTCGAGCAGGATGCCCATGAAACGCTCGATGCTGCCCAGCATCGCGCGATGGATCATCACCGGGCGGTGCTCCTCGTTGTCGGCTCCGGTGTAGGTGATGTCGAGGCGCTCGGGCATGGCGAAGTCGACCTGGATCGTGCCGCACTGCCAGGTGCGACCCATGACGTCGCGAATGTGAAAGTCGATCTTTGGACCATAGAAGGCGCCGTCGCCGGGGTTCAACTGGTAGTCGATGCCCTCGCTTTCGAGCACGTGGGCGAGCGCGCCTTCGGCGGTCGCCCACATCTCGTCGGAGCCGATCGCCTTGTCGGGCCGGGTCGAGAGCTCGATATGCACGTCGCTGAAGCCGAAGGCGGCGTAGATGTGGTGCATGAAACGCACCACGTCGCGGACCTCGTCTTCGAGCTGCTCGGGGGTGCAGTAGATGTGGGCGTCGTCCTGGGTG
>PKYM01000259.1 GCA_003132645.1 Actinomycetota bacterium | reverse complement strand
GCCGCCCGGGCGGCCCCGCCGCCGCCCCGCCGCCGTGTTCCGGCTCGCCGTTGCGGGCAGACTCCGTCATGAGTATGGCCTTTCGCCGTAAACCACGTGCTACCTTTGGCCCCATCAGACCAGCGGCCGTCGCATCGGCCTCGACCGCACCGACGCAGGAGGGTCGCAGATGACCATCGTCGAGAAGCGCGAGAACAAGACGGTCGACGAGCGCCGCGCCTTGGGGCGCGAGGCGCGCAAGGCGGCGCCCCGCGCCTCCCACGGCTCGTGGACTCCCGCCCCCGACCGCCCCGACCCGCTCACCCTGCTGCGCGCCGAGGACGACGACCGCATGGCCGACCTCGTGCCCATCCGCTGGGGCCGCATGTCGACCTCGCCGTTTGCCTTCTACCGCGGCTCGGCCGTCCTCATGGCGGCCGACTTGGCCCCGCTGCCACGCACGGACCTGACGGTGCAGCTCTGTGGCGACGCCCACCTCTCGAACTTCGGCCTCTACGGTTCACCCGAGCGCGAGCTGCTGTTCGACGTCAACGACTTCGACGAGACGCTGCCGGGACCGTTCGAGTGGGATATCAAACGCCTGGCGGCGAGCTTCGTGCTGGCGAGCCGCAACAACGGCTTTGGCGAGGACGTCGCTCGCGAGACCGCCCTCGCCGCCGTGCGCTCCTACCGCGAGCACATGACCGCCTACGCCGAGATGCACGAGCTCGACGTGTGGTACTCCCATATCGTCGCCGACGACCTCCTCGGGATGGTGCGCGGCGCCGCCAAGGCCAAGGCGGCTCGCAAGGGCGTCGGCAAGGCCGGCCTCAAGTTCGCCGAGAAGACCTTCGCCAAGGCGCGCAGCCGTGACAGCCTGCAGGCGGCCGGCAAGCTGACCGAGGTCGTCGACGGCACGCGGCGCATCGTCGAGCAGCCGCCGCTCGTCATGCATCTTGCGGAGCTCAACGAGAATGAGGCGACCGCCGGCCTCTTTGCCCAGTACAAGGCCACCCTCGAGGACGACCGGCGTGAGCTGCTCGAGCGCTACAAGGTCGTCGACATCGCCCGCAAAGTCGTCGGCGTGGGCAGCGTCGGCACGCGCTGCATCATCGTGCTGCTGCTCGGCCGCGACATGGACGATCCGCTGTTCCTGCAGGTCAAAGAGGCCGGCCCCTCGGTGCTCGAGCCCTACCTGGGCAGGAGCAAGTTCGTCCACGGCGGCCACCGCGTCGTCGCCGGACAGCGCCTCACGCAGGCCGCCAGCGACATCTTCCTGGGCTGGATGACGGGCAAGCCGGCGGGCCGCCACTTCTACTGGCGTCAGCTACGCGACATGAAGGGCTCGATCGAGGTCGAGCTGCTCCGGGCTCCCGGCCTGGAGATCCTCGCCACCTTGTGCGGCTGGACGCTGGCCCGCGGTCACGCCCGCTCCGGTCACCGCGTCGCCATCGCGTCGTACCTCGGCGTGAGCGACCGGTTCGACCAGGGCGTCGCCGACTTCGCCCAGACCTACGCCGATCAGGCCGAGAAGGACTACGGCGCCCTGCTCAAGGCAATCAAGCGGGGCAAGATCCCGGTCGAGACCGGCGTCTGAGCGTCACCCGACGGCCGCGCCGGTCCGAGCTTCGGACCGGCGCGGCCGTCGTCTGATCCGCCAGACCGGAACGCCGCGGTCCGTCAGACCGGGGCGCCGCCGTCGGGCGGCAGAGGAGCCGGGGCGCGGTGCTGCGCTGCGCTCCAGCTCGCTCCGGCGGCGGCGATCATCACCGTCACGATCGCGGCGACGTCGAGCGCGCTCAATCTCTGGCCCACGAACAGAAAGCCGGTGAGCGCGGCGATCGCCGGCTCCAGGCTGAGCAGCACGCTGTAGGTGGCGGCGCGCACCAGACGCAGGGCGACGAGCTCGACGAAGTAGGGCGCCGCCGACGAGAGCAGGGCAACCACGACACCGAGCGCCACCGCCGACGGATGCTGGGCGAGCCGTGGCGCGAACAGCAGGGCGACCGGGGTCAGCAGGACGGCCGAGCCGGTGACCATGAGTGTCGTCACGTGCAGCGGTTCGAGCTCCTTTACCGCCCGCCTGCCCAGCACGAGATACAGGGCCCAGAACATGCCGGCCGAGAGCGCCAGGGCGAGGCCGCCCAGACCGATCGAGCCGCGCAGCCCGACGAGCACCACGATGCCGCCCACCGCCAGCGCGATCCACAGAAAGTCGACCGGACGGCGCGAGCCGATCACGGCGACCGCGAGCGGCCCGGTGAACTCGATCGCCACGACGATGCCCAGCGGCGCCACTGAGATGGCGCCGTAGAAGCTCAGATTCATGCCGAGCAGGGCAAGCGCGAGCAGCGCCACCAGAGGCCGCAGCTCGCGCGACGGCAGGCGCAACGACCGCGGCCGCACAGCGATCAGGATCAGTGCCGCGATCGCCGAGCGCAGCCAGAGCGCGTCGACGATGCCCACCGAGCCGATGACCTTCGTCGCCAAGGCAGAGCCGCTCTGCATCGAAAAGGCGATGGCCACAACGAGCAGCGGCGCGAACAGGGGACCGCGGCGCGCGCCGTCGG
>PKYM01000216.1 GCA_003132645.1 Actinomycetota bacterium | reverse complement strand
TCGAAGCGGAAGGACGCGACGGGGCGGGTCAGTAAGGCCGCCCCGTCGCCCAGCGGCGGCGGCGATCGCGGAGCTGGAGACGCGGGCCTCGTGTCCCTCTCAGTCCTCGCGTCTCTCCTCGATCACCCCGACGTCGATCCCGTCGTCCTGCGAGACCACGACGCGGTGAGGGGCAACGCCGTCCTGGGCCTCGGTCATCAAGACGACTCGCAGGAGATCGACGTGGAGGACTTGGGCGACCTCGCCTCCGACACGGACGCGCTTGCCCGTCAGCTCGTTTCGAGAGAGGCCGCCGGGCGCGAAGGCCCGGCGGCCTCGTCCATTCACACGTCCCAGCCGGTCTCCTGGACGATCTGCTCCACGCGCTCCGCCGGAAGCCTGGACGCCAGGGCCAGCAGCCAGATCACTACGCTGAAGGCGATCACGACAAGGAAGTCCCACCCGAAGGGGATGTACCCTTTGCCACCACCGAACGTGCCGAGATACGAGAGGATCCCCAAGCCGACAAGGTAGGGCAGAAGCCACCAGCCGTGGCGCAACTCAAGACTGGCTTGTGCCTGCTGTCTCCAAAGGCTGGGCACGAGGAGCGCGAGACCGATTCCGATCGCGATGAGCAGTTTCCAGTTCGTGTTCCAGCCGGTCCAGAAGATGATCAGGTTCGCGACCAGGAATCCGAGGAAGAGGAACACGTCGCCACCCGGAACCCGATAGGGTCTCTCGGTCTTCGGGAGTTGACGACGCAGCGCCGCGCACGCGGGGGGCATGAGACCGTACATCATCACAAGCGAAGAGGTGATGAACGATACCAACACCTGCCAGCTGGGAAACGGCAGAAGAAAGAGCAGACCGAGGCCCGCCGCCAGGATGATACTGAAGACCGGGACGCCCTCCTTGCTGACCCAGCTCACCGAAGAACCGGCAAGCCCGAGGTTTCGACCCATCGCGTAGGACGTTCGTGCTGTGGTGGCGACGTAGACGAGCCCACACCCGGCGGGAGACACGAAAGCATCGATATAGAGGAGCACCGCTACCCACGACAGGCCGAGCGTGGTGGCGATACTGGCAAAGGGACCGTAGGCGCCGAAGCCTGATGTGGTCAGGCCGGCCCAGCCGTGTCGGAGTGCGGCAGGCCCGACACCCAGGAGTAGCGCCAGCTGCAGCAGCACGTAGACCACGGCGACGATCCCTACCGACCCGATGACGGCGATGGGAACGTTTCTTGAGGGATTCTTGGTCTCGCCCGCCATAACGGCCGCTTGCTCGAACCCGGTATAGGCGAAGATGATGCCCCCGCCTGCCACGGCGAGAAGAATGCCCTTGACGCCGTAGGGAGCAAAGCCGCCGTAACTCGTCAGATTGTGACCGTGGTGGCCGAAGGCGATGATCATCACAGACGCCACGAGCGGTATGATCAGCTTCCACCAGCCGGTGATGACCGTTGTGCGCAGGAGCCAGCGCACACCGAGGATATTGACGGCGGCGAAGAGGACCATGAGCCCGGCCGCAACGACGTAGCCGGGACCGGTGAGGACGATCTGACCGCCCGACTGATGAGTGAGCCACGGTATGTAGTTGGTGGCGTACTGCAGGGCGGCCAGCACTTCTACTGGCGTGGTCGTAACGAAGCCCAACCAGGCAAGCCACCCCACGAGCCAGCCCGCGAAGCCTCCGAATGCGAAGTGAGGATGCCGGGCGATGCCGCCTGCCAACGGGAACATCGTGGACAGCTCGGCCATCGACAGGGCGAGGATGCCAACGGCGATCCCCCCCAACACCCAGGAGATCAGGGACGCGGGGCCCGCGTCCTGCGCGGCAAACATGGGAGACAGAAGCCAGCCTGATCCGATGATCCCGCTCACCGCAATGAAGAGAAGGCCCTGTCTGCCGGCTTCCCGTCGCATGAGCTTCGGCCGGTCAGGTTGCACACTCGTATTCTCCGGGGTCACGACACTCATGGCACTCCCTTCTCTTGGGCGGCTGAGATGGCATTCGGGGTCCGAGGGGTCAACGCGAGACCCCCGTGAACAGCACGGCGACCCGCGCAGCGGGAGAAATGGCGCCGCGCTCACGAAGCTCCGAAAGTCCAGCCAGTCCCGCCGAGCCGGTAGGATCGACGGGGCTGCCAGTGACCTCGACGGCCAGGGCGTTCGCGCGGGCGAGGGCAGCTTCGCTCACGACCACGGGCTGTCCGCCGGTCGCGAGCATCGCCTCGACCACCGCGAGCCAGTCATGGGTCTCGTCGTCGAGGAGGCCGTTCGCGATACTCCGCGGCTCGCTCTCCCACGGCCACATGAACGAGGCTCGGTGGCGCGCGGCGTCGCGCAGGACCGCGCGAAGTCGGGCGGATCCGCAGCCCGCCGGAACGCGCGCGGCAACGAGCTCGTAAGCCCGCTTCAACGGCCAGGCGCCCTCGGTCTGTACCGTGTGCAGCCGTGGCGCGCGCGGCAGTATCCCCAGGGTGACGGCCTCGGCGAAAGCGGCGGCGACGGCGCTCGCCAGCGCCCCGCCACCCACTTGGACCACGACATCGTCCAGCGCAGTGCCCGCCTCGACCAGGCCCGCGACCATCTCGTAGCCGATCGTCTCGCCGCCTTCGATCGCCAGGCCGTTCTCGCTGCCCTGACAGGTGAACGGCAGGGCTCCAGTCGCGAGTGCCGCCTGCAGCGCGGCAAACGTCGGATCCCCCGGCACGTCGGGTTCTCTTGGACAAACATGCACGACGCAGCCCAGCGCAGTGAGGCGCGCGACGATCCCTGGGTCAGCGTCGACCGGAATGAACACGTGCAGCCGGTAACGGCCCGCCGCCGCCACGACCGCTGCGGCCAGGGCCGCGTTGCCACAGCTTGCGATCGCAAGGTCCGGTCGCACCGCACCGTCCGCAAGGCCGAGCCGTTCGACGACCTCCAGGTACACAAGCAAGCCGAACAGGTGTCGGGCCTTGTGCGAGCCGGCGACGTTGCCGGTCTCGTCTTTCACCCAGAGCTCGCCGGAAAGCCCGACGTGCTCGCCCACAGTCGGCCAGGTCGCAAACGGCGTCACCGAGAACCCGCGCCCGTCGACGCGCGCGACCTCGGCGTCGAGCCGACGCACAAGCGCGACGAAGGCCTCGTCTCTCATGCCATGCGCGCGGGCCACGTGGTAGGCGTACAGAAAAGACCGGAATCGGATGAAGGGATCGGGTTCGGAGTCGTCCAGGGGGAACTCGACTGCATCGAGGTCGAGGCCGCGCCGCAGCACATGGTCGCCGCCGTCACCTGCGTTTCGACAGCTGAAGGGGAACGGCTCCGCCGCATCGGGAACCGCGCCGCAACCGCTGCAGACCATCCCGGCGGCCGCTGCAAGCGGTGCGCTCACAACTGGTCGAGGACGCCGGTGCGAGCGTTGAACTCGTCGATCATCGCATCCCAGGCGGGGACGACCTCTCGCATGGCTGTCCAAAATGAAGGCTCCCTGCGGACACGGAAGTCGTCAAGCGAGATACCCTGCTGCTCGACCCAGGTGTAGTAGCCGAGATTGAAGATGCGCTCGCGTTCGATGGTCGTTGGCTCAAGCACGTGGTCGGTGGTCGCTCCGAGGACGTGTTCACCGAAGACCTCGCCCGCAGCGACCTCGTCGAAGCTGCGCGGGAAGTACTTCGCTAAAGCCAGATCACGCTCGCTTGCGTACATCGCTGCCCCGTCGGTCGCGACGGTCATGACAACGTCTTCGGGACCATAGCCGAAATGCTTGGCGGTCTTGATGGCCGCGAGTACGTTGCAGATGCTTGATAGTCCGAGTGATGAGAGCGCCTCGAGCAGGTCCGCATCGACGCCCCGGCGCGAAGCCAGGTAGTCGAGCCCCACGGCGCTGTTGAACAACACCTCCAGCCGGTCTGTGGCGCGATCCGACACAGCGACCACGAGATCTGTGTTCATGATGTTGTGGATCAGCGGGATGTGCTTGTCGCCGATTCCCTGGATGTTGTGCTCACCGAATCCGTTGCACAGCATCGTGGGGCACTCGAGCGCTTCGACAGCCACGATCTTTGTGCGGAAGCGTTCCTTGAGATAGTCGCCGGCAGCGATCGTGCCGGCCGATCCCGTGGCCGAGGTGAAAGCGCGCATTCGCAGTGCGGGGTTGGTGTCGGCCATCGCCTCGAACACTCGCCCAAGCGCAGCGCCGGTCGCGTAATAGTGGGCGAGGTAATTCCCGAACTCAGAGAACTGGTTGAAGATGACGTTGCTTGGGTCGGCCGACAGACTATTGCACTCATCGTAGATCTCTTTGACATTGCTCTCGGTCCCCGGCGTCCGGATGATGTCCTCTGATGGATTGGCCACCCATTCCTCGAGCCACTCGAAGCGCTCGCGGCTCATCCCCTCCGGGAGCACGGCTACGCCGCGACATCCCATGAGGCGCGAGATGGCGACGCCGCCCCGGCAGTAGTTGCCGGTCGAAGGCCAGATCGCCCGGTGGCGTGTGGGATCGAACTGGCCAGTAATGATCCGCGGGGCCAGACAGCCGTAGGCGGCCAGCACCTTGTGGGCGTGGATCATGGGGAACCGGTCACCCAGCGCCACCACGATGGGGCTCTCGACGCCAGTGAGCTCAGAAGGCAGGACCAGATGCCGCGGCACCGGCACGATGTCGGTGCGCCGATCGTCGTTGAACCAATGGACCCGGAACAGGTTCAGGGGATGGGCATCATCGGGGCCGATCGCGGCGAGCGCCTCGCGCACGCCGCGAGGGATGCGAGCCGGGTCGACAAGCTGCGCGAAGGTCGGCAGCGCGATCCGGGCCTCTCGGAAGCGGCCGACGGCGCGCTCGTAGACATCGCGGTCGACGAGCTCCGTCTCAAGACCAAGTCGTTGCATCGCTGCTCCCTCTTCTAGGCTCGCGTCACAATGTATTGCATATCACATACAAACGGTCAAGAGTCCCCTTCGGAGTACGGTCAGGAGAGCTCTGGGCGGCAAAGGACGGTGCTCTCGCGCGGGAGCGTCGAGGAAAAGGCCGGCTATCGCGCAGCGCCCCGCCCTGACGCGCAGTGCTACTGCGTCGCGGCGAGAATGGCGCTACCTCGCGACGAGGCCGCCAAACGGCTCAGGGCTGTCGCGCACCTGCGGAATTGTCTTCGCCGGTCTGGGAGTCACTCGCCCCCTGGGAGCGCATAAGGCGCTCGAGTGATCCGTCCCAGTTGGCCCTGACGACAGCGGCAGCCTCGTCATATGCACCGCGCTTCAGAGCGGCTATGACCTGCTCGTGGTCATCGGCAGACGCGGCTGCCACGATCGCCCCGCCAAAGTAGGCGATCTCGGCTCGACGGAGCTTCGCGCGAAGGTCCTCCATGATGCGTATCAGATGACTGTTGCCGCACTTGTGGACAAAGGCATCGTGGAAGCGCGAATCCGCGTCGGAGGCGTCAGCTCCCATGCCGTTCGCCAAGGCGACTCTGAGTTGGCCATTGGCCTCGGTCATGGCCTCCAGGTCCTCGCGCGTCAGGTGAGGGCCGGCGGCCAGGATGGCGACAGTCTCCAAAGCGCACACTATCTGGTAGATCTCGCTGACCGCTGCGACATTGATGGGCGCGACACGCGTCCAACGGTTCGTCTCCGTCTGAACAAAGCCCTCGTCCTTCAGACGTTGCAGCGCTTCGCGGACGGGTGTCCGGCTGACACCGAGTCGTTCCGCGAGCTCCTTGTCTCTGAGGATCTCTCCTGGCGCGAGTTCACCAGCGATGATCCATTCACGCACTGTGGGATAGATCTCATCTCGGATCGTGCCACGAGCCAGATTCGGAGTGACATCAGGTATCGGCATTACGCGACCGCCATGACCAGTAGTCGGACCTCATTTGGTAGTTGTCTCATCGATCGATCAGCTCGAGAAAAGGGCTTCGCCGACTTGCACAAAGTATACCATCGCCATGGTAGCCTTCATCGGGCTGATCACCCCCGCTGAGGCCAGGGCGAAGGGCCTCTTCGAGGCCTGGCGGCGGTGATCGCGGAGCGACACGCTGACAGGGAGGACTCCATGCCGGAGTTGCTGGAGCTGATTCGCAGAAGAGGGTCTCTAAGAACGCCTTTTGACCTGGAACGCCCCGTGGCAAAGGAGCACCTNNGCCGACATTCTCGAGGCGGCACGATGGTCGCCCACTGCCCACAACATGCAGAACTTTGAGATCGTCGTAGTCGACGACAGGAAGACGCTGAAAGCGATCGGGAGCCTGGAACGTCCGATCTCCGAGGCCTTCATCCGGGAGAACTATCAGCAGCTCTCCTTCTCTGAGGAAGAACTCCTGAAGAAGAAGACGGGACTGCTGGCGACGATGTTTCCGCCGTCCTGGAGAACGCCGGATTTCAGGCTGGACAAGATCGGCGAAGAAGAACTCGCAGCCATGCGCAGGCCCCTGCCGACAAGCCCTGTCCTGCTTGTGGTGGTCTACGACCCCAGCAGAAGAGCCCCCGCCTCCGAAGGGGACTTTCTGGGGATCGTGAGTCTCGGCTGCGTCATGCAGAACATGTGGCTGGCGGCCGAATCCATGGGGATCGGCTTGCAGATCGTCAGTTCACTCAGTTCAGAACCTGAAGTGAAGGGGATCCTCGGCATTCCAGATGATCTGACCATCGCCTTCTCGTGTCGTCTCGGCTACCCGATCTCTGAGCCGGCGAAGCACCTGCGGGTACGCCGTGACGTGCGGGACTTCACTCATCAGAACCGGTTCGGTGACTGAAGGCGACCGGGGACAGCTTCATCCGCGAGCGGCGAGCGCTGCTCGAGCCTAGAACGCCCGGCCTGGGTGACCCGGCGCCTGGTTCCAGGCCTTGCCGGTGTTCTCTTCGACTCTGAATTCGACGATCCGCCGGATCAGGCCGGTGGGCATCGGCCGGCCAAGGGGGAACTGCACCGAGCCCTTCCCACTCTTGTAGGGCTTCAGTTCTTCCTTGAACGCCTCGATCCCCCTCCCCGTCGGATAGAACCCGATGTGCCTCTCGTAACCCGCGAAGTGCACCAGATGCCCGTTCAAGTCGAACGTGGGGATCGCGTAGCTGATCGTCTCTGTGGCGTCGGGCGCTGACGCTTTGATGAGCGCTCGCAACTCTTTCAGCGCCTTCTGCGTCCCAGAGGGGAATCCCGCTATGTACTCGTCGATGGAGCCGGCAGTCGACCTGTTGGCCATCTCATGCACCTGCTTGTCGCGGGCTGCCGTTCGCGTAAGTCTTAGTCCTGCGGCCGCACGATCACAGATGCCCGGTCGTCAACATCTTCACGCTCGTGTAGAGGACGGTTGCCATCGAGATCGCTTGCGCGCTCGTATCAACGGCCCGTCAAAGCGGCCTTGAACAGCCCCGTGTACCTGACGTGGCCTTTCGCCGCCGCCTTGGCGGACGGCCACGGCTCTCTGCCGGCGGCGATGGCGCCGCGCAGCACCCCGACGTCCGCGACGTCGCGCAGCAGCGTGGCGCCGACCATGACCTCGCCGCGCAACAGCAGCCTGCGATACACGCCGCGAGCCTCATCGAGGTAGGTGACCTCGCGCAGGCCGTCGCCCTCGCGGCTCCTGGTGATGCCGAGGGCGGCCACCTGCACCCCGAAAAGAGTGGTGATGTTCTCGGCCACCGAACCCGGGAAGGCCAGCGCCTCGCCGGCCATGTTGGCGCCGGCGGCGGTGCCTTGCTCGCAGGCGTCGATCCAGTTGGCGACGAGCTCGACCTCGCCGCTCACGCGGTTGCGGCCCTGGGCCACGTCGCCGGCGGCCCAAACGTTCCCGAAGGTGGTGCGCAAGTGCTCGTCGACCAGGATGCCCTGGTCGACGGCGATCTGCGCGCGGTCGACGAACTCGATGTTGGGGCTGACGCCCTTTCCGGCGGCGAGCACGTCGGCCTGGAGCTCCGCGCCGGAGTCGAGGCAGACCCGGTACCCTCCGCCCGACCTCGTGATCTCGGCGACCGAGGCGCCGAACAGGACCTCGATGTTCGCGGAGCGCTCGACGTGGCCGCACACCAGGGCGGCGCAGGTCGCGTCGACGTTCTGCGAAAGGATCTGGCGAGAGGCCACCACGCAGGTCACCTTCAGGTCGGGACGGGCGACGGCGCCGGCCACCTGCAGGCTGACCAGACCGCCGCCCATCATGACGATGTGCTTGGCGCCCAAGGCCGCCTCGCGGATGCGGCGCGCATCGGCGACGGTGCGCAGGTAGCGGACCTCGGCGGCGATCTCCGGGTCGAGGCCCGTGACGCGCTTCGCCGAGGCTCCGGTGGCGATCAGCAGCTTGTCGTAGTCGAGCCGCGTGCCGTCGTCGAGGGTCACGCGCTGGGCGGCGGCATCGAGGGCGATGACGGCCGTGCCGAAGTGACAGGAGACGTCGTGCTCGCGGTAGTAGCCGATGTCGCAGAAGTAGAGAGCCGATTCCGGGATCTCCCCGCGCAGGTAGTAGGTGGTCAGCACCGGCGAGTAGGCGGTGCACGGCTCATTGGAGACCATGGCGATGGCCTGCTTGCCGCCGCGGGCGCGGATCGCATTCACGGCGGCGATCGCAGCGGCGCTGTTGCCGAGGATCAGGATACGTTCAGATATCACTTTCCGCCTCCGTGCCGAAGCCCATGCATCGCTGCACTCGTCATCGAGACTCGCGCCATTCGTCAGCCGCCCGCCACCATCGGGAAGATCGAGACTTCGTCGTCCGCCGCGAGCGGCGTGTCGAGCCCCTGCAGGTAGCGCACATTGCGCCCGTTGACGAGGATGATGATCTCGCCGCTGAGCTCGCCGCCCGAAAATACGGCTCGCCGAAACGACGTGCCGTAGCGACCCGCGAGCGTCGTGAGCAGTTCGCGCAGGTCGGCCGGCGCGTCGTCGAGGTGGCGCCCCGTCTCGCCCGTGTAGGTCCTGATGGTCGCGAAGTACTTGACCGTCATGCCGCGGGCTCCGCGAGGCGAGGCGCCGGGCGGCTCGTGCCGCCCGGCGCCGACGAAGTCGCTCACTAGAGGGTCAGTTCCTTGAGCTTGGCCTTGGTCGGCACGCCGTCCTCGTCCCAGCCGCGCAGCCCGTAGTACTCGGGCAGCATCTGGTCGAGGTGGTTCACCTCGCCCTTGGACGGGCCGGTCTTGATCGGCTCGGTGAGCAGGCGCTCGGGCAGTGTGTCGTCCGCCTTGGTGAAGCCGGCTTTGAGGTTCCAGAGCCGCTCCTGGTTCCAGATCCGCGCGCCGATGAGCATGAACTCGTCGAGCGTGTAGTCAAGGCCGGTGAGCGCCGCCAGCATCTCGGTCAGCTCGGCGCCGCCGATCCCGAAGGTCGCAAACAGGCAGGCCCCGCTGGAGTCCAGCGCCGCCGTGAGGTCCTGGAAGGTGATGTCGAGCCCGGCCTTGCCCTCGGTCACGTGCGGGTCCATGACGGCGCCGTTCTGCAGCACCTCGATGGCGATGGTGTAGCCGCGCACGTGGCAGCCGCCGCGATTGCCGGTGGCGTAGTTCAAGCCGATGCCCTGCACGCCGCGCGGGTCGTAGGCCGGCATCTCCTGCTTTTTGACGGTCATCGAGAACTCCGGATGCCCGTAGCTTTCGGCAAGCCGGTACGACCCCTGCGCCAGCTTGACGCCGAAGCCCTCGCCTTCGCCCGCCTTGCGGACCATCTCGACCATGGCGGCCGTGTTGCCGAAGTGCAGGTCTACGCCGTCGGTGTCCTTGGTGGTGATGATGCCGCGCTCGAAGAGCTCCATGGCGCAAGCGATGGTCGAGCCCAGCGAGATGGTGTCGAGGCCGTACTCGTTGCAGAGGAAGTTGGCCTTGGTGATGGCGTCGAGGTCGTCGATGCCGCAGTCGGCGCCGAACGACCAGGCGCTCTCATACTCGGGGCCTTCGCCGTAGCCGGCGTAAGCCGGGTTGTCGACCTTGGACACGCGGCCGCAGGAGATGATGCAGCTGAAACAGCCCTTCGGCCGGACCAGTTGCTTGGCGGCCAGCGACTCGCCGCCGGTCTTGTCGGCGGTGGGGAAGTAGCCATCCTGGTAGTTGCGCGTCGGCAAGGCGCCCGTCTGGTTCAAGATGTTGACGAGCACGTCGGTGCCGTAGGCCTTGAGGCCCGTGCCGCCGACCGGGTGCGCCTGGATCATCTGGCGCGCCTTCATCACGGCCGCCTTGAAGCCCTCGGGGTCGGCCACCTTGACGGGGCCGCTGCCGAACACGGCGACGGCCTTGAGGTTCTTGGCGCCCATCACCGCGCCGACGCCGGTGCGGCCGGCCGCCCGGTGCATCTCGTTCATGATGTTGGAGATGAGCGAAAGATGCTCTCCGGCGGGCCCGATGCACGAGACCTTGGCGTCCTCGTCGGTCTCGGCGCGCACGAGGTCGGTCGTATCGGGCGTGTTGTGTCCCCAGACGGCGGCCGCGTCGCGGATCTCGACCTCGTGATCCCTGATCCACAGGTAGACGGGCTTGGCGGCCTTGCCCTCGATGACGAGCGCGTCGTAGCCCGCGTACTTGAGCTCCGGGCCGAAGGTGCCGCCGGAGTTGGAGGCGGCGAGCACGCCGTTCAGCGGGCCCTTGGTGACGACGTTGAAGCGTCCGGCCGCCGGCGCGAACGTGCCGGTCAGTGGCCCGGGCGCGAACACGATCTTGTTGTCCGGACCGAGAGCGTCCGTGGTGGGGTCGACCTCGGTGCTCACGATGTGGCCACCGAGGCCGCGGGCCCCGAGGTAGTCACGCGCGAGCTGGGGATCGGTGGCCTCACGGGTGACCTCGCCCTTGGTGAGGTCGACGCGCAGGATGGTGCCGGTCCAGCCGAACATCTCAGCTCACCTCCTGGAAGGCTTCCTTGAACTTCGCCGCGTAGGCCTTCTTGCGCGAGCGTACCTGCTGCTCGTCATCCACGAACTCGAGCGCCCCGTTGGGGCAGAACGCCACGCACTCGGGCGCGCCCTGGCAGGTGTCGCACTTGAAGATGGCACTCGAGGCGGCGTCGTAGCGCGCGTTGCCGAAGGGACAGGCGATGGTGCACATCTTGCAGCGGATGCAGGTGCTCTCGTCCCAGTCCACCAGGTTCGCCCTCGTGGTGCTGCGGTGCATGGCGCCGGTAGGGCAGACCGTGACGCAGGCCGCGTCGTCGCACTGCTGGCACATCATCGGCACCGACATGCCTTCGCGCTCCCAGGTGTACGCCTGCACACGCGAGGCTCCCGGGCGGAACTGGCCTTCGTGCTCGAACGAGCACGCCAGTTCGCAGTTGCGGCACCCGGTGCACTTGTCCGGGTGGATCATCAGTACTTTGGCCATGGCCTCCTCCTCTGTGGGATGGAGCGCAGTCGCCGACACGGTCGGTCGTGTGCGACTCCTGCTTGTGGCGACGAGCTGTGTCACCGAAGGATGTGGCCGGTCGGGTCAGGAGTCGAGTCGTCCGGCGACCACTCTTGCGTTGAAGGAATGGTCGCGCGCACACCACCGCGGCGACGCACCGCAGGATCGGGGACGGCGACGCACCGCAGGATCACAGACGGTGTCAACGCAGCAGGGTCAGAGACCGCGTCAGTTCAGGATGGAAGTGCGGTCGCCCGGGGCCTAAGGACGCGGCCCGCCGAGAAGCTCGGCGGCGTGCAGGCCGAGCCGGATGTCGACGATGACGTCGAGGTCGCTGAGGTCGATCGCGAGGAGCTTCTCCACGTGCGCCAGCCGCTTCTGCAGTGTGTTGCGGTGGATGTGCAACGAATCCGCGGTCTCCTGGACCGCCAGACGATGCTCGAACAGTGTACGGAGGGTCTCGTACAGATTGGCTCGGTGCCGCGCGTCGTAGTCGAGCAGCGGCGCGAAGGTGCGATGGACGAGATCGTCCAGGGATCCCCCATCCAACCCGTCCAGCAGTCGCAAGTGCCCGCTCAGCTCTTCGAAGATACCAGTGCTGCCCGGATGTGGCGCACGACGGGCCGCGATGCACGCGGCCTTAGCCTGCTGCAGGCCTCTCGCAGCGCTCGCGACTCCGGCCAGGGGAGCCGAACACCCGACCGCGACTCGGGCGGGAGAGACGGCCTGTGTCGCCGCCTCTTGCAGATCGGCAAGCAGGGCCCGCGCAGTCGCCGTGCCGCTGTCCGGCAGCTCGGTGATCACCACCAGCAGCGACCCCATGGAGGAGCTCAAAAACGGGATCCGCCGTTGGCTCAGGACGTCGTCGAGAGAGCGCAGCAGCGTTCCGCCGAGCCGCCGGGTGGTCCGTGTGCCGGGAGCCTGTCCGGGCGGCATCTGGGGTGACTCCGGTTCGACGATCACGATCCGCAACACGCTCTCCTCGTCGAATCCTTGCGCCTGCAGTCGGATCCTCAGCTCGTCGGGCGTGCCGTCGCCGGCCAGGATGTCACGAAGAAGACCGCGCCGTACGCGCCGGCGCATCCTCAGCTCGTCCCGGCTGCGGAGGAGATCGAGAGTCACCAGCTGTTGCAGGAAGAGCAGCGAGGCGCCGGTGAACGCCGTCGGCTGACGCTGAGAGGCCACTGCGGCCAGCACGCGTTCGGCGTGGTTCATCACCACGATCTCGCGGAAGAAGGCGCGCCGGCCGACGCTGGTGACGACCCCGTCAGGGTCNNACCCGCCCGCGAGTGTCGAAGAGGATGATCGGGATATCCAGGATGGCGGCAACCCTGTCGACCAGCTCTCCGACGTCCTTCCGTTGCACCACGAGTTCCAGCAGCTGGATCTGGAGCGCGGTCGTCCTGCGCAGTGTCTGCATGTCTCGCGGCGCGGACGCCCGGGAGCTGCTCGTATCCCCCTGCGCGTCGCGCACGGCCGCTTCCAGCTCCTCGGAACGGAGGCGCACCTGGTCCTGGAGCATGATCGTCGTCTGGAAAAGGCCGAAATCGGAGCCCTGGACGTTGGTGCTGGATTCCGATCGATCCATGAGCGCGTCGACGACCTTGTGGAGCCGGACGATCTCGGCCTCCAGGGCCTGCGCGTCCGGGCTGCCGGTCGGCTGGTCCGGGTCAGGCATCGCCCACCTCTGTGGCGCCGGTCGCGACGCCAAAGCCAAGGGCGATCGCCGTCAGGGTCTGATTGACGTGCACGCCGCAGAACTGCTCACCATACGTGTTGAAGCCTACGGCGTTGTTACGCCGCAGGATGTCGCCCACGGCTTCGTCGAGGCCGTCCTGGGCGATCTCCAGCTTCCGCAGGATGCAGTCGAAGGTGAGGACGAGCTGCGGCGGGCCGATCCGGGCGCTTACCTGCGAGAGTGCCGTCTCAAGGTTCGTGACCAGGTCGACGCCTTTGGCGACGCGAAGGACCACTCCACGATCGATCGCGCAGTAGAACTTGAGGCTGCCGTCTGGGTTGACCTTCTGGATCGAACGCACGTAGTTCGCACCATCGATCAGCACCACGACCGGCGATGCCGCGAAATGGACCGGGTCGAGATCGCCGGCGTCGATGCCGAGGATGCGGGCGTATTCCTCGGCGGCCGGCAGGCCATTGATCTCTCTGACGACGCGCTGGGAGGGGTCGGCCTCGGTGACCACCAGTCTCTCGTCGGTGGGCACGAAGTGCTGGGTCTTGAACTCCGTGAACGGCAAGGGCGTCGTGGCCAGCACGAGGACTGCGGTGTTTGAGGAGAAGCGTCCGTCGCAGTAGATGAAGGTGCTGTCGAAGCTCATGCCGTCGCCCGCCGAGCCTCCGACCAGCGAGATCTCGCTCAGCCCTTCCTGGAGCGAGTGCGCCAGCAGCTCTTCGTGTCCCGACAAGCCGTCGACGAGCAGGAAGGCGAAGCTGTTGCCGCCATCGCTCTCCGGAGCGATCTCCCCCAGTCTGCGGCGCAGATCGTGAGCAAACGCCACTCCGTCGGAGATCTGGAACTGCCGCAGATCCTCGAGGCGACCGATCACCGCCGTGCAGGCCGCTGAGGAGAAACTCACGCCCGTGATGCTGTGATCGCGGCAGCCGGCCGGCCCTATCTCGCCGGCCGTCGTACACCCCACGACCTGTGCGCCGGCGAACCGGCGACCCATCTCCGCCGCCAGCACATCGCGGTCGTACTCGCTGGAACAGAAGAAGATCACCAGCGTCGCGTCCGGCTGCGCTACGCCCGCGTGGAATTCCGCCACGGCCTCGCGGGAATCCTGCGCGCATGACTGCGCGATGCGGATGGTCTGCTCACCGCCCATGTGCGATCCCTTCGTGCCTCCGGCGCAGGACTGGCCCATTGGTCGACCGCTCTTCATGATAGTGCGGCAGCCGGTCCCAGTGTGAGCATCCGGGTGTGGTCGACGAGTGAGCGCCGAGGTCGGACGTCCTGAAGCGACGAGCTGAGCCGCGGCGAGTCTCAGTGACTCAGCGCCGGGAAGGGTCCCGCTCAGGGTGACGCAAGGAACGCCCCCACAGCCAGGGCGCCGACGATCAGCGCCATGCCCGCGGCCTCCAGCGGGCTGACCCGTTCCCCGAGCTGCAGCGCGGCCGCGGCGACCCCGATCACCGGGATGGCCAGAGTGCCGATCCCGGCGCGGCCCGCCGACAGCACGCGCAGCGCGTACAGCCACAGAAACCAGGCCAGCGCGTTGGCCAGCACGACGTTGTATGCCAGCGTCCAGATGAACGTCGAAGACCAGACGGGCGGACCGCTCCAGGTAGCCAGGGCGATGACCACGAGGGGGACCGACCCGAGCAGCATCTGCCACGCCGTGAGAGAGAGCAGATCGACGGACTGTCGCCGCTGCAGAAGCTTCGCGACGACCGCGCTTGCCGCCCAGCACACGCCGGCGCCCACCGCCAGCAGGCTGCTGAACACACCCTGGAGCCGCCAGGGGCTGAGGATGAGCAGCAGGCCCCCAGCCGCCAACCCGACGGCGAACCACTGCAGTCCCTTGAGCCGCTCACCGAGGACCACCCAAGCCATGAGCAGCAGCCAAAACGGCATCGTATACGTGAGGATCGACGTTCTGGCCGCCCCTCCGCTCTGGAGGGCCCACATGATGAGACCGACGAAGCCGGTGGTCTGCAGCAGGCCGATGAGGAGCGTGTAGCCGACCGCGCGAGGTCTCAAGGGACGGTGCAGCACGGGCAGCAGCGCGAGCAGCGCTGCGGCCCCAAGGAACGTGCGCAGCGCCGCGAACGTGAACGGCTGCGAGTAGCGCAGGCCGACCTTCATCACGACCCAGTTGTAACCCCAGATCAAGGCCAGCGCGGCCAGCGCGACGACGGCGAGCATGGGGACGCCACGGCGGGACGGCCGCGCGCTTGCTGGCCCTCGGCTGTTGTTCGGTTCGCGCATACGCTCGCTACTAGAGCCGCTCGCCGCCGCGCGAGTCAAGCCGACCGTGNNCCGCCGCGCGAGTCAAGCCGACCTCACGGCGACCGATGCCCACAGCCTATTGCATTGCTCCCACAGAATCGCTTAGAGTTCCACAAACTTCCTCAGCGGGAGCTTGGAATATGGGGACAGCGATACCCGAGGAACGACGGCTCGTCATCATGGAGCACGTCCGTAGCCGCCCCCTCGTCAAGCCCGCCGAACTTGCCGACGAGCTCGGCGTGTCGAGCGAGACCATACGCCGCGACCTCGTGGCCCTCGAAGAAGACGGTCTCGTGCGCCGTGTCTACGGCGGCGCGACTCGTGCGGCCGCCCGCGCCTTCGAGCCGGCCTTCGAGAAGCGGCGCATGCTGCACCGCGAACGCAAGATCGCCATCGCCCGGCTGGCCGCGAGCCTCATCGAGCCCGGCGACACGTTGACCCTCGACGTCGGCACAACCGTGGCCCAGCTGGCTGGCGAGCTGCCGCTTGCTCATCGCGGGATCGTCCTTACCAACTCGCTGCTGGTAGCCAACGCCCTGGCCGATCGCGACGGCATCGAAGTGATCACCTCGGGCGGCCGGGTACGTTCCGGCGACCTCGCCTGTTTCGGGCCGGTCAGCGAGGCCTTCTTTCGCGACTACTTCGCCGACAAGGCGTTCATGGGAGCGGGAGGCGTGCACCCCGAGATGGGCCTCACCGATTACTACCCCGACGAGATCGCCTCGCGCCGGGTCATCCTCGAGCACGCCGCCGAGCGCTACGTCCTGGCCGACGCCTCGAAGCTCGGCCTGGTGGCTCTCGGCAAGGTGTGCGACCTCGCCGGCCTCAGCGCAGTCATCACCGACGACCACGCCGACCCGCGCGAGCTCGAACGACTCGAACAGTCGGGAGTGACGGTCATGGTCGCGAACGT